>AP021858.1:2497169-2809316 GCA_017347465.1 Candidatus Nitrosymbiomonas proteolyticus | reverse complement strand
GTAGCTCCGATAGCTGTCAAGAATCGACAAGGAGAGGCATTCACAGCCTTCATCGGCAAGGGAAGGAGAACTTTCGACTTTTTTCGTCGATTTTCTTGGGCCTCCTTGATACAGGTTTGCGCCTTGTCTTGTCTACCTGTCTGAGTGCGAGAGGTATCGCGCCGGGATAGAATAGTCCGGATGGCGCGAGTGCTCGGAGTCTTAGCAGGGGGCGATGCGGCGGATGCGGCCTTGCTCGTTTGGGCGCGGTCTGCCGACGAGGTGTACGCGGCGGACGGCGGGGCCGACCGGCTCGTGCGATTGGGCCTGATACCTGCCGCCGTGGTCGGCGATCTGGATTCGACGTCGATGCTGTCGAGGTTGCAGGAATTGCACGCAGAGAGGGCGATCGAACTCGTTCATGATCCGGGCCAATCCACAACAGATTGCGACAAACTGCTCGCCTATGCTGCGAGGCAGGGGCATACGGAGATCACTTTGTTTGGCGTCGAAGGCGACCAGATCGACCATGTGCTCGCTACGCTTCATAGCGCCGCAAAAGCGCCGTTGCGGGTTCGCATCGTCCTGCGAACAGGGATCGGGTGGGTTCTTAGAACGAACGAGGAGGTTGAAGTCCCATCCCGGTGCGAAAGGCGAGTTTCGATGTTGCCGCTGGCCGACCCTACGGCAGCGACGCTCGCGGGTGTGCGATGGCCGCTCGATTCGGCCAAGTTAAGCCCCACAGGCCTCTCCAGTATCTCGAACCGAGCGTCTGGAGAGCTTGTTTCGGCCTCGGTGCTTCAAGGAGCCGCTTTGCTCACGGTCGAGTTTCCGGCAGAGGAACTACCGCAATGGTAGGGCTTGGGTTTGCGGTGGGGCAAACCAAGCTGGGCCCGATCGACTGGGTCGTTGTGGCGCTGTTCTTGGGGGCGTTGTTTGCGCTAGGTTTCTCGGCAAAACTCAAGCAGAACACCGTACTGCAATACCTCGCCGCGGGCCGCTCGCTCTCGCTTCCCGTGTTCGTCGCGACCTTGGTCAGCACCTGGTATGGGGGCATTTTGGGAATCGGCGAGTCCGTGTCCTACTTTGGCTTAGGAACTTGGCTATTGCTTGGCGTTCCGTATTACCTTTTTGGGATTCTTTACTCTTTGATTTTGGCCAGGCGGGTGCGGAACGAGAAGCCGATCAGCATCCCTGAAAAGTTTGAGGAGAGCTTTGGACGGGAAACCGCTCTTGTGGCCTCGGGGGCGATTCTGCTGCTCGCTGTGCCTGCCGCCCATGTACTCATGCTCGGCGTGTTGGTCCAGGTGTTGATGGGGTGGGGGATCGGCGTTTCTGTGCTCGTCGGTGCGCTAGCCGGAACTGCCTTCTTGTACCGTGGGGGGCTCCTCGCCGACGCAAGGGTTTCGATTCTCGCGTTTGCGATGATGTATGTAGGATTTGGCGTAATGGTGGGATGGTGCGTCGCGAATTATCCCCCCATCGAGACCTGGGCCGACATCGAGCCCAGCGCGCTGTTGACGCTCACCGGCGGGCAGGGCTGGATCGCGGTCGCATCCTTCATGATCCTGGGAGCTTGGACATTTGTCGATCCAGCGTTTCATCAGAGGGTCGCTAGCGCCGCCCGGCCCGAAGTGGGAAGGACGGGGGTCCTTTGGTCGGTGGGCTTCTGGATGATGTTCGACATCCTCAGCATCTCGACCGGCATGTATGCGCTGGCCCTCAGCCCAGCCATCGCGCCCGACGCTTCGTCTCTCGAACGCTTGGCGATCTTCCCCCTCTTTGGAAGCCAGATTCTGCCGGACGGCCTCAACGCATTGTTCTTTTGCGGATTGGCGGGAACGATCGTTTCGGCGATGGTGGGATACTCGCTCGTCAGCGGCGGCTCGCTGGGGAGGGACATCGTTTGCCGCGCCTTGCGGATCAGCGACGAGAAGGTCGTAAACGCCTGGACACGGGTTGGAGTGGCGGTCTCGACGCTCTTGGCCGTGGGCGTTGCCCTTGCGGTCCAAAGCATCGTACAGCTTTGGTACACGTGGAGCGGAGCGGTGGTGGGAGCGCTTTTGATCCCTGTGCTTCTCAGCTACCGAACGAAGAGTCCTCTTCGAAAGGGCGCGGTTTGGGCCGTGTCCATAGCGATCTCGCTGGGAACCTCGCTGAGTTGGATGGCATACGGGCTGCGAACCAACAACCCGTTCCTCGAAGTCAAGGTCATGGAGACGGCATTCAGTTTGGGCACCCTTGTACCCGGTCTGGCCGTTTCGGCTACAGTATTGGCAATCGGTCGAGCGTTTAGGAGAGCGCGAGGGAACAACGATGGTTGAGAACGACGAACTGAAAGGCACGGAACTGGGGGGCGAGGACCAGGTGGAGGACGCCCCCATCGATGGGGATGACGAGGAGGTCGAAAGCCCCGAGGCGGATGTTGACGCTGAGGACTCGGTCGACGAGGGCGGTCCTCCCACGGCAAGGTTAGTATTGAAGCGGAACGGTGTCGAAACCGACATGACGTTCGAGTTTCGTCCCCCAGCCACAGTGGGTAGGTTCGATCCAACGGTTGGCCCGGTTGATGTCGATCTCGCGTCGCTCGACGAGGCGCAGTACATCTCACGCAAGCACGCCCGGATTGCGCTGAGCGAAGAAGGCTGGCTGCTCGAAGACCTTGGGTCATCGAACGGGAGCTACGTGCTTCGTGGAGATTTCGAGCGCGTGGAATCCAGCCCGCTGGTGGATGGCGATGAAGTCGCCTTCGGAAACGCGCGGTTCGTGTTCCGCGTGTCGGAATCGTGAGGGCTATTCGTCGACCCGAGAAAAGTACACGACGGTAACCAGGTGTTCGGGGGTGACGAAGTCCCCGTAGACCCTAGATAGAAGCGAGATCACTTCGTCGGAGGAACGAAATTCAGGGTTTTCTCGCTCGACGTCCCTCGGCGAAAGCTCGGAAATCTTCTTCACCTCAACCCGGTCGATAATTGCGCTGTATAGCTTCTGGCGGCGCCCAAAACGAGGGCCGATGGTGATCCAGACGATCATCCCGGTCTGATATTTGGCCGACTTGTCGCCCAATCGAATCGTGGCGGTCTTTCGATTGTTCTTGAGGATATCGCCGTAGAGGTCAGAGTAGAAGTTGAGCGCAAACATGTTGGAACTCTGGAATTGTAACCGAATTCGAGCCGCCCTCTCGCGCGCGGCACGAAGAACAGCTACGAAGCGCCGCCTTGGGGACGTTCCGCGATGATCGTGCTCTATGTTCTGATCGGCGTGTACTTGCTCCTTCTGCTTGGGGTCGCGCTATTCAGTCTCTATCCTGCGCGATCGCCGCTTTTCTTCTCGCCAAGCTCCGTCGGCGTCCCGCAGGAGGAAATCGAGATCAAGCTCCCCAAGGTCGGCGTGATTCGAGGTTGGTGGGTCGAAGCGAAGAAGCCCAGCGCGGTCGTCGTCCTCGCTCACGGCTACATCATGAACCGTTCCGAACTCGCCCCAGTCGCTGCCCAGCTTCACTCGTGGGGGTGTGCGAGCCTGCTGATCGACCTGAGGGGTCACGGCAAGAGCACTCGCCATAAGGTGGGGTTTGGGGTGAGAGAGCGCGAGGAGGTCGCAGAAGCCGTTCGGTTCGCTCGAAGCTGGCATCCCGGCGTTCCGATGATCCTCATGGGCAGCAGCATGGGCGCGGCGGCATGCGTGTTCGCTTGCGAAAAGGACCCGTCCCTTGCCGACGCGCTAATTCTCGATAGCGTCTACGGCAAGTTGAGCGAGGCGATCGTCGGATGGTGGAGATTCTTGGGGGGCCGGCCGCTGGCTGCCGCGCTCTATCCGGTGATGTGGATCGCCGCGCCACTGGCCGGACTGAACCCAGCCGGGCACGACGTGGCTCGCGCGATTCGGCAGTTCACCAAGCCGGTACTTATGATTCATGGCGACCAAGACGACCTCGCGCTGCCCTCCGAGGCCCTCCGAGTTCAAGGGGCATCGAACGGTAACGCCAAAATCGTCTGGATGCCGGGCTGCGGCCATTCCGAGGGTCGCTGGGTTCATAGCGAGGCGTACTATCGTGCGCTCCAGGACTTCCTTCAGGAACTCGCGCCCCCGGAGGCCGTGTCCCCAAGTGGGGGCAAGCGACCATAATCGATTCATGAAGCCACTGCTTCAAGCGTCTGTCGCGGGCCGAGGTCCCACGCATCAAGGCAAGGTGCGCGATATTTTCGACCTCGGAAGCGAATTGCTCCTCGTCTCGACCGACCGGATTTCCGCATTCGACGTCGTGATGGCGAACGGCATCCCCGACAAAGGCCGAGTGCTCAACCAACTGAGCGCGTTTTGGTTCGAACGATTGAGTTCCGTATGCCGAAACCACGTCGTTTCGACCTCGGACGAGGACATCCGGCGGCGCGTGCCCGGCGCTGGCCCCGATCTCCTGGGACGGTCGATGATCGTTCGGAAGTCGCAGCCGCTCATGGTTGAATGCGTCGCTCGTGGGTACCTCGTCGGTTCGCTATATAAGGAGTACGTTTCGCAGGGAGGGCGCCTGCACGGGCTGGACCTGCCTCCTAATATCCCGGAAGCGGGCCAGCTGGACGCACCGATCTTCACGCCCGCGACCAAGGCCACCGACGGCCACGATCAGAACATTTCGTTCGACGAGATGGCCGAGATCGTGGGCCGGGACCTCGCAACGAACCTACGAGATCTCACGCTTCGGCTCTTCGCCCTTGCTTCGGAGTACTGCGCTGAGCGGGGTCTGATCCTCGCCGACACGAAGTTCGAGTTTGGAATCGACGACGAGGGACTCGTATGGATCGACGAAGCCCTTACGCCGGATAGTTCTCGGTATTGGGACGCGGCGCGGTATCAGCCGGGCGGGCCGCAACCGTCGTTCGACAAGCAATTCGTCCGCGATTACCTCGAATCCATCCAATGGGACAAGCGGCCGCCGGGCCCCGAGCTTCCTGAAGATATCGTTCGCCAAACTCGCGACAAGTACCTTGAGGCCTTCCAACGAATCACGGGGCGGCCTTTGGCGATGCCAGTCGGAGTTTGAGTTTCGTATGTTTTGGCTCTACAACTTGGCGCTTCCGCTTCTCGCTCCCCTCTGGCTGCCCTGGATGCTCTGGAGGGCTTCGCGGAGGAAGGGAGGCCCGAATTGGCGGGAGCGCTTAGGGAACTACCGCCTTCGGTCCAACCCGGACCGCCCCCGCGTGTGGCTCCATGCGGTTTCGGTGGGCGAGGTCGTCGCCGCTAGGCCGATTCTGAAGGAACTGCGCGCTGCTTGGCCCCAAGCGGAGGTCGTGTTGAGCGTCACTACAAGTTCGGGGCACCAGATCGCCGAGTCTTTGGTGCCCGAACTTGCCGATCACCTCGTGTATTTCCCGATCGACCTCCTGCGGTTTCAGGTTCGCGCGATGTCGTCGGCGCGCCCTTCCGTGGTAGCGGTCATGGAAACCGAGCTTTGGATGAATTTCTTCTGGGCCGCCAAGGCGTTCGGGGCGCGGACTCTTGTCGTGAACGGGCGCATCAGCGACCGCAGTTTTCGGCGGGCCCGGCGCGTTCGCGGATTCTATCGCGCGCTGCTGAGATTCGTGGACCGCTGTCTGATGCAAACGGAGGGCGACGCTGAGCGGATACGCGCTTTGGGCGCATTTCAGGTCGAGGTACAGGGCAATTCGAAGTTCGATGAGGGGGGCCAAGCCGCCTCTGAAGACGAGGAGCGGTGGCGAACGGAACTGGGGCTTTCCCGCGACAAGCCTGTCGTGGTCGTGGGATCGACGCGGGATTCCGCCGAGGAATCGTTGGTGGTCGAGGCGATTCGGCTCGTCGGCCCCGAGCGAGTTCGCGTAGTTCATGCGCCCCGCCATCTTGAATCCGCGCCAGCCCTGGCGGAGTCCGTGACCAGGGCTCTTGGCGGAGTCGCCCTGCGCTCTAAGGGGGAAACGGGCGATTACCTGATCCTCGATACCTTCGGCGAGCTTGCGGGAGTTTATTCGACCGCGGACGTCGTGGTCGTTGGCGGTGGCTTTTCGAACCTCGGCGGACAGAACATCCTTCAGCCTTTGGCGCATGGCAAGCCGGTCTTGCATGGTCCTCACATGGCGAACTTTCGGGACGTGGCGCAAGGCGCGGCGGAGTGCGGGGCGACTCGAGTGTGCGCGGACGCCGAGTCGCTGGCGGCCGCGATCGATCAACTCCTTGCGGACGAGCGCTTGCGAGAGCGGATGGGCCAAGCCGCGAGGGACTACGTGGCAACCAACCTCGGAGCGGCCAAGAGGTACGCCGAGGCCATTCGGTTCGAAGGGGAGGCCCGTGAGAAGCCGAGCGCGGGAGTATGATGGAGGTTATGAACCCCCGCGTCGGTGTGATCATGGGCAGCAAGTCGGACCTCACCGTGCTGCAAGAAGCCGCAAACGCGCTGGAGGAGATCGGAATCCCCTTCGAACTCAAAGTCGTCAGCGCTCACCGCACGCCCGAAGCGATGTTCGAGTATGCGCGAACCGCCAGAGAACGAGGGCTCGAGGTCATCATCGCGGGAGCGGGAGGAGCGGCCCACCTGCCCGGAATGGTGGCGTCTTTGACCACTCTTCCGGTGATAGGCGTGCCCGTTCCGACAAAGGCGCTGGGCGGCGAGGATTCCCTCTATTCGATCGTGCAAATGCCTGCCGGGGTTCCGGTCGCGACGGTCGGAATCGGCAACGGCCGCAACGCGGGGCTTCTTGCTGCGCGAATCCTCGGCGTGAACGACGACAAGGTCGCCGCTGCCTTAGACCAGTTTCGGCTTGGACAGAGCGAGCTTGTCCGTCAGATGAACGCCGAGATAGCGAAGGGCTCTTAGCCCGCTTTGGCGGCCATCTTGATCAGCACGTCGTAGGTTGCTCGGTCGAGCAGGACCGCCTGGACGAACACTGTCAGCTTCTCATCGAGTTCCATTTTTTCAGGGTCCAACCGGCTGTCCCAGGTCTTGACGTCGACCGAATTGGATGCAGCCGCCTGCTGCCCGCTGTCGAGCTTGGACTTCAGAACCTCCACCAGTTTCTCTGCGTTTTCCGCCCGAACCGCCATTCGACGCATCGCAAACCCTCGGAAGAGGGTGTTGAGTTCTTTGAGCAATTCGACCGGCGGGATCGCTCCCTTGTCGATTCCGGCTTCGATGGCCTGATCGATGCGGGTCTCGAACGCGCGCATTTCATTGGCCTCCCGCGTCTCGATTTCCTTTTCCTTGGCGCGGCACTGTTCGATCCCCGAGAGGATCGCGTTGATCTGGTCCTTTTTGAGGAGGAGGGGCAAGAGGTGGTTGAGCAGATCGAGTTTGCGAGCCTTCAACTCGATCTCGGTGCTCTTGGCTGCGTTGGGGTCGGGTTGAGCGCTGAGGGTAGCGGCCAATAGCCCGAGGGCGGCGAATAGAGTCAACAGATGTCCAAGCCTTGTCATTTCGTAGGTCCTTCTTGCTCCTGGTTGATGGACGCAGGGGAGGGCCGGGCCGTTACACCCTGCATCGCATGGCTGGCGATCCACGATGCGGCGACCCCTTGGGTCAGCACGGTAGCGAGGCCGATCAGCGTCACGGCCAACCAGCCCATCGGCGTCATCGCAGCGGGGCCGATCCCTCCCGCGCCGTGAACGGCTGAGAGCCCGGGCACGAGGATCGCCACACTGCCTACCAGCAGCAGCGGTCCACCTGTGGCCCGGAGCGCACGCGGAATCCGAGCAATCGATTGCCTCCTGGCTGCGAGATGTCGCGCGAGAGCCCACCCGAACCCGAGCCAGATCGCAAGCGACATCAGGCCCTGCGCCCAAAACATTCGTTGAATGTACCTCCCTTCAATTCAGGTACGTTGCCCAAGTGATTGTCGTTTTCGGAACCGTGTGCCTGGACAAGGTTCGCCGAGTCCCAGAGCTTCCCCAAAAAGGGGGGTACGTGGAAATTGAGTCGGAAACGAGCTACTTGGGGGGTGAGGCCGCGAATACTGCTGTCATGCTGGCCCGCTGGCGAGCGGACGTCGTGCTCGCGGGCAACTCGATCGGCGCGGGACCGGAGGCGGCTTTCCTAAGGAACTCCGTTCTCGCTGCCGAACTTTCCGCGGACGGCGTCCCCATGGGCGCGGGCGCCCCGCCTGAGTGCGACATCTACGTCACGCCTGACGGCGAGCGAACGATGATCGGCAAGGGATTCTCGCGGCTGGCAGCTTCCGAGGAGCATGGGGTCGTTCCCCTAAGAATGGGCGGCTGGTTTACCGCAGATCCGAACCTGGGCCAAGTCGCGCGTCAAGCTGCGAGGGCGGCAGCGGCTGAGGGGATGAACGTGTACTTGATGGACTTCATTCAAACCCAGGACTTCGATTCCCCCTTCGACGTTTGGCAATCGAGCACTGACTGGTGCGGTCGGCGGGGCGACGACGAGGCGAACCGGGCGTTCTTGCGAGAGAGGTTTGAGGGCAAGGGGAAGCTCGCGATCGTGACCGATGGAGATCGCAAGGTCCACGTCCTTTTTCCCGGCGGCGAGGAGAGAGACTTCGACGTGTATCGATGCGGGCCGGTGGTCGATTCGACGGGCGCAGGCGATGCGTTCCGAGCCGGGATGCTCTATGGGCTCGATCAGTCGTGGCCTCTTGGCAAGTGCCTGGCGTTCGCCTCGGCTGCGGGGTGCCTTCAGTGCAGGAGCGAAGGCGCGACGCAGTCTGTGCCCTCGGTCGATGAGGTCGAGCGGTTGATGGAAGCCCAGGCCGAGGTTACACGGCAGTTTCTCGAAGGCGCGCCCTGAACAGGAGGCTTTCGGGGTATCACGGACCGGTGCGCCAAGTGACTTCAGAACGGATTCGCGTGCGGTATGGAGAGACCGACCGTATGGGCCACGCGTATTACGCGAACTATCTGTATTGGCTCGAACAAGCGCGGGGGGCCTGGTGCCGGGATCGGGGGTTCACTTATAAGGACCTCGAGGAACAGGGGTTGTTCTGGCCCGTCGTGGAAGTTCATCTCCGCTACAAAGGGGAGATTCACTACGACGACTGGATTCGAATCGACGTGCGAATGAGCGAAGTGCGACGAGCAGCGATCCGGTTCGAATACGAGATTTGGAACGAGACGTCGAACGAAAAGACGACGGAAGGCCACACCTGGCACGTCCTGATGGGCGGCGACCGCAAGGCGCAGACGATCCCCGATTCGTTGCGCGAACTCCTTGAGCGAGACCCCGACGCTTTCCCAACGGTGGAGACCTAAATTGACTCCGTCGTCAAGTATTCGTACTAGCTAGCAGAAACACCTGAAACCCAGTATTTTTACCTGGGTTCCTGGTAGGGATACCTGGAAAAAGCCCCTCCAGATGAGAGCTTGAAGGGCCGAACCGCCCAGCGGACGCCCGGTTCATAGCGCCTCACGGAGGAAAATAGCATGTCGTTCAGAGTGAACACTAACGTTACCGCCATGAACGCCCTTCGCAATGTGGGCGAAACGAACATGGCATTCGGGAAGTCGATTTCCCGGCTTTCTACCGGCCTCAGAATCAACTCTGCGGCCGACGACCCGGCCGGCCTGATCATCTCCGAAAACTTTCGGGCCCAGATTTCGGGCATCGATCAGGCCATTCGCAACAACCAAGATGCCGTCAACCTCGTAAAGACCGCCGAAGCGGCCCTCGACGAGGTCAACAGGCTCCTCAGGGACGCGAGAACCCTCGCGCTGGCTTCGGCGAACTCGGGGACGCAGACCTCGCAGCAGATTCAGGCGAACCAGAACCAGCTCACGTCGATCATCAACTCCGTCAGCCGGATTTCAGAGCAGACGCAGTTCGGCACGAAGCGGTTGCTGGACGGCAGTTCTGGCGTAAGCGCCGCGCTGCTCAGCAGTACGAACGTCAATGGCCTCTACTTCGGCGGGACGTTCAACAGCGCCGCGATTACGACGGATTCGCTCGTTACCGTGTCCGTCTCGACCGCCGCAACCCGCGCCGTCGTGACGGGATCCGTAACGTTCACGTTCGCGACCAGCACCGTATCGGCGGGCACGTTCACCATCAACGGCCGAACGTTCACGACCGCATCGACGAACACCGCGCAAGACGTGATCAACATGATCAACTCGTCGTCGGACGCTACGGGCGTGACCGCAATCTGGTCTGCGGGTTCTGGAATCGTCTTGAAGGCGAACGAGTACGGTTCGATCGGAAACTTCTCGCTTTCGGATGCCAATGGAGTCGTCAACGCTGCGGGCACCACCAACGCCACCGGTACCGACGCCATTGCGAACGTCATCATCGACAGCAACGGCTCGACTTCGGGTGGGCTAACGACCGTGACGTTTACCGGTGGACGGATGCAGCAGTCCGGCCTCGTTCTTACGGACGTTGCGGGCAACCGGGTGGTCCTCACCGAGGCAGGGAACGCCGCTTCTGCCGCGTTCACCGCAGGAAACCTCACTGTCGGGACGACTCAGTTCCAGACGGGCGCGAACGTCAACCAGACCGCCGCGCTCTCGCTCAACAACTTCGCGGCAACGGAACTCGGAAAGAACGTCGTTGCGGGGCTCAACTTGAGCAACCTCGACATCACCACCACGAACGGTTCGAACGACGCGCTACGCGTCATCGACGCCGCGATCGACGAGATCTCGCAAGCTCGGGGCAATCTGGGCTCGTTCCAACGCAACAACCTCGAATCGACAATCCGGTCACTCGGGGTGGCGCGAGAGAACCTCGCTGCGACGGAATCGACGATTCGGGACACCGACGTCGCCTCTGAAATGACCCAATTCACGAAGTTGCAGATCCTGCAACAGTCAGGACTGGCCGTCTTGGCGCAAGCCAACGCCGCGCCGCAGTCCGTGCTATCGCTCCTCCGAGGCTAGTTCCCGCAAGACGAGCCTCTTCGACCGCCGCCTCTTCCTAAGGGGCGGCGGATTCGCTCTATTGGGGGACCTTAGCGAGTTCGGATTTGAGGACGTTGATCCAGTCGATGTTCTCAGGATCGACGCCATTCAGCGCCGCCAAGTAGAGCGACACGAAGTCGCCAAGAAATGAGATTCGGAGCATCTTTTCAAGAAGGGCTCCACCTGAGGCGCGTGTGCGGAGGATCGTCGCACGGTCTTGAATGAGTTCAAGGGTTACCCTCGCGCGAGCCTTCATCTTGGCCGACTCGTCCCCGTCTTCGAGGAGCACAACGACCCACCGCGCAACCCGCTGATCGCCCGCCCGGACCCACCCCAAGACTTGGTTGTGATTGAGTTCAGGGAACGTAGCTGAAAAGGCTAGGTTCTTGGCGTTTTCTTCGATCTGCGCGCACCACCTCGAAGCTACGACGCCCTGCCACGCGCCCAGGCCGTAGATGAGCCCCACTGAGCCCAAGAGAGTCTGGGCGATGCGTTTAGCTTCGTTGCCCGCCTCGGGCGACTCGACGGCCCAACGTAGCGCATCGCTTTCGAGTCCCAAGAACGCAGCCTCGTAATCCAATGCCGGAAGCAACCCCCAGGATTCGAGGGCCCACAGCACGGGGATCAGCATATAGCCCATCGCCGTTCGAGGGGGCTGTCCTGGAGGAATCGCGAACAGGGGGAGGTGCTCGGTTTCGGCGAACTCCCTGAGCTTGCCGCCGCTCGTCACGCAAGCGAGTCGGGCGCCCTTCGTACGCGCGTCCTGAAATGCCGCCAGCGTCTCTTCGGTGTTGCCCGAGTAGCTGCAAGCGAGGACGAGGCTTTCCTCATCGACCCAGTTCGGAACCGAATACTCCCGTGAAACCACGACCGGCGTGTTCCCGAGCGCATCCGCAAGGGCTCGCGCAAAGTCGCCGCCGGCCGCCGAACCGCCGAGGCCCGCGATCACTACGTTTCGGGGGCGCTTGGAAAGAGGTGCGAGTTCGACCTCCCTCGCAAGGGCGAGCGCCTTCCGGCATTGGGCAGGGAAGCCGAGCGTGAGATCGTACATTCCGCTCGGGTCACGCGCCATGACGAACTGGGGATCGTCCAGCGGGCTGACCTGCTCTCGGTTCGATTCACTCATCGGCGAACGGGTCGTATTCGGACTCGGGCGCATCAGGCGGCGTCGGATCGTCGCGATGCGGAGCGTCGGCCCCTGCGTCGTCTCTTGGCCGATCGAGCCCTTGGATGTTCTCGGCGACCACCTCGACAACCTCACGATTCGATCCGTCGCTGGCCACGTACTTGCGCGATTGAAGTCTGCCGTCTACGGCGACGAGCCTACCCTTGGCGAGGTAGTTCGACACGTAGTCGGCCGTGCTCCCCCAGGCGATGACTCGAAAGAAGTCCGCATCGGGCGACCCGTCCTGGGGTTTGAATCTCTTGGTGACGGCGATTTGAAAGTCACAGACGTTCTTGCCCGTGGTCGTTTGCCGCAATTGCGGATCATGCGTGAGCCTACCTACCAAAACTACTCGGTTCGTCAATGAATCACCTCGATGCTGGGACGCTCATTCGCCGACTTGAAAGAGCCTGTGCCGAATGACGTCGTCGTTGATGGACATAAGGCGGTTGACCTCATGAGGGACGTCCGGGCCGCATTCGAACTGCAACAGGTAGTACGTTCCCTCGCGGTACCCCTGGATTTCGTAGGCCAGCCTTCGTTTGTCCCAGATCTTTCCTTCGGTAATCGTGCCGCCCTTTCCTTCAATGATGGATTTGAACTTGTCTCCAAGCTTGTTGACGTCGGCGTCGGAGAGTTCGGGCTTGGCAATGAACATCGCCTCGTATTGTCGTTGATTCATGTATTTTCCCTGTGGTCTTGGTCGGCCAGGTTCGAATGAGCCTGGCAGGGCGGCCGTTTTTGGGCCGAACGAGAGGATACCAGAATCGGGGAGAACCTGAACGGTGTGCTGTCTTTCTGCGCGGATGGGGTCGAGCCTTCCCGTCCGTCAACCCCGGGTCACAAGGGGTTGAGAGTTGAAAGAGGTTCGCAGCCAGACCATAATGTGCCAAGGGCGAGAATACATTGGGCAACCCAAAGCTAACTGGCATTCTTACCGTGACTCCAGGCCGCAACGTCATTGAGGGCCTGGAATCCTACTTCGCTGCGAACGGTTGCGTCCGAATCGCTGACTCCGCGAGGCGCAATGCGGAAGGGCAAAAGTACAAGAAAGGCTATGAAGTTCGGTTGGTCGCCACCTCTCTGGACGAGCTCTTTGACATTCAGGGACTGCTTGTCGAAGCTGGGATTTCGTTCGGCCGCCCCTACGTCAAGGTTCGCCGAATCGTCCAACCGATCTATGGACGCGACAACGTGAAGCGATTTCTTGAGTTGATGGGCGAGTCGCTGGATTTCTAAACACGCTCCTCTCGCCTCCTCGGCATCGGGCGCTACGAGGGACTTGTCGTACATGCCGGAGGGGTCGAAGCGGCAGGGACGGCGGCTGCCGGCCATCCTGCGCTCGACCCAGCGGCCAGACCGGGTATCACTGTCCAAGGAGCGCGCAGTCTGGGTCTTCTGGGCTTTCCGCCGGCAAAGGGATCGTTCGGCTTCCGCTGAATGGCTAAGACCTCGACCAGAATAACGCGATCAGCCCGTCGAACGGGGTCGGTACGACCTTGAACCCTGGAGAAAAGAAGATCATGCTCATCCGCATCGCCAATGGGGGAGCGGCGACTCTTCCCGTAGCCATACACCTTCAATTGGGATCGTAAGGAGTGACCATGTCATGTTGAGTTTTCTGTTCTTAGTAACGGCCTTTCAAGACTCCAGCCAAACATACCAAGAACTGATCAAGGCGGTCCAAAAGAGCGACGTCGCTACCGTCCGACGGATTCTGGATTCAGGAGTCCACCCTGACCTGACTGAGGGAGGTGTGCGAACGAGCTTTCGAACGGCACTCTATTGGGCGTCGTTGTTCAACCGAAATCCGGAAGCCGACGAATCCATTGCGACCCTCCTCATCGCCCACGGCGCAACGCTGTATCCTGGTAACTCCAGCATTTTCCACAAGGCTGCCAGTTCGGGAGCCATCGGCGTACTCAGGGCTTGCCTAAAGGCGGGGAGCGACCCTAATGAAGTGCATTGGGATAGGAGGCCCTTATTCTTGGCGGTCGGACGGTTTAGGCAAACACGCGGATACCGGACCAAAGAAGCGCCCGTACGCCCCCTCATGGTAAAGGAACTGATCGGGGCCGGGGCGGACGTTCATCTCCCCGTCAAGGAAAACGGCAGCAAGGCTCTTCATGTCGCGGCGTTCAATGCGTTTCCCGAGTGCCTCAAGATACTCCTCGACGCTGGGGCGGACCTCAACGAGCAGACCTTTGACGATGGATACACGCCCTTACATTGCGCTCTCTTGGACGACAGCCCGGAGTGCTTGCAGACCGCCCGCATCCTTCTCGACCGGGGCGCAAGGCTCGACCTTGAAGACGTTCATAACCGCACGGTCGAACAGATGGTCCGGCAGAAGCGCTACACCGCAGCGATCGAACTGATCGAGGAGTACAAGAAGAAGCGTTCGCCGCCCCGTGGCGCTTGACGTGGGACTGGCCGCTGTGCCATCATTTCCATTCGCGCATGAGGGGTGCGCAAGGTGAACGATGTACGCGATTGTCAAGACCGGAGGCAAACAATACCGCGCCGAAAAGGGCGCCACGCTCGTCGTGGAGAGGCTCGAAGGCGAAGTGGGGGCTAAGCTCGACCTCGATGAAGTGCTGATGGTCGTCGCCGACGACTCCGTGAAGGTCGGATCGCCGCTCGTCAAAGGCGCCAAGGTCAAAGTTGAGATTCTCGCTCAGGCGAAAGCGCCGAAGATCAACGCTTTCAACTACAAGCCCAAGAAGAACGAGCGCAAGCGGTGGGGGCATCGGCAGCAAATGACTCACCTCAAGGTCACCGACGTGGTGTCGGGAGGCTAACGATATGGCACACAAAAAGGGACAAGGTTCTACTCGGAACGGCCGCGACTCGAACTCGAATCGGCTCGGCGTGAAACGCTACGGTGGCGAGGTCGTAAAGGCGGGCACGATTCTGGTGCGGCAGCGCGGCACGAAGTTCTATGCAGGCGCGAACGTTGGTATGGGCAACGACCACACGCTTTACGCGATGATCCCCGGCCAGGTGAAGTTCGAGGGACCCACCGCCAAGAGAAGGATCAGCGTCTACGCCACGCAGTCCGACTGACCGATCGTCTTCGGGATTCCCAAGGACGGCTCGCTGAGCCGTCCTTTTCTTTACCTGGGCAATTCGCCCTAAGCCCCTCAACTCCCGTCGGGGACTGCCAGTATCGTTCACGGTCGGTGAGGGAATTTCGTCCCACTTTTTTCTTAGAAATGGCGCCACCAAGCAGGGGGATGGAGTATGATTTCTGCGACAATGAATGAAAAACATGATTCGCATAACTGTTGCGAAGACGAGCTGTCCCACAGTTTCTTCGGGGCGGTCACCGTCGGCGAGCGAGGTCAGATCGTGATCCCGGCGGAGGCTCGAAACGAGCTCGGACTTCGGGCTGGAGACAAGATGCTGGTTCTGCGGCATCCGCTCCACAAAGGGCTGATGATCTTCAAGTTCGATTCGGTGCGCGAGTTCATCGATGAGTTCGCCAATTACCTCAAGAACGTAGAGGGCGCGGCCTCCCAGGAGGACGAGGGATGAGCGGCTTGGCTTTGATTTCGGCCGCGGCAACGCTATTCTCGGCGCAAGGAGACAAGCTCAGCCTCGACGAGGCGATCCAAATCGCCATGGACGGCGCGTTTTCGGTGCGAATTGCCAAGACGGACCTCTCCCGAGCCGAGCAAGCGATCGCTCAGCGACGAGCGCAGATGGGGATTCGGCTGACCACCGACACAACATACACGCGTTTCGACAAGGAAAGCCGAGCGACCTTCGGCGAACAGTCGATCGTCGTTCGGCCCATCGACTCCGCCGACACCCGGCTGACGCTGTCGATGCCCGTCGACATTTCGCGAAACCTGGGCCGGTTCTTGAGCGCCGCAAAGCTTGGGCTCGCGGCCTCGGAGAAGAACGTCGAGGCTGCCAAGGGGCAAGTCAAATTGGCCGTTCGG
Organism: Candidatus Nitrosymbiomonas proteolyticus; assembly: GCA_017347465.1. GTDB lineage: Bacteria > Armatimonadota > Fimbriimonadia > Fimbriimonadales > Fimbriimonadaceae > Nitrosymbiomonas > Nitrosymbiomonas proteolyticus. Next base: position 2,793,371 of record AP021858.1, on the reverse strand, counting down.
CAGAGTTATTTTCAAGTCGTAAAGGCCTCTTGGCAGGTGCGAGTCGCGCAGCAGTCGTTTACGAATGCGGAGAGCCGTCGAGCGGTCGCGGAGTCGAGGTTTCGCCAAGGCGACGTAGCTCGAATCGAGGTCTTGCGGTTTGAAACAGAGGTGGCGCAGCGGAGGTCCGAACTGATTGCAGCGCAAAACCAACTCTCTCTCTCCAAGAACGCTTTCAACAACACCTTGGGGCGACCCATCGAGACCCCGGTCGAACTCGAAGATGTCGCGCCGACCGATCCCGCGCTGCCGAGCGTCGAGGACCTCGTCCAATCGGCGCTGGAGTCTCGGCCGGAACTGGACGCACTCGAGGCCCATTGGAAGGCTCAGGGGGTCGTCCGTCAGGCCGAGGAAACGGGCGACGACCCCTCGCTCGCGCTTTCGGCGGTCCACACGCGCAACTGGCAAACGGCAGGGTTTGGCGCCCAATCCCAGTCGACGGTAGGGACCGCCGTGCTTTCGTTTCCGATCGTGGATTCGGGGCTCACTCGTGCGAGAGTCCGATCCGCCATGCAGGAAGAGGAGGCGGCCAAACTCCGCTGGGAGCAGGCGAAACTGGGCGTGACACTCGACGTTCGGCAGGCTCATACGGCGCTAGTCAACGCCCTCTCGCGTTTGAACGTGACCCGGAGTCAAGTCGAGCTCGCGACGGAGACGTACCGATTGGCCAGCCTTCGATATGAGGCTGGAGAGGCCATTCAACTCGAAGTGATCGACGCGCAAACTCAACTCGTCGCCGCGGAGACTTCGCAGGTAGCCGCGCAGTACGACGTTTTGAGCGCGCTCGCGCAATTGCAGTTTGCTGTGGGTAAGGATGAAATCGAACTGTCGACTTCGGCAGACGGAACTGAGGACAGAAACGAATGAAAGCATGGATGTTGGCGGGAATCGCGGGTGCTCTCGCGCTCGGCGGGTGTGTGGATCGCGCCGCGCAGGAGCAAGCCAAGCGGACGGAAACGCTCGTGAGCGACACGACCGTCGCAGTCACGGTCGAACCGGTCAAGGTGCAGAACATCGCCGAGACGATCGAACTGACGGGCCAAGTGACGGCCTCGATGGAGTCATCGGTCGGCGCGAAGGTGGCAGGGAGGCTGGCTGCGGTTTATGTACGCGATGGAGACCCCGTCGTGGCGGGCCAAGCGATTGCCCAGCAGGAGACCACGACATTAAGGGATCAGGCTCAGCAGGCGCTCGCTCAAGTGAAGGCCGCTCAGGCCGCGCTTGCACAGGCGGAAACGAACGCGCGAGTCGGGCCCCAACGGAGCGCGGCGGGTGTTGCGACTGCACAGGCTCAATTGAACTCTGCCAAGGCTCAACTCTCGAAGGCTCGAACTGGGGCCAGGACTGAGGAAATCCGGCGAGCCGAAGCCAACGTTCGCGCCGCTGAATCGGGCCGCGATACGGCGAAACGGGAGTTCGATAGGGTTCGCGGGTTGTATCAAGAGGGCGCAGTGAGCTTGCAGAGGCTCGATCAGGCGCAAAACGCCTATGCGCTCGCTTTGGCGCAATACGACGCCGCGGTCGAGGCTCTTGGGCTCGCGCGAAACGCGACCCGGCCCGAGGACTTGGCCAGCGCCGAGGAAGCGGTTCGGCAAGCGGAAGAGAACCTACGAAACGCCAAAGCCCAACAGAGTCTCGACGCTCTTTTCGGCCAAGCCGTGCAGCAAGCCAGGGCTAATCTCGAAGGTGCCAACGCGCAATTGAGGCTGGCGAACCAAGCTCTCGAAGACGCCACTCTTCGCGCGCCTTTCTCGGGCAAGGTGAGCGGAAGCCCCTCGCAACCGGGGCAGTTCCTCGCTCCGGGGTCTCCAGTAGCCAGGATCGTTGGTTCCGGAAATGTCTATTTTGAGGCCGAAATCCCGGAGACTTCGCTCGGAAAGCTGGCAATCGGTACGCCCGTGAGCATCCGCATCGCCGCGTTGGGAGGCCGGCTCCTCTCTGGAAGGATCGCAGCGATTCGACCGAAGGGCGATGAAGTGGGACGGGTCTTCTATGCCCGCGTTACGTTCATTGACGAGCCGGGTGAGTTGTACTCAGGGATGTTCGGGTCGGCTACGGTCGAGTTCGGAAAGGTCGAAGGCGCGACCGTCGTGCCTGCATCCGCCATCGTGATCCAGGGCGACAACCACTACGTGTTCCTCCACTCCGATGGGAAGGCCAAGCGAGTGAAGGTGGTCCCCGGGATTCGGGTTAATGGTTTGTATCAGGTTGAGGGCCTTTCTGAGAACGATCAGGTTATCGTTCAGGGCGCCAACCTCGTGATCGACGGATCGAAGGTCAAAGTGGAGAAACCAGGCGCAGTCACTGCCGCGCAGAAGTCGGGAGAGGGAGCGTAAGACATGGGTCTGACACGGATGGCCTTGACGCGGCCCATCTTCATCTTGATGCTGATGGTGCTCGCGGTTCTGATGGGCACGATTTCGTACAACGGGATGCGGAAGGAGCTGCAACCCGATGCGTCGTTCGGCGTCATCGTGATCACCTCCGTATATCCAGGAGCAGGACCCGAAGAAATCAACACGCTCGTTTCGCGGAAGATCGAGGAGGCCGTTTCGGGAATCGAGGGCCAACGTGAAGTCACCAGCAGCTCGCAGGAAGGGTTCTCGACGGTCGTCGCCAGCTTCGAAATCGGAACGAACATGGATGAGGCCCTGAACGACGTTCGGGCAAAAGTCGATCAAGTACTGAACGAACTTCCGCCTGCGGTCGAAAAGCCTACGATCGCCAAGTTCGATACGACGTCGGACCCGGTGTACCGCCTCGCGCTTAGGTCCGATGCGCTCAACAGTCAGCAGCTTCGGGACCTTGCGGACGACAAGTTCAAAGATCGGTTTTCTCGGGTGCCTGGCGTCGCATCAGTAGCGGTTTCAGGCGGAGAAGTTCGCGAAATCCGAGTTGCGATCAAAAAAGACAAGTTGCTTGCCTACGGGGTTGGAATCAACCAAGTAGTTCGGGCGATCCAGAGCAACTCCTTGAACGTTCCGAGCGGCCGGCTGGTGTCGGGAGAACAGGAGTTCAGCGTTCGCGTGCTCGGCGAGTTCCGCTCGATTGAGGAGATTCGCAACAGCACGCTGTCGCTCTCCGACCCGAACGTGATGGGTGGCAAGAAAACCGTCGTTCGGCTCAAAGACGTGGCCGAAATCACGGACGGCGTGACGGAGCGGCGAACGTGGAGTCGACTGAACGGTTCGGACGCGGTGATTATGTCGGTCCAAAAGGCCCGTGGGGCCGGAGCGATCGACGTGGTCGCCGGAGTCGAGAACGTTGCCAAGAAGCTGGAGGGCGAGTTCGACGTTTCCTTCGAAGCCACGTTCAACCAGGCCGAACAGATCTCGGAGTCGCTCTTCGACCTGAACTTCGCGCTGTTCTTCGGAATTGCTCTCGTCGGCATCATCGTATACGTTTTTCTTCACAACTTGCGCGGAACGATCATTGTTGCGACCGCGATTCCGGTGTGTCTGTTGGGTACGTTCGTCGTCCTCAACGCATTGGGATTCACGATCAACTTCATGTCGATGCTCGCTTTGTCGCTTGCCATCGGCGTGCTGGTCGATGACGCGATCGTCGTCCTCGAGAACATCTATCGTCACCTCAGAATGGGTGAAGAGCCCTTTCATGCCGCGTTGAACGGCCGAAGCGAGATCGGGCTGGCCGCGATCGCCATCACTCTGGCGGACGTGGTCGTCTTCATTCCCATCGCATTCATGGGCGGGGTCGTCGGCCAATTCTTCAAGCCGCTGGGCGTAGGTTTCGCCGTCGCGACTCTGCTATCGCTGTTCGTCTCGTTCACGGTTACCCCGATGCTGGCTTCGAGGTGGTATCGGAAGGGTGAGGACGTCGAGCACCCGACGGGCCGGTTCGCACAAATGTTCGAACGTCGCTTCGAGAATCTGCAAAAGGCGTATCGGCGGACGTTGTCCTGGGCGCTGCTTCACAGGTGGTTTGTATTCATTTCGGGCTTCGTGGTCCTGATCGGCGTGTTCATGATGATTGGCGGGAGTTTCGCTCCTTCGGCCGCTGAAGCGATCTTCTCGACGATTCCGATGATCGTGGCGGCGGTGGGGCTCGGCGTCCTCGTGTTCCTGATCAACCTAGTTCGCCGAGCTTTGACGCCGAAAGTGATCCTCAACGGATTGCTCTTTGGGCTCGTGTTTCCGCTGTTCGCTTTGCTGGGGTTTGCGTACGGTTCTTGGAAAGGCGAACCGATCTTCAAGTTTGCGTTCTTCCCCCCGACGGATGCGGGCTCGGTAAGTGTGAACGTCGCGCTTGCTCCCGGTTCCAGCCTCGAAATGACCTCGAAGGTCTTGGAGCGGATCGAGGAAGTGGTGTCCGCCCACCCCGATGTCAAGTACGTCCAAACCGATATCGGATCCCGGGGACAAGAAAGCGGCACGAATTATGGACGAGTCGTCGCGACCCTCCACGACCGCAAGGCCCTTCTGGATTCGCTTGGGTTCGCCCATTCGGAAGGGGAAACGCTTCGAGTTCGAGCCGACACCGCGGTCCAGGCCGACATTCTGGAAGCGCTGGGCAAGGTTCCCGGCGCCGAGATCACGGTTGGATCGGGCGACGCTCAGGGGTTTGGAGCGCCGATCCAAATGTCCTTCGCGTCGGAGGATCGCGAGCTCCTGCTGGCGACAGTCACCAAGATCAAGGAACGCCTCGCGCTGGGCGAAGTGAAGGGCGTCATCAGCCCCGACATCAGTACAAAGCCGGGCAAACCCGAGGTACGGGCGATTCCGGACCGAGTTCGTTTGGCCGACATGGGGCTGACGGCGGCCGACGTCGCCAACACTATGCGCGTCCTCTACGAGGGCAACACCGATACAAAGTATAGGGTGCTAGGTAAAGAGTATGACATCCGGGTCATGATGGACCTGGAAGACCGGAATGATCCTCGCATCGTCGAGCAACTTCCAATCACGTTTGTGCAAGGTAGGCCCGTTTTCTTGGGCACAGTGGCGCAGATCGAACAGGGCGTAGGGGTCGACAAGATCGAGCGTCGTGACCGGGAGGAGGAGATTCGACTCACCGCGAACTTGCTGCCCGGATTTGCCGCAGGCTCGGTTCAATCAGTCATCGACCAGTGGATCCAGAAGGAGAACTTGGTGCCGGAGGGCGTGCGGCTCAAACCCTTGGGCCAGGCAGACTTTCAAGCCCGCGAGGCTGGGTACATCTTCGGAGCGCTGGGAATCGCCTTTGTTCTTGTGTATATGTTGCTTGCCTCGCTCTATGACAATCTTCTATATCCCTTCATCATTCAACTCGCACAGCCTCAGGCGATGGTCGGCGCGCTGCTTGCACTGATCTTGACGGACAAAACCCTCAACATCGTGGGCATGGTGGGGATCATCACGCTGGTGGGGCTTGTGGGCAAGAACGCGATCCTGCTCGTCGATTACACGAACACCCTTCGGAGGCGGGGGTTCGCGAGGGACGAGGCCATCATGGAATCCGGGCCGACCCGACTCCGGCCGATCATGATGACGACGCTGGCGCTGATTCTAGGCATGCTGCCTGTCGCGCTTGCGATCGGACGAGGCTCGGAGTTTCGCGAGACGATCGGGATCACGATCATCGGCGGGATCGCCCTCTCGACTCTGTTGACGCTGGTCGTAATCCCTTGCTCGTACACCATTTTCGACGACTTCTCGAACTGGCTCGGTAGCATAGGCCGCAACCGCCTCGGAATCCGGCCTCCCGACAAGCCCAAGGAGTTCAGCGTCGAAGGGGAAGACGATCCCGAATCCCAAGCCGGCGCTGAAGTCGGCGTCGACTAGTTCGAACGGCGGGCTTGGCGTTGTCTTTCGTCGGCGGGATGTGCCACCGTCGAAAACGATGAGGAAGTTGCTGGACTGGAAGGCGCTCCTGACCTCGCTTTGCGGAGTGTTCATGGTTGTGGGCATGATCTTGCCCACTTCAGTGTTTCCGTACCTCAGCGTACTAACAGGTTCCTACTTCGCGGTGGGGGCGGCTTGGCGGTCGCTCAAGGAACGGAGCCTCGACGTCAATATGCTGATGGTAATCGCCGCCGCGGGCGCTGTGGCGGTGGGCCATCCCATGGAAGCGGCGATCCTGCTGTTCCTTTTCAGCCTGTCCAGCACGCTTGAGAGCTTCGCGATGGCTCGCACCCGTTCCGCAATCGAGGGATTGGTCAAACTACGTCCGACCGAAGCAATACGAATCGACGCAACAGGGGAACGGCGCGTTCCCGTCTCCTCGTTGCAGCCGGGCGACAGGGTTCGGGTCTTAGCCTTCGAAAGCGTTCCCATCGACGGCGAAGTGGTTTCCGGATCAAGCTCGATCGATCAATCGGCGATGACGGGCGAATCGGAGCCAATCCCCAAGCTCTCAGGCGACCTCGTTTTCGCGGGGACCCAGAACCTGGAAGGGATGCTGGTCGTTCAGGTCACCGCGCCGAGCGGAGCCACCACGCTCGACCGGATCGTCGAGCTAGTCCGCGAGGCGCAAGAGAACAAGGCGAGCGGCGAAAGAATCAGCGATTGGTTCGGCCAACGCTATACGTATTTCGTCCTTAGCGCGGCGGCGGCCTCTTTGCTGATTCGGTATCTCGCCGGCCAAGCATCCTCCGATGCGATCTATGCAAGTCTCACCCTTTTAGTTGCGCTGAGTCCTTGTGCGGTTGTGATCTCGACCCCGGCGAGCACGCTCAGCGCGATCGCGTGGGCCGCGAGACAGGGGATTTTGATCCGAGGTGGCGAGTTCATCGAAACGGCGGGCGTTGTCGATCTGATCGCGCTGGACAAGACGGGAACGCTCACCGAAGGCAAGCCCCAACTCGTGGAGATTTGCGTTTGCTCGCAGCACGTGGGCGTGGCGGTAGGGGCCGAATGCATGGGCGAGGGCGCGTGTTGGCGGGCCGGAAAGGAATTCAGTTCAGAAGCCGCGAGTTGGCTTTCGCTGGCGGCCGCCGTCGAGCAGTTCAGCGAGCACCCGTTGGCCCAAGCCATCGTCCGCGCCGCGCGGGAGCGAGACCTATCGATTCCAGTGGCCACCGAGCACTGGAGCGTTGCCGGGATGGGAGTGGAGGCGGTCATCGAGGGCAAGCGGGTGCGAGTAGGGCAGCGAAGAATGTTCGATTCGCCCGAATCTCCCCTCCGTGAAGAGGTCGCGCGGCACATGGAGTCGATGCAGCGCGAAGGGATGACGGTAGCGCTCCTCGAGTGCGAAGGGGAGTGGACCGCGTTCGGATTGCGCGATGAGCCCCGACCTAAGAGCAAGGCCTTGGTCGAAAAGGTCCGCTCGCTCGGAGCAAAGAAGGTCGTCATGCTGACCGGGGACACGGCCGAAACGGCAAGGGCCGTGGCTGCCGAAGTGGGCATTGAGGACGTTCACGCCGGTCTCATGCCCGAAGAAAAGGCAACCCTCCTTCGCAACTACCGCCAGAGTGGATATCGGGTCATGATGGTCGGCGACGGGATCAACGATGCCCCTTCCTTGACGGTGGCCGATCTCGGCGTTGCCATGGGAGGATTGGGAAGCGACATCGCCCTCAACGCCGCGGACGTTGTGCTGATGCGCGACAAGCTGGAAGGAATCGACCAGTTGCTGCGGTTGGGGCGTTCTACGACCCAGATCATTCGCTCCAACCTCTACTTTGCGACCGCTGTCATCGTGGCGCTCGCGATTTCGACCCAGGTCCTGGGGCCGCTCGCTCCCCAACTGAAGACTTGGGCGCTGCCGCTGGCCGTTGTGGGGCACGAAGGATCGACCGTGCTCGTGATCCTCAACGGACTGCGATTGCTTTCGGGTCCGAAGCGCTAACCTGGGGCAACGGTCAGGACCAACTTCGGCGCAAGCTCGGCGTCGCCGTTGCGAGAGTGAATGCGGTACACGGCGGACCTTCCGAGGTCTCCGGGACTGATGGGCGAGGTGAGCGCCAAGGCGAGCGATTTCGAAGAAGCAAGGGCCTGCCAAAGGGACTTTTCGAATCCGCCCTCACCCTTTAGGAGGTCGATCTCGACCCGGGTCGGCTTGCCCTCGGTCCACGACGCGGGATAGTTAAAGCCCAACAGGAACTCCTTGCCCTTCTTCGGCGCGACCTTCGCTACGTCTTCGAAGACCCATCCTTTCTCTCGGAAGTCGCTCCCTGCGAGTCGAGCCTCAATGGGAAACCGCTTGGCGTCTTCCACACTGAGGGAGTCGTTGTAGGCGACCATGAGGACTAACTTAGCGGACTTGAGAGAGCCTTTCGCGGGCACAGAACTCAGGTCGAACCGAGCGAAGCTGTAGGACCAAGTTCCTTCGAAAAGGTCGCTCGGGCCTACGCTCTCTCCTTCTGAACCCCACACCCTCAGAAACGGATCGGACGTGGGATCGCCCGCGTGCGGGTACGCCCAAACATCGTCGGTGGCGGTCAAAGTAACCGTCGTGTCGAGCGCGGACGTTCCTGCCCACGCAGATAGCAGGCTCAATGCGAGGAATGCGGACATCAGGTTCACCTAAGGAGAGGATACCGGGGACGAACCGCTCCTTGCCGAGACGCCAGACAGAGGGGGAGAGCAAATCAGGCACAATCTCGACGATGCACGCCCTCGAAGTGCTGGAATTCGCTGAAGTTCTCGAACTCTTGGCTGGTCATTGCGAGACCCCAATGGGCCGCGAGCGGGCCTGCGCCCAGCGTCCGAGGATGACGCTGGACGGGGTGGAGGGCTTGTGGGCCGAGACGCTGGAATCGACGGGGCTCTCTGAGCAGGGGAGCCCTCCGAGCTTGGCGGCGGTCCAAGACTTCGGTGAACTCGTGACGCTAGCGTCGAAAGGGGCTTGCCTGGGCGGAAGGGACATCTTCCAAATCGCTCAGGGGCTCCAGGCGATGCGGACCTTCCGCGAGTTCGTCGAGAAGTGCGAATCTCCGCTTCCCCTCTTGAGGCAACTCGCGCTCGAGTTCCCTGCCGCCCAAGCGATCGAGCGGCAGGTGTTCCAATCTCTCGAGCCTTCGGGCGAAGTGCGGGATTCGGCGAGCCCGGAGCTTGCAAGGTTGAGACGCAGGCTGACCTCCCACCAGGGCAAGGTTCTCGAACGAGTACAAAGCTACGTCTCAGGCAAGACCCGCGCGCTGCTCTCCGACCCGCTTTACACCCAGCGCGACAACCGGTACGTGATCCCGCTGAAGGCGGAGCACAAAGGCAAGATTCGCGGGATCGTCCATGGTTCGAGCGCGAGCGGGCAGACGGTCTTCGTGGAGCCAGAAGACGTTCTCCAGCTAACGAATGCCATCCGCCAGATCGAAGGCGAGATCGAGGAAGAGATTCAACGGGTGCTGACTCAATTGTCCGCTGCCCTGGGAAGCGTTGCGCCCGAAACCCTGGGAGGTATCGAATCCGCTGCGAGGTTCGACCTGCTCCTCGCCAAAGTCCGGCTTTCGAACTCTTGGGCTGGGTCTGCGCCCGATCTCGTCGGCGATCAGCACGGAATCTCATTGCGGAGGGCCAGGCATCCCCTTCTCGATCCTGCTATCGTCGTTCCCCTCGACGTCGAGGTCGGGTTTGAGCGGAACGGACTTCTCATCACCGGTCCCAACACCGGAGGAAAGACCGTCGCGATTAAGACGATCGGGCTTTGCGCCTTGCTGGCTCAATGCGGGATACCTCCGCCTGCGGATGCCGTTCGTCTGGGGCCTTTCACTCAGTTTTGGTGCGACATCGGCGACGAGCAGAGCATCCAGCAATCGCTCTCAACCTTCAGCGGGCACATCAAGAACATAGCTGCCGCGATCAAGGGGCTGTCGCCCGGCGCGCTCGTGCTGCTGGACGAACTCGGAGCCGGGACCGATCCGGCGGAAGGAGCTGCGCTCGCGCGGGCTGTCTTGCTTCGCCTGAAAGCGGGGAAGGCGATCGTCGTCGCCAGCACGCACTTCGGGGAACTCAAGGCGTTCGCCTACAACACCGAAGGTTTCGAAAACGCCGCGATGGAGTTCGACGCCAAGAGCCTCAAGCCCACGTACCATCTCATTATGGGTTCGCCGGGAGCAAGCCACGCGCTCAAGATCGCCGAGCGGTATGGGCTTCCTGAGGACGTAATCGAGGTAGCGACGGACGGTCTCAGCCCGGAGCACCAGGACCTCACGCTCATGATGGAGAGCCTGGAGGTCGCCGAGAAGCGGGCGCGGACCGCTCAATCCGAAGCCGACCGGCGGTTGAGCGAGCTGCAAAAAGCTCAGACGCAAGCGGAGAAGAAGCTTGCGGAGGCGGCCGAAGCCAAGAAAAAGGCGAGGGAGGAACTCTCTCGGGAATTCGAATCGGCCATGCGCGACATTCGCTTGGAGGCCATGAGGATTTTCGAGGAGCTTGCGAAGTCGCCGAGGGACGCGACATCGGTAGATCACGCGCGAAAGGAGTTCAAGGCTCTTCAGGAAGTCGCGGCCGAACGGGCCGAGGAGTTCGAGGTGGCTGAGGCTCCTGTGGACGTAAGCGCGCCGCTGGCCAAGGGAGCGCCGGTGAGAATCGAGGGGTACGCCGGTGTCGGCACGCTCCTCTCGGACCCTCAAGGAGACACGGTTCAGGTTCAGATGGGATCGCTCAGACTCAAGGTGAAGGTCGCCCAAGTGCGGGTGGTCGAGTCGGCTCCTCCGGCCTCCAAGCCCCGAAAGAGCCTTGGGCTCAACCGCGCGATGAACCTCCGTCCGGAGATTCACCTCCGGGCCAAACGCGCCGAAGACGCCCTGAGCGAGTTGGAGAAGTTCCTCGACGAGGCGGTCTTGGCGTCGTTCGACACGGTTCGTGTGGTCCATGGCAAGGGCGAGGGGATTCTCCGCCGGTTGACCCATGATCTCTTGCGCAAACACAAGCATGTTCGTTCGTTCGGCTTTGCTGAGGACACCGAAGGCGGGCATGGAGTCACCGTCGTGGTGCTAAAGTAGGCAGATGGCTTCGGAGTTCGAAGAGCTTTGGCGCACGGCCTGGCAGGTTCGGGCCAACGCCTACGTGCCCTACAGCAACTATCCCGTGGGGGCCGCGCTGCTGAGTTCCGATGGGAAGATCTGGTCCGGCTGCAACGTCGAAAACGTTAGCTTCGGCCTGACGATGTGCGCCGAGAGGAATGCGATTTTTCAGATGGTCGCAGGCGGAAGCCAGTCGATCCGTTCCGTCGTTCTGGCGACGAAAGACGGCGCGACGCCTTGCGGAGCCTGTCGCCAGGTTCTGGCGGAGTTTGCCGAAAGCCCTGATATTGTCATCGTGTGCGGCTCGGAGGACGGCCAGTATTCGGAGTTCACTTTGGAAGCCCTTTTCCCCGACGGGTTCAGTTCTCAGGCAGTTGGACGAACCGACGACCCGGCAGGAGAGTCGTACTGATTGTGAAGTCTTGCGTTCGCTGGTCGATCGGGGCCCTGCTTATTGCCGTCTTCCTTCCGCTGATGAGTTGCGGCGGTGGGGGGGCGCCCGGCGGCGGGGGAGGCGGAATCACCGTCACCATCTCTCCGACCACGGTTACTGTCGGCCTGAACGGAACGGTTCTCTTTTCGGTGACCGTAACCGGCGCGACCGATCCTAGCGTGACATGGTCAGCGACGCAAGGAACGATCGTCCCAACAGGGGCGACTTCGGCACAATATACGGCTCCAGGGTTCGCAACGACCGCGACGGTGAGGGTCACGAGCGTTCAAGACCCCACGAAGTTCCGCGAGGCCACGGTCACGGTCGCAGTGGGGACTTCGACGGTCACCGGGCGAGTGGTCCGCGACGGGTCCAGTTCAGGAATTGCGGGGGTGATCGTCGATTTCTTCGATGGAGGAGGGACGTTGCTTACCTCAGCCACCACGAACTCGACCGGGAACTTCAGTCGGGCGGTTCCCCTCGATGCGGTGAGAATCCATCTCCGCAACTCGAGCGTCCCAACGGGCTACTACAAGGCATACGAGTACAACGCGAAGAGGTACAGCACCCTCATCACGACTTGCAGCGCTCCCTTGCCGGCGCTTGTCGAAAACGGAACCGTCCCGCTGGCGACGACCGTTGAGGTTCCGCCGACCTCACTGCCCCCGCCTCCTCCGCCGAACGGCTGCCAGTGAGCGGCTTACGGCGAAGCGCCACCCTTCTGAGGGTCGCGCAGGAACTCCGCAAGCTGCCGCAGTTCGCCGTCTTCGAGGGCAGGAAACGAGGGCATCGTGCTTCCGGGGCGCACCGACTTCGAATCGCGAATGAACCGCATGTACCACTCCGCGTTTGGGTATCGCTCGTGAACGCCGGTTAGCCGGGGAGCGCCCTTGGGGTCTGTCCCATCGGGGCCGTGGCAGTTCTTGCACGCAAGGGAGTTGAAGAGCTTTCTGCCTTGGGCAGCAAGGTCCTTATCGATCGGTTCCGCTGGGTCCGTGTTGGGCTCCATTTTTTCTGATCGAACCGTCTGCATTCCGTAGATCGGCGCGGGCTCAGAGCCGAAGAAACCGACGAGTACGCCGAGCATCGCGACCCATGCGAGGATCATCAACCTCGACCCGACGCGTTTGAACCGAGCCGCAAGCAAGGGCGCGACGGCAAGGTAAAGCACGAAGAGCCCGGGAATGAGGGTCGCACCGAGCCACCCCCAGCCGGCGGAAACGGTGTCGAAGGCTCGAAGAGCTGCGTGGAGAGGCATCACGTACCACGCGGGCTGCGCCGTTCGAAGGCCGTAATCGAGGGGAGTCGCCGCTTCTCCGTGGGGGAAGGCAGCAGCAGCGCGAGGAGGACCGCCGCGCCGAGGGGCAGCCATGCCGCGTAGGGCGTCCATTTGCGTTTTTCGAGACTTCCTCCCAAAAGGAACCCGCCGAGGACGAGCAGGGGAGTCAGGACCCACTTGTGGGCAAAGTACCAAGCATCGAGGGCGCTTTGGCCAAACGAAGGACCCTGCAGAATCCCCTCTGAGAGGGTTGGGCCGATTCCAGGAATCCGGGCCGCGATGTCCGCCTCGATGCCGGCCGTCTGCACGTCGTGAGCGTCCATCGGGAGCAAGTTTCCGGTGATTTGCAGGCCCAGCGTTGTGAGAAGCACCAGCGCAGCGCCGTACCAAATGCGCTTCCGGACGGCGTCGAAGTGCCCGTCCAAGGCCAGGGCGAGGAGCAGGAAGAAGCTGCCTGCCAGGAGGACGGCGCTGCCCCAATAGTGGAAACCTAGGAGAATCCGGCTCCAGTCCGAAGAGCGCAGTTCAGCGACCGACCTTGCTGCGCCGTCGAGCGCCGGCGAGTAGCGAAACGCCAAGAACAAGCCCAGCGCGACCTGCAACAGCGCAAGCGATTCGAGGCCGTGCCCCAACGCGCCGATCGGAGGGCCTTCTGCGCCTTCGCTTGCATTCCCGGATCGAGATCGTGCCTTCATGGTCGTCCCCTCACGGTGTTCCGAGTCGTTTGCATACGTTAGCTGAAAGCGGGCGACTCGCGGCCCTGTTTGGACCCAACGGCCCATAAGGAATATCGATGTCTCAACCGCGTTCGACTAAGCGAGGTAGTACAATCTAGGGCGGTCATAGACATTGAACGAGGGTGACGGTCTCCAATTGAGCCCAGGCACGGGGCAGGAACCCAGCGAAGCGGTTTCCGCGATCGATGGCGAGTCGACTCGTCAAATGCTCGAACTGATCGACCGAATCCAAGATCGCAACCAGGGCGAACTGGACGACGCGGCGATCATGGCGATTTCTGACGCGTGTTGCGTGTCGCCCGAATACGTACGGGTCACCGCGAACCGGGTTCAGCAGGGCCGCAGGCAAGACCTCAAGCACAAGCTCAAGAGCATCTCGCTGGCGCTCGATCCGCAAGACCGAAGGTTCGTAATGTCCGGTCTTTTGGGCTCGACGTGCGCTTTGATGACCGTTCTGCAGGCCGTCACCGGAGATCAATACGCGGTTTTCGGAACCCTTGGGCTCATCGGGTTGGGATCGGCCCTGTGGAACGTCGCTCTCAGCCAGACCGCACGCGTGGCTACGTTTTCAGGCGCGATCTTTGGGTTGCTGTTCTTCATCTCCCGCAGCGTCTTTTCGATGGCGCTCCACGCCGACCTCGCCTTCGAGTCCGTATGGCTGGTGCCGTTCGTTTTAGGCGGGGCGCTAGGGGGCTTGGTGCTACAAAACGTGGTCGCCGCCAACCGGCAGCGGCTCGGACTCAAGGACCCGGTTCAAGAACGGCAGGAGCTTTTGAGGCAGCTCGTCGACTTGCAAGAGCGCCTGCGAGAAGGCGAGCAGAGCCTGACGTTCCTCAGCCTCGACATCGTCGGCTCGACCAAGATGAAGGAGGTCGCCGACCCGCTGAGCGTCGAGTTTACGTTCACCGAGTATCACAAGTTCGTCGAATACGCGGCGCACAAGTTCGGTGGCAGGGTTCACTCCACGGCTGGCGACGGGGTTACGTGCGCTTTCTCCGACCCACAGGCCGCCTATCAATCCGCTCGGTTCATTCAGGCCGGACTCGTTGAACTCAACACCCTCCGCAACAAGATCGGCGTGCCGATTCAACTTCGCGCGGGGATTCATAGCGGCGCAGTCGTCGCTCCGCACGGGCAAGACGTGACCAAGATCAACTTCGCCCACGTGATCGACGTAGCGTCGCATTTGCAGAAGCTGAGCCCTCCGGGCGGAATCGCGGTTTCGGAGGCCGCGGCTGCTCAGTTGGTTGGGGGGCCTCGCGCCGTCTCGGACCATGTCGTCGAGGCGGAGGGCTACCGAATGTACGTCTGGCAGCAGCGAAGGATCGTCCCAGAAGCGGTTTCGGAGCATGAGGGACCCCCGTTGAGCACGCCCCCGAAAGCCCCGCCCTTTGAGTTAGGCCCGTCCACCTGACGCCGGGCATCTTGGGTACCCTTCGAATACCGGAATCACCGCGTATGTCCATCGCACCTGAAACCGTTGTCGGCGCTGAACTCATGCCCCTCTATCGCAAGGTGGAGAGCGGGCAACGCCTCTCGCTTGAGGATGGACTGCTTCTGGCGAGATCCCCCAACTTGACCGGCATCGGGTTCCTCGCCAACCTCGTGCGCGAGCGGAGGCACGGGGCGAAGACGTATTGGGTGCGGAACCAGCACATCAACTACACGAACATCTGCAACAAGTTCTGCAAGTTCTGCTCATTCTATGCGAAGAAGGGCGGCCCCGAGCCCTACGAAATGTCGCTCGAAGAGGTTCGGCGGAGGCTCGATTGGCACCGCGAAGTTGATGTAACCGAGGTTCACATGGTCGGCGGAGTCAACCCCCGGCTGCCCTATGCCTACTACATGGACCTGGTCCGAACGGTGAAGAGCGTACTTCCCAATGTTCACGTCAAGGCGTTTACGGCCGTCGAGATCGCCGAAATCGCTCGCGTGGGCAAGTGCTCGATTGAGCAAGCGCTGAGGGACCTCATCGAAGCGGGGCTCGACTCTCTGCCGGGCGGAGGCATCGAGATTCTCAGCGACCGAGTGCATAGGGAGCTATTCGGTCGGAAGCTGAACGGCGAAGAGTGGAAGGAGGTCGCCCGCGCTGCGGCGAACCTGGGCCTCAAGCAGTATGCGACCATGCTTTACGGCCACATCGAAACGGTCGAGGAGCGGGTCGGGCACCTCGTCCAACTTCGCGAGCTTCAAGACGAGACTCAGAACTTCTTGACCATGACGCCGCTTTCGTTCCATCCGGAAGGCACGGAATTGGAGTACATCCCGCATCCGACGGCGGACCTCGATCTGAGGTGGATCGCGATTTCGAGGCTGATGCTCGATAACTTTGAGCACATCAAGAGCTTTTGGATCATGAACACGGTTCCCGTCACTCAATTGGCTCTCTGGTATGGCGCAGACGACGCCGACGGAACGGTCCACGAATACGAGATCACCTACCGGGACGACGACATCGGCAACAAGAAGCAGGTCCTGACGGTCAGCGCAATGGAGCGAATGATCCGCGAAGTGGGTCGTGAGCCCATTGAGCGAGATTCGCTTTATAGGCAGATCGTGCGCGGGCCCGCCCCCTCCTCGCCGGAGCCCGAGCGGAGGTTCACCGCGCTTCCCCTGGCCGGTAACTAGGTACCTTGTCCTGCCGGTAGTGAACCGACGGCGGGGAGTTCCGTCGAAGCCACCATGAACGCGCTGATCGCCTTTTTGACCCTTTTTCCCGGGGTCACCGCTCCTCTTCAATCGCCCCGCACGATCGAGCTCAACGTGGATGGGATAGCCCGAACGGCGCTCCTTTTCGAGTCCCGCGCGAAGGGTCCCCAGCCGATCGTGTTTGCGTTTCATGGCCACGGCGGAAACTCCAGACAGGCCGCACGGAGCTTTGCGATCCACGAGAACTGGCCGGAGGCTCATGTGGTGTACCCGCAGGGCCTGCCTTCGAAGGGCAAAACCGACCCTGAGGGAAAGAAGCCGGGCTGGCAACAGCAGCCTTCCGACCTCGGCGAGCGGGACTTGAAGTTCTTCGACGCCCTGTACGCCCACCTGAAGGATCAGATCGGATTCGATTCGAAGAAGGTGTTCGCGATGGGACACTCGAACGGCGGAAGGTTCACGTATGTCCTTTGGGCGTCGCGAGGCGACAAGTTCGCGGGGATGGGCCCCTCAGGGAGTCCGGCCCTGCTTTCGGTGCGTCAATGGCCCGCCAAGCCAGCTTTCGTTATCGCAGGGGAAAAGGACGCCATCGTTCCGTATGCCGGTCAGAAGTTGAGCATCGACGCTCTCAAGCGGTTGCTCGGGGTGTTGGGCGAGCCGAAGACCGAGGGATACGCGCAGTACTTCACCGGAAGGCAAGGAATGCGGTTGGGTACCTACGTTCACCCTGGCGGGCACGAGTTCCCCGCAGAGGGAGGCAAACGAATGGCCGCCTTCTTTCGGGAGATATCGCAGTCGCGAGAGCGCCTCGCGCAGTAGTTCAGCCGATCAGACGGTGGGCCCGCGCCGGGAGCCCTCCCATGTCATCACCTCTTCGAGGCTGTGCTTTTCCAGAGCCTGTACGAAGGGGCCGTTCGGATCGTTGACGATTCGGTCGTAGTCCTGTTCTGTCTTGTAGATATGAACGGCCACCGCTTCGTCGTCCTCGTAGATCGCCTCGACGAGCATCACTCCGGGCTGGCTCCGAAGGACCTCGCGCACGGGAGACGACCTCCTCTGCGCTTCGTCTTTCATTCCGGGAGCGATCCGCCAAGTAGAGACCACCATATACATCACCGACCTCCTGGGCGTGATCATCAATCACGCTCGCGTACAGTATAGGTCCGAGGCCTGATTTCGTCAAATGGAAACTGTCGGCCTGGCGATAGGTCTATGCCTCCGGCCAGAGCCAACCGAAAACGCCCGCAGTCAGCAATCCGTAAACGACGCCATCGAAGAACTCGGTGAACATCGCTCGCGCGGGCTTTGCGAACCAGATGGAGTGAAATAGGTTCGAGAACGTATGCGCAAGGATCGCTGCGGTTCCAATGACCTGGAAGACCTTGAGATACCGTTCGCCTTTGGGCAGGGCGTAATGTCCGATATAGGCCAAGAATGCGCCCAACAGGAGCAAGAGGAGTAAGGTCTTGATCATGTTCGCTCCCATGTTGGGAAGGCCGCCCCAGATCACCAGGTGGCCGTGCGGACCGCCCTTCTCGTAATACTCTTTGTACTCCGGGTCCTTGAGCTTGCCGGGGTCGGGCGCGTAGGGGAAGACGTATTGGCCCGAGCCCAAACCCAACTCGATCAGCGCTCCTCGGAAGCCCTTCTCGTCGCTGATCCCCTTCCATTCCGACTTATGATGCGGAAACAGCATCCACATCGCGAACGAAGCGAACCAGACGACGAGCGCCGATACCACGATCGGAACCCACAACTCGGTCAGGAACTCCATTGCCGTCTCAACCTCCCCGGCGGCATCGCGCCGCGCGTTCTACTTCGAGGGACGGCCCCGCACGTTGAATAGCAGCAAGAATCTGCCTAATAAGCTGGACTCATAAGAACGACAGCGCCGAAAGTCGTTCGCGCGCCGGATGCGTCAATCCTGTGACTAGGGCGGAACGAGAGGCGCAAGAACTCGAGCATTCTGTTCGAATGCCGACTCAAGGTACGAGTAACATTGCTGCCGTTTCGTTAGCTTCGAATGCCGTTATTGCCTCAAGCGAATTCCGTATGGTGGCTTCGGCGAGGGATGTTGTGCAATTGCCGAGCCTTAACAGAATCACTTTGGGAGGAGCACCCCGAAAGATACTCCTTGCCTGAAAATCCCAGTCTTTGGTAAGGATAACAAGTCCCTCGTTTCCCGCTTAATCCCAAACCTGCTCGTCGCTGGCTCCGTGCAACTCTAGCTGACGCACATGGAGCGAGAGAGGGAAGCAGTCTGCCAACAAACCAACAAGGCGGAAGGAGAGGTTCTCGTCGATCAGGAGCCTCATAGGAAGCTCGAACGGAGCTTTCGCTCGCGATCAGCCGCATAGGCAAGGCAGGCCGCGATGCTCGCTGGGCTGAGGTCGGGAAAGTCCCTCAGTATCTCCTTCTCCGTCATCCCTCCGGCAAGATAATCCAGGACGTCTTGTACCGTAATCCTGGTCCCTACGACGCAAGGCTGCCCACTTCGGCGTTCCGGGTCAATCCAGATCAACGAATGGTAGTCCACGGCACCATTCTACACTTAGAACGCCGCGATCGGGGAGCGCTCGTAAGTCCGGGACTCCAGCCTCGCCTTCGCGTCGACGAGCGAAAACTGCTGGGTCAACCCGTCGCTGGGTACGAGGTCTTCAATGGCCGGACAGCGCTCGGCCCTTTCGACACAATGCACCTGGCTTGCGGGGGTGGGCTCACTCCGTGGCGGGCTTCATATGCTCGATAATATTGTCCCCAAACTCCGAACACTTGACCTCGGTGGCTTGCTCCATCAACCGGGCGAAATCATACGTCACGCGTCGGGAGGCGATCGCGCCTTCGACGCCTCGAATCACGAGGTCGGCGGCTTCGGTCCACCCCAAGTAGCGGAGCATCATCTCTCCTGACAGGATCACCGACGAGGGGTTCACCTTGTCGAGGTCCGCGTACTTTGGAGCTGTCCCGTGCGTGGCCTCGAAAATCGCGTGCCCCGAAAGGTAGTTGATGTTGCCCCCCGGCGCGATGCCGATTCCGCCCACTTGGGCCGCGAGAGCGTCGCTCAGATAGTCGCCGTTGAGATTGAGCGTCGCGATCACCTCGAAGTCGTCGGGTCGCGTAAGGACTTGCTGAAGCGTGATGTCAGCGATAGCGTCCTTGATCGTAATATCGCTCTGTGCGCCTGAGGTCCCTGCGGGAATCACGCACCACGGGCCGCCGTCGAGTTCCACGGCCCCAAAGTGCTCCTTTGCGACGCGGTAGCCCCAATCGCGGAACGAGCCCTCCGTGAACTTCATGATGTTGCCCTTGTGGACGAGCGTCACCGACTTCCTGCCGTTCTGGATCGCGTAGCTGATCGCGCTATGAACGAGCCGCTCCGTCCCCAAGAAGCTAACGGCTTTGATGCCGATCCCGACTTCGACAGGCAGCGTCCGCGTGGGCCCCCCGATGGCCCCGATCCGAGCGCTCCACTCGTCCGTTCGTTCGGCGGTGCCGAATCGGACCTTCCCGAACTCCTTGGGAAACTCCTTTGCAAGGAAGTTCAGCACCTTGGCGGCTTCCTCTGAGCCTGCCTGCCACTCGATCCCGGCGTAGATGTCCTCGGTGTTCTCGCGGAAGATCACCATGTCCACGAGGTCGGGCCGTTTTACGGGGCTGGGGACGCCTTGAAACCACCGCACGGGCCTCAAGCAGACGTAGAGGTCGAGCATTTGCCGGAGCGCCACGTTCAGCGATCGGATGCCGCCGCCGACTGGAGTTGTCAGCGGTCCTTTAATGCCTACCAAATAGCTCCTAAATGCCTCGAGGGTCTCGTCCGGCAGCCAAGAACCGGTCTCGTTGAATGCCTTTTCACCGGCGAGAACCTCCCTCCATTCGATTCGTCGACCGCCAGCGTACGCCTTTTCGACCGCAGCATCCAGAACCCTCACGCTGGCTCGCCAAATGTCGGGCCCTGTGCCGTCACCTTGAATGAAGGGGACGATCGGGTCGTTGGGGACTTGAAGTCCGGCTTCGGACATAGTGATGGGTGTGCCCATGGTTTGGAATCCTCTCGGCCTCGATTGACGCCGGTTAGATTCTACCTACGCCCTTGGCTGAATCTCTTGGGGCCGTCCTTCAGTGCGTCCAGCGGGGTTGGGTGTCCGTGAACGCGCCTTGGGTGAGGTTGGTTTGCGCGCCGCCGGAAGCGTTCATCGAGAACACATCGACCGCGCCGGATCGGTTGGAAGTGAAGACGATCATCGAGCCATCGGGCGAATAATCCGGGTCGTCGTCGGTCCCCGCGTGGTTGGAGAGGTTCACCTGATTGGCGCCCGACGCTAACATGCTCCAAATCTCATCGTTGACGGTGCGGTCGCTGACGAAGACGAGCTTCGTACCGTCGGGCGACCATCGGGGCTTCCAGTCACGGCCCGGGTTGGTGGTGATGCGGGCTTGCCCGGTGCCGTTCGAGTTCATGACGTAAATCTCGTAGTTGCCGTGGCGATTGGTGGCGAACGCGATCTTCGTCCCGTCGGGAGAAAAGCAAGGGTGGAGGTCCTCTCCGGGATCGGAGGTCAGTTGCACGACGCCAGTCCCGTTTGAGTTCATGACGTAAATGTCCCGGTTTCCCGATCGGTTCGAGACGAACACGATCTGGGTGCCGTCGGGCGACCACGAGGGTTGAGAATCCTCGCTCGTGTGGTTGGTGAGCCTTTGGGGGCTCGCTCCCGTCACAAAAGCGGCGTAGATTTCCCGGTTGCCATCGCGGTCGCTCGAAAAGGCGATCCTGTCGTTGGCGGGACTCCAAGAAGGCTCGCCGTCGAAGACGATATTCTGGGTGACCTGAAACACCAGCGAACCATCGACGTTCATTCGGTAGATATCAAAATCGCCGTCTCGGTTCGACGAGAACGCGATTCCTGAGAACACGAACAACGCCGCTCCCGTGCCCGCGCAGCCCACCGCCCCAACCATCGAGGAGGCGAAAATAACGCCGCACACCAGACCCCCCACGACCCTCCCGACCTTCGATTGCTTCATCAGAACCCCGCCGAGAGCGTCTCGGCGCACCCCCCTTCCATCGGCTGAGACTACCTCGCCTCTTAGGGAAGACGCCGTATAGGGGACGAGCGATGCGCGGCGACGTGCAAGCGAAGTTCCGAGTTCGCTAAACTGCGATTCCGTGGCACGGTTGGGTTTCGTTGGTTTGGGGGTAATGGGCGAGCCGATGGCCGGGCATTTGCTTCGAGCAGGCGCCGAGCTTACGGTATGGAACCGCACCCCAGAAAAGGCTGAGAGGCTGCGGGCCGCTGGCGCGCGAGTGGCGGCAACGCTAGGTGAGTTGGGCAGGACTTGCGAGGCGGTGTTTCTGTGCGTCAGGGCGACCGAGGACGTGCGGGCGTGCTTGGAGGAGCTCGTCGTCGTTGCCCAGCCTGGAACTCTGTTCGTCGACCATTCGACCATCCTTCCCCAGGGCGCCCTCGAGTTTCACGAATGGCTCCGAGGGCTTGGGATGCGCTTTGTCGACGCGCCGATCACGGGGGGAAGCATGGGCGCGCAAAACGGACAACTCACGATTTTTTGTGGCGGGGACTCGCAGGATGTGGCCGAGACGATCGAACTCGTGCGGCCTTACGCCAAGCGCGCCGAACGCGTGGGCGGCCCCGGGGCGGGCCAATGGATGAAGATGGCGAACCAAATCGCCGTTGGGGGAGCGTTGATCGCCCTCTGCGAGTCGCTGTGCTTTGCCGAAAAGGCGGGGCTCGACCTGAGCCAAACGCACGAACTCCTTGGGGGCGGGGCGGCCGGAAGTTGGGCGTTCGAGAATTACGGACCCAAAGTGCTTCGCCGCGACTGGTCGCCGGGATTCACGATCGACAACCAAGTCAAGGACTTCGTGTATTGCAGTGAGGCGGCGAAAAGCATCAGGGCCAACATTCCCTGTACGGACCTTGTTCGCTCGCTGCTGGCCGACATGCAATCCGAGGGAAAAGGCGGCCTCACGACGGCCGCGCTGTTTGAAAAGCTCTGCTCTTCGTAACCCTGCCGATGAACGTCGTTTCCATGAAGGGGGTCTGCAAGCGCTTCGGGGCGGTCGAAGCGCTCTCCGAGGTCGATCTTGAGGTCGAAGAGGGAACGATCCATGCCGTAGTGGGGGAAAACGGCGCGGGCAAGACGACCCTTATGCGGATTCTCTACGGGGCGTTGCGGGCGGATTCGGGCTCGATCGAGGTTCGTGGCCGCCCCTGTTCGTTTCGGAGCGCCTCCGACGGCATCGCCCACGGGATTGGCATGGTCAGCCAGCACTACAGCATCATCGGCGAGTTGTCTTGCCTGCAAAACCTGATGCTGGGAGCGGAGCCGGGCTGGGTGCTCGATAGGGGTTCGGCGCGGGCTCGTGCTGACGAACTGGCGGCGAAGATGGGGTTTCGGTTCGATTGGGACCAGCCGGCCTGGAGCTTGAGTCCTGCTTCTGCCCAGAAACTTGAGATTCTCAAGCTCCTCTGGCGCGACTCCACGGTGATGATCCTCGATGAGCCGACGGCGATGCTCTCACCTGCCGACAGCGACGCGCTTTTCGAGAGCCTCCACCAGCTTACGGTAGCAGGAGCGACCGTCGTCCTCGTCACCCATAGGCTGCAAGAGGTGATCGCCCACGCGCAACGAGTCACGGTGCTTCGAGGTGGGCGACGGGTCAGCGATCAAGAGGTCGGCTCTACCGACGTTTCTCGGCTTGCGGAGGCCATCGTGGGCCACGCACTCGCCCCGCCCGCGCCGCGAGAACTCACGCGGACCCAACAACAGACCCTCGAAGTTCGCGATCTCTCGGTCCGCGGCGAGCGGGGCGACGTTGCGGTGAAGTCGGCGAGCTTTGAAGTTGGGCGCGGTGAGGTGGTTGGGATCGCCGGCGTCGACGGGAGCGGACAGCGCGAACTGTTTTGGTGTCTTCTCGGCCTCCTTTCTGCTCAATCGGGCCAGATCTTTGCCGAGGGAGCCGCGTGGGAGTCGCTTTCCACGCAAGGGCGGCTTCAATGGGGCCTCAGGGTGATTCCCGAAGACCGGCTCGAAGAGGGCGTGGTCGAAAGCTGGCCGCTCGAAGAGAACGCGATCTTGGGGTTTCAGCGACTTCCTCCGATCTCCCGAGGTCCTTGGCTCAACCGCGCCGCCGCTGCCGAGATGGCCGAACGTGTCGCCGAGCGGTTTTCGACCAAGCACGCGGGAATCCAAAAGCGGATGTCGAGCCTATCGGGAGGGAACCAGCAACGGTTCGTAGCGGGCCGGGCGTTTGAACTCGACCCCAAGCTGATTCTCGCTTTTCAGCCTGCGAGAGGTCTCGACATCGATGCCACGTCGGCGGTCTACTCGGCGCTGCATCGGGCCTGTGACGAAGGTTCGGCCGCCCTTGTGGTGAGCTTCGACCTCGACGAACTGCTCGCCCACTGCGATCGAGTGCTGGTGATGTGTGGCGGGAAGCTTACGTCGCCGCCTCCGGGCTCGGAACTCGACCGCGCCGCAATTGGCAGACTGATGGTGGGGGCGGGATGAAGTACCGCGTGCTGCTTCTTGTCGTCGGTTCTCTTGCGGTCCTTGCGTTTGCGGTCAGCTTGACCGGAGTGACCCCGCTCGAAGCCCTCAAGGGGTTGATTCAGGGCAGCCTCGGTTCCCCGGGCGCGATCAGCGGCACGCTGAAGGAGACAACACCCCTGCTGATCGCTGGACTTGCGGTGTTCATCGCGTTGCGCGGAGGGCTCTTCAACATCGGCGTCGAAGGGCAATTCCTCGTGGGCGCGATCGTCTGCGCCGCGATTGCTCTCCGAATCCCCGGAGTCTTGGGCATGGTGGTAGGAGCGGCGAGTGGGATGGGAGCGGGCGCTCTTTGGGCGCTTCCAGCGGGCCTTATCAAAGCCTACAAGGGGGGCCACGAGGTCATCACGACCATCATGCTCAACAGCGTCGCGATCTTCCTCACGGGTTATCTGGTCGGCGGTCCGTTGAAGGCGCCCGGGCAGGAAAACACCACGACCGCTGCCTTGGAGGAGTCCAGCCGGCTGCCGCACCTCTGGGCGGACCCTCCGCTCTTTGCGAGTTCGGCGCTGCTGCTGGCCGTGTTGCTCGTGGTGGGTTTTGCGATCTGGCAACGACGGACCTCGGCCGGGTACGAACTCGACCTCGTGGGGTCGAACCCCAGTGCCGCTTCGCTTGCTGGGGTCAAGTCGAGCCGGGTTGTGGTCGGGGCTATGACGGTTTCCGGCGCAGTCGGAGGGTTAGCGGGCGCAGTCCATGTTCTTGCGTATGAAGGCAGGTTCTATGCGGGCTTCTCGTCGGGGTATGGCTTTGACGCTTTGGGGGTGGCCTTACTCGCCGCGGGACAGCCGTTGGCCTTGCTTCCTTCTGCGGCCCTTTTCGGCATCCTCTCGAAAGGCTCGACGGCCATACAGATTCTGGGCGTGCCGAAAGGGATTAGCACGGTGGTCCTCGGACTCGTCATCGTCGTCTTCGCCGCAGTCCGATACCGGAGGGTAACCCATGAGGCCGATTAGCCTGCGGAGAGGAGGAGGTCGATAGTGGAGTCGTGGGTGGGAACCCTCCTCGTCGGTGCGCTCATCTACGGCGCTCCGCTGGTCCTCGCCACAATGGGGGGGTATTGCAGCGAGCGTGGAGGCGTGATCAACATCGGCCTCGAAGGAAAGATGCTGATCGCAGCGGCTGTCACCGCCCTCGTCGGCGCAGGTACGGAAAACGCCTACTTCGGGCTGTGCGCAGGGATCGGATCCGCCGTGCTCCTCAGTTGGTTTCACTGGCTCTTGACCCAGACGTATCAAATCGACCACATCGTGAGCGGGATGGCCATCAACGCCATTGCGATCGGGTCGTCGAACTTCCTCGATAAGCAATTCACCGATCCCGATCGCGCGCACGGAATCCCCACCTTGCCCTTGAACGCCTTTTACGTCGCCGCGCTCCTCGCTCCGCTTGCGCTGGCGTGGTTTACCCACCGAACAAGGGGCGGGTTGCGTCTCCTCGCCGTGGGCAGCGATCCCTCGAAGTCGCGCCAGATGGGCGTAAAGCCGCTCCTCGTTCGCTTTTATGGCCTGACGGTGACGGGCGTGCTCTGCGGGCTCTCGGGCGCGCTGATCTTCTCGAACTCGAAGTGGTTCACCGACGGCATGACGGCGGGGCGCGGGTTCATTGCCTTGGCTGCGCTGATTCTGGGAGGCTGGCGGCCGATCCCGGCGGCCATCGCCTGCCTCGTGTTTGGGTTCTTCGATTCGATGCAGATCATCTTTCAAGGAACGAGAATCGGAGGCGTCGTCGTGCCGTCCGAGTTCTGGTCGTCGCTTCCTTATGTCATCACGGTCGTTGCGCTCGCCGGTTTCTTGGGGAAGAGCCGCGTTCCTAGCGGGTTAGGCAAGCCTTGAAGTCGGTGATTGTGGGATAAGCTTTAGCCGTGCTGATCGCCCTCGTCGCCTCCCTGTTAGCTTGCAGCCCTCAACCCAACGAGGTCTTTGACCGGATGGTCGGGGCGGAGCGCTCTCAAACAGAGATCGCGTTCGATCTCACCATGAGTTCGAAGCTCGAAGGCGTACGGAAATCTGCGATCTACCAGTTCGACTACGATTACCCCAAGAGGGTGCGGTTGACGGTCCAAGAACTCGACGAAAAGGGCGCGGCGCGGCTCCACAGGGATTATTTGCTCGAGGGCGGCGCGCTGTCGGGGGTCGACTACCTGCGGAAGGAGCACCTTCGGAGGATTGTGATCCCAGGTAGCGACCTACTTTCGACGCTGTGGGAGAACATCGGCGGGCTCGACGACGGCGTGAAAGCGCTCTCTCAGCCTGAAGCCATGACTCAGTTCTTGACTCCATTCCGTCAACTCCACGATTGGCTCGTCCAGAGCGAGGGGGCGAGAACGCGAGTGTACCGATCGGCGCGCGAGGAAGCGAGGTTCTCGCGAGCGCTGTTCGTCGCCGGACCGCAAGGGCGGCTGGAGCGTCTGCGTATGGCGACCGAAGCGGGCCACCTGGAGTGGCGCGTCGCTTATCGTCCTCTTCGCCCTCTTCGCCTCGACGTCCCTTCAGAGGCCGTCAAGGTGGGCTCGTTCTCTGAGCCCGAGAGCGGTGAGAAGTTCGACAGCGAGGCGGCCCGCGTGGTCGCAGATCGTTCCGTCCGGGCCTTCGCGAACCTCGATAACGTAGAAATGGACATCCAATTTGATGGAAACCGGGGCCGAGTCTGGGTCGCCGGGGGCCGAATTCGAGTGAAGGCGCAGAACCATGAATGGGTCTTCGACGGGAAGAACCTCGTCGCTCGAATCGGCGGAAAGGCGTATCGAACGGCGGCGAAGCGCGTGCAGGTTCCCGAACTCCTCCAGTCTCTGGAGATTGAAACTCTCCCGCCCGTGTTTCAGTTGCTCACGGCTCGGAATCCGGTCAAGATGTTCGTGGACGACGCGAAGTCGATCCGCGTGGCGGGAAGCCTGACGCTCAGTGGCCAAACCTGTACCTTGCTCGAACTCAAGGGCGAGCATCGCCTATCGACGCTTGCCGTGCGAGACATCGACGGATTGCCCGCGTCGATCACGCTCTCGCTTTGGGACCGCGTCGGGCGGAGGGCACTTCGTTCCGAGCAGACCTACGAGTACTTGAGCACCGGGAAACCGCTTCCCGCGGACTCGTTCCAGTTGGGAATCCCCACCGGGGCGGTACCGTCGCCGTTTCCCGAAAAGCCTACTCGATAGGCGGCGGCGAGCCCGCCCGACGGGATCGGAGTTCGATCCGAGCGAGGAGGTCGATCGCCCGATCGATCGCCACGTCAGGTTCGCCAAACCGGGTCAAAGGCGCTTCGACATCGGGTTCGATTCCGTTGCCCTCTAGCCGCACGCCTTGGGCTGTGAGGTAGTCCATCAGTGGGAACTGCAAGACCCAGCCTTCGGGCAGAGGCGCCATCGTAGAGACCAACACGGCCCCTGCGGACCGGGTTCCTACGACTGGGGAC
Organism: Candidatus Nitrosymbiomonas proteolyticus; assembly: GCA_017347465.1. GTDB lineage: Bacteria > Armatimonadota > Fimbriimonadia > Fimbriimonadales > Fimbriimonadaceae > Nitrosymbiomonas > Nitrosymbiomonas proteolyticus. The sequence goes on along the minus strand of AP021858.1, from coordinate 2,766,357 downwards.
TTGAGCGTTTCCTTGAGGGCGGCCGCGGTGATTTCGGACGCGCTTCCCGATCCTCCGTTGATCAAGACCGCAACGTTGCCTTTGAACGGGCCGGACTTGAGGGGCACGGGTTTGAGAACGCTGGTATTGGACCAGGAAGCGATCGCCTTGAGGTCGGTCGGATCGCCCTTGGTTTCGTCGACGAAGCGGTTCACCATCGACTTGTTGATGAACGTACCGATCTTCGTGTCGGCTGGGAGGAAATGGCCGAGCAGATGGAGCATGTTCAGAACGACTCCGCCGCCGTTGGATCGCAAGTCGAGGATCAAGTTTTTCGCCTTGCCGGCTTCTTCCATCAGCGCGTCGATCTTCTTGCGGTCGTAGCTAATGTCGAACGTGTGGACCTTCAGGAGCGCCGTATCGTCGCGGACCCAGGTAAGCGTGTCGATCCGCGTGTTGTTGTACTTCCTTCGGGTGACCGTATGCGTCTTGGGGTCCTTCCCTCCCACGAGCACCTTGATGGTCACGGTCGAGCCTTCCTCGCCGAGCAAGGAGGGCACGCCTTCGAGCTTCTTGCCGTCGGCTTCGACGATTCGGTCGCCGGGCTGGAGTCCGATCTCTTTCGCAGGAGTGTCGTCAAAGACGCTGACGACGGTCAGGCTGCCGTCCTCCTCGGCCTGAACGAGAATGCCGATTCCCACGGTTCTTCGCTCGATGCGCGCCTTGGCCGCCTGAGGAGTGACGAGCACGATATGGCTGGCCTTGAAGAACTCGGACAGCTCCTCGTTCACTGCGCGGGCGAACTCAGATTGAGTCTTCGTTTCGGTGATTGCGGTCTTGCGCTGTTCGAGAAAGGCGTCCCATCCCGAGAAGTCCTTGCCCGGAACGAACGCGTTCGATTTCACCACCCGCGCAATGGCGCCCAGAACCGCTTCTTTTGTGGCGGATTCCATTGGCGGATCGCCGCCGTTTTGCGCCATAGCCGGGACGGCAAGGCACAAGGCGGACAGAAACAGGACCCATCGGCGACTCATCGACTTCATCATGATCTTTTCTCTTTGACGCTCTCTACCGAAATATCGGGTCGTTCCATTAGCACGATTAGGCGGATTTTGGGGCCATTGGGGGCCCACTCGGACGAACCTAGGGCTCACGGCCGACGGATACTTGGATTCCGATGGTTCGAATCACTCCGGCGACGTGCTCGCATTCCTGCTCGGACGCGTAGTGTACGACTGACCTTCCGAGGTGGTCGATCTCCCACGTTTCGATGCAGGCCTCCTCAAAGCTGCAACTGGTCGCAGCCATGAGGATGTTGATCACCTCGTCGTAGGTGTTGTACTCGTTGTTGAAGACCGTCACGGACCATTCGCCGCTTCCTCCGGTCTGAGCGTCGTCGATGGCGGGTAGCTCGATGGTCCCTGGCGAGGCCGCCCGTACCGAATGCAGACACCATCGAGGAGGCCTTGTCAAGCTCAGTCTTCCCATTCGCGGCGGACTTGCGTGCGAACCCCGATCGACGAGATCATCGCGGCGACGATTTCGCACTCGTCTTGGTCAGAAAAGTGAACCGGGGCTTTTCCGAACGTGTGGGCTTCCCAGGTTTCGATGCTGGCTTCATCGAGCGTACAGCCAGTCGATCGCATCAACACCTCGATCACCTCGTCGACGGTGTTGTAAGCGTTATTGAAGATCACGACCATCCACCGCCCCGAGCCTACGCCCGAGTCGATGAGCTCTGGAATTGCATAAGTTCTACTCATGATTCCTTGCGTCGCCAGCCGTCACGACCGGCGAGATGAGTTCATTTTACAACGGATTCCGCGCTTGGAGTTACCGGGTTCGCTTCCAGCCGCTGCAAAAGTCTGCGTAGCGGCTCCAGTAATGCCAGCCCAATGGCCGCCCAAGCGAGCCCGAAGCGCCAACGAGGTGAAACGTATCGGAATTCGACGACGTGCGGCCCAGGTCCCAATTCAACCGAAAGCCACCTGCCACCTTGGAGTCGACCCGGCTTGCCCCCGACCCGAACGTCCCATCCTTCGATCGCACGGTCCCTCAGCACGAGACTTCCGGGACCCACGGCCTCGACGGTGACGGAGTTGAGCGTTTCGGACGTGATCTTAGCGGGCAGGCCGTTCAGCGAAGCCCTGCCAGGGCCGGGGACGCGGTACTTCACGAACGACCCGCTTGCGATTTCGGGCTCTGCCCAGCCTTCAAGTGGGGACTTCGACCACACCTCGCTCACGCCTGCTTCGGCCATGGCCTCGGGGCGGGCGGTCCTTTTGATGAAGGCGATGTTGCCGTTGGCTTCGGGAGCGGGGTCGCCTCCGCTTATTTCGCCGAGGAGCAGTTGCGTCTCCTTGTGGAGGAGTGAGTCGTACCCGCCCAAGTCGCGAACCCTACTCAGAGTTGCTGTGTTCGGCGGCGCCAGCGCATCCGCAGCCGCGAGGAGGTGCCAGTCGTCGTTGACGAAGGCAACGCGCTGGCTTCGATCCGTAGGACCCTCGAAAGTGAGGTCAGGCTTGCCGCTTGGAAGGAAGCTCGGACCCAGAAGGAGCCATGGGCTCAGGAACGCTGCGACGACGATTGCGAACTCGGCGAACGGGCGCTTGTGTCCGAGCAGGCCGATCGCAACGCCCGCAAGGACGAGCGCGGCGAACCCGCCCCTCAGCCCTTCGGATTGCGAAAGGAGCGCCATCGCTTGAATCTGCTCGCCGGTCAGGGTCGACCAGCGTGGCAGCGAACCCGACATCGAGGGAGCAAGCACGAAGGTCAGCGCAAAAAGGACGGCCAGCGCCGAAAGGCCGACGCGCGTCCTGCTCACGTCGGGGCTGGCGCGCCTCATCTGCGAAACGGCTAACCCGGCAAGAACACAGGCGGCCAGCACGGAGAGCACGAAAATCCGCCCCGGTGAGCCCGTCGATGACCAGCCCGGCAAGCCGAAGTAGAGGAGCCGATTGAGGGGAGTTCCTAGTGCGAGGAGCGCAGCGATGCCACCTACCGCCACCAGCGACCACGCCGCGACATCGCCCCTTCGCAGCCGAAGGCAAAACAGCAAGCCGACGATCAGCGGCCCAAATCCCACGGCGGACTCCGCGAAGTTGGCCCCGCGCTTCACGAACGCCGGCCAATACTGGGAGAACTCCGGTACTTCGGGATTCGGAAGCGCGGGGTTCCCCAGCAGCGTTGGATGCACCGCGGCGAGCAATTCGAACGGCTGGATAGCCCCCGCCGCGTAGGCTTGGTAGCCTTCGGCGGTAGGCGTGTTGCGACGATGCGAGAACTTGGAGTACTCCAGTACGGGCAGGAGTTGGGGCGCGGCGATCAAGATGCCTAGGAGCATCGCAATTCCTAGTCCTCCGAGCCCCCGCGCAGCCTGCTTCCTTTGACCTGGACCTCGCAGACCGGCAACCGCCATTCCTGCTGCAAAAACGCCAATAGCGAGTACGCCATACGCCGCGAATTGCAGATGCCCCGCGAGCAGGAGCATCGCTAGGCTCACGGCGAGCAGGAGGAACCCCCTGCCTGCACGGGGACTCTTCGGTTCGCCGTGCGCTAAAAGGTCATGAACGCCGCACAGGGTCCACGGGATCCAGCAAAGGGTGGTGGGGACGCTCGCCAACGCCACCCACGAAAGCAGGAACGCGCTCAACGAGAAGCCGAGGCCCGAAACCGCGCCGCCCCACTCGCAAGCCCCCAAGCGCCGCGCCAGCGCGAAGCAGCCAATCCCCGCTAGGGCGAGGTGAAGCCAAGCGAGCAGAACGAGCGCGAGTCCGGTCGGAAGCCGGAGAACCCCTGCAAGGATGTGAAACGGGTACGTCGCGCCCGATTGGGAATTGGCCAGCAACGGGGTTCCTGCGAGTTGGTACGGGTTCCAATGAGGGACTTCTCCTGTGCGCCAGCCCTCGAAGACCAGGTCCCGCCAGCCGAAGAACTGGAGCACGGCGTCGGCCTGGAGTACGTCCCAAGGCCGGGTCGGCTTGGGTCCCTCCCAAGGGGTCATTTGACGAACGGAGTCGAAGGGTCCGAGAGTTTCGCCGGAAAACAGCAATGGGCCGAGAAAGAGCAGGGGCGCGAGCGCAAGGAGAACGTACGCCCAATTCCGCTTCAGCGCGCCCATTCCATTAGGATAGCCGCAAGCGAGGGGGGATTGCGCCTGGGATTATTGGAAGTACGCGATCTGTTGCAGCGCCTTCTCGTGCTCCGGATTCTGCTTGAGAATCTCACGGAAGTTCGAAACGGCCTCGTCGGTCATTCCGAGCATCATCTGCGTCATGGCGAGATCGTATCGCGCGGACAGGTGGTTCGGGTTGGCTGCGACGACTTCCGCGAGCGTGGACATGGAGCCGTCGAAATCGCCTTCAAAGCCTTGGATCAGCCCCATTTGCCATCGGGCGTCGGCGTGGGTCGGGTCGGCCTGGAGGACCTTGGCAAGCTCCACCTTGGCTTCGGCATAACGGCCATCGCACCGGAGCTCGAAGCCCTGTTGGTAGGTTGCCTGGATGTCCATGCTCAGAGCCATTCCCTTGCACTCAACTCCTCGCCCCGTTGCCGGAGGGTAGGACTATCGTAGCCCATTATATCCCCTTTATCCCGACGCCGCTCCCGGTTCAAGACGCGGTGGAGTGATCGCCGTCTTGGATTTGGACGCATCGCCCGCCGCATCAGGTTCCTCCGATTCCTTCAGAGGCAACTCGCCTTGAGGCGGCTTGCTCGCGGTGATCTCCTCGCCCCGCATGACGGCAAGGAAATCCTCACGGTCGAGCGTTTCGTGAACCAGCAACGATTCGACGACGGCGTCGAGTTGCTCGCGGTGAGTCCGAAGAATGTCCTCGGCTCGGCTGCGGCAGGTCTCGACGATGTCGCGAACCTCTTCGTCGATCATTCGCGCCACGTCTTCCGAGTAGTTCCGCTCATCCATCGCATAATCGCGTCCGAGGAACGGGTTGTGGCTGCGCCGTCCGATGGCCAGAGTCCCCAGCTTCTCGCTCATGCCGTATTGGCAAACCATCGCCCGCGCGATTTGGGTCACGCGCTGCAAATCGCTACTCGCCCCGGTCGTCACCTGGTTGAAGGTGAGATCCTCGGCAACGCGGCCTCCGAGAAGTGCGGTGATGTCGTCAACGAGTTCCTCCTTCGTCACGAGGTACTTGTCCGTTTCAGGTAACGACCAGGTGGAGCCTAAAGACAGCCCGCGAGGAAGAATGGTGACCTTGTGAACGGGGTCGCAATTCTCCAGCAGTTCACCGACGATCGCGTGTCCCGCCTCGTGGTAAGCGATCACCTTACGCTCTTTGTCGCTGATGATCTTGCTCTTGCGTTGCGGTCCCGCAATCACGCGGTCCAGCGCTTCTTCGAGGTCGTCTTGAGCGATTTTCGACCGATTCTTGCGGGCAGCGAGTAGGGCTCCCTCGTTCAGCATGTTGGCGAGATCAGCCCCCGTGAATCCGGGCGTTCGTTTGGCCAGCGAACTCAGATCGACATCGGATTCGAGGGGTTTGCCGCGAATGTGAACCTTGAGAATCGCCTCGCGCCCGGCCGCGTCGGGAGGATCGACAACGAGTTGACGGTCGAATCGTCCGGGCCGCAAGAGCGCAGGGTCGAGAACGTCGGGGCGGTTCGTGGCCGCGATCAGGATGACTCCGCTGTTAGGGTCGAATCCGTCCATTTCGACGAGCAGTTGGTTCAAGGTTTGTTCGCGCTCGTCGTGGCCGCCACCGAGCCCAGCGCCCCTCTGCCTGCCAACCGCGTCGATTTCATCCATGAAGACGAGGCTGGGACGGTGCGCTTTGGCGGTCTCGAAAAGGTCGCGCACGCGAGCGGCGCCCACACCCACGAACATCTCCACGAAGTCCGACCCGCTGATGTGAAAAAACGGAACCCCGGCCTCACCGGCAATGGCGCGGGCTAGGTGGGTCTTGCCGACTCCAGGAGGGCCGGTAAGGAGGATGCCCTTGGGGATTCGCGCTCCGAGCGCGCTGTACTTCTTGGTGTTCTTCAGGAAATCGACGATCTCGTAGAGCTCCTGACGGGCCTCGTCGATGCCGGCAACGTCGTCAAACGTGATCTTGGGAGTCGTTTCTCCCACCCGGCGAGCCCGGCTCTTGCCAAAGCTAAGGGCCTGGTTGCCGCCAGAGTGCATCGGGCGGATGACCAAGAAGTAGATCATCGCCAGAATCAGCAGCGGAAGCGCCAGGACCGACAAAACGCTCAGGACGATCGAACTGGGCGGGGGGCCTTGGTAGTCGAGCTTGGCGTTTTGCGAGAGAGAGTCAAAAAGCTTCGACGCCAGTTGGCCCTCAGGCGCCGTCGTCTCGAAGAGTTGGCCGTCGGCAGACTTGGCTCGGACCGTACTGCCCTGCCATTCGGAAGACTCGATTTGCTTCTCCTCCGAGAGCTTCAGCATCTCGGAGATCGTGATTCGCTTCACCGTCGAGCCGCCCACAAGCGTGCCCGATCCCCCGAACTGGTTCCAGATCGCTACGGCGGCAATGAAGGAAAGGACGATTAGGAAAAACGACTTTGCTGGTTTGCTCAAACTGTCACCGACTCTTCGCGTGTCTGTGTAAGCCTACGTTTCTGTGGACCGAGTAGTTTCGGCTGTGCGACGATTGTTGGACCCGTACGGACCGAAGAAAGTACGCCAACTTCGTTCAATACGCTCGCGCGCGGCTGCGCGATCCATCAGGCATACGCCGGGAATCCAAACAGGGCCGATCATATCACAAATCACAGGAATCCGCTTTCTCGCAGCTCGCGTGAGTTTCGCCTCCGCTATAAGATCGGTCAGTTTGCGGCTTCCCTCGAATCCCAGGGGCTGGCCTCGCTCTCCGGGGAGAAGGGTTCGAGCGTAAAGGCCGTTGGAAACCTTGGAGGGGTCAAGCCAGCACGTCAGGCTGTCGCGGGGTTGAGTTTCGGGGGCAGCCTCCTCCCGAATCTCCATCCTCCAGTTCCAAAGGGGCGACTCCGTTTCGCCTGGAGCTTCGATCGGTTGTCGGTCGAAGGTGTCGATGCGGGCCTTCTGGAAGTGGACCCAGTCCCCCTCGCATTCGACCACCACGTCGCCGCCGAGCGAAGTGAACGAGGCCTTCGGCTGGGTGCGGATCGCTTGGAGCAGTTGGGACACGAGCGGCTGATCGAGATCCCCACCCAGAGCTTGAACCGCCATTCGCGTTCCCCTCCGTAGCGTCGATTCGTGGAGGTGGAGCAGTCGGCTTCGGGCCAGGACGATCTCACAGTCCTCCGTCAAGAAGCTGAGCGGGCCGTTGGGGTCGTGAGCGCAATGGTCGAGTGCCGCGGCGGCAACGCTATCGAGGAACTCCAGATCGACTCGCGCCGATTCCGCAAACCGAGCAATCGATGCCTCTGCGCCGGGATGGGCCTTCTCGAGTTCGGGCAGGACCCGGTGTCGGATTCGGGCTCTGGAGAGCGAGAGGTCTTTATTTGAGGGGTCCTCGGCGATCTCGAATCCAAGCTCTTGGCAATACGCGATCGTCTGCTGCCGCGAGAATCTCAAGAGAGGGCGAACAATCGTCCCCCTTCGCTCGGGAATCCCAGTCACGCCCGATAGACCTGAGCCTCGAGCGAGGTGAAAAAGCACGGTTTCGGCGGTATCGGACCTCGTGTGCGCGGTCGCGATCAACTCGCATCCTAATCGGTTCGCCGCCTGCTCGAAGAACTCGTACCTCGCCCGCCTTCCGGCCTCTTCGACCCCGATTCCATGCAGCTTGGCAATGGCAGGCACATCGGCATATCCTTCGGCCACGGCGACTCCGAGCGACTCGCAGAACTGTCGGACTCTCCGTTGCTCGTCCGCGCCTTCGGCACGCTGTCCGTGATGCAAATGCGCGGCAACCACCTCATATCCCAAGGCATGCAGCAAGTGCAAGAGGCAGGTCGAGTCCGCGCCACCGCTCACGCCCACAAGCACCTTCGAATCCTTGGGGATCAATTGAGAATCTTCGAGATAGCGCCTTAGCGATTCCGCCATTTCGTTCGCGGCGCTTAGTTGGCTCATCGGTTCCTAGCTTCGAGGGGAGTACTCCTCGGACCGTAGTCATTGTATCCAAGTTGTTGACGCAGGGCGTCGTCGGAGCGATACACTCGAACGAACGCTGGCGCGGCCCGTCTCGCGCCCATCCCGTCGATGCTCGTGGTTCGAAGGGAGCGCGCAAGACTCAAGGAAGTGACCTCATGCCCGAAGAAGCGATCGACCTGCTCGATGAAGCCCGGCAACTCCTGGACGAAGGCTCCACGGAGAGGGTGCGCGAGCGTCTCGATGCCGTTCGGCCCGAGGACCTTGCAGAGGTGTTCACGCGGCTCGAAGAAGAGCAGGCTTTGCGGCTGCTCACCCAAATGAGCCCCGAGCACGCGGCCCAAGTGCTGACCGAAGCGCCGACGGACGTCTCTCGTGCCCTCGTCAAAGAGCTTCCCGACGACCTAGTGGCTCTGTACCTTGACGTCTTGCCGATGGACGACGCCCTCGATCTCGAAGAGGAACTGGACCCAGAGCGTTGGGAAGCGTTGCTCGAACGGATCCCCCGCGAAGACGCCCAAGAGATTCGGCGTCTGATGTCCTACCCTGAAGACTCCGTCGGGCGCCTGATGACCGAGCGCTTCCTCAAGGTGACGCCCGAGACCTCCGTCAAGCAGTTGCTCGACGACGTGAAGAAGTCGGCGGAGGAGCAGTACGAAACCGTCAACGACGTGTACGTTCTCAGCGAGGACGGCAAGTTGGCAGGGGTGTTTAGCTTGGTGAAGGCTCTGCGGGCCTCGAAGGACAGCAAAGCCTCTGATTTGATGCGAACGGACGTCGTGAGTTGTCGCGCCTTCGATTCTGCGGAGGACGCTGCTCGAACGATGGCGAGATACGGATTCTATGCTCTGCCTGTGCTCGACATCGAGGGGCGGATGCTCGGGATATTCACGGGCGACGACGCTCAAGCGGTTCTCCGCGAGGCGGAAACCGAAGACGTCTTGAAGCTCGGCGCGGTAACCGGCGATGTCGAAGCTTATATGTCGCTGAGCGCGTGGCAACTCTTCAAGCGTAGGATGCCTTGGCTCTTGATTCTGTTTGTGGCGGAAACGCTGACCGGATCGGTTCTACGGCATTACGTCGGCAAGGCCGAGCAAGCGGAGCCTTCGACGGGCGCGGTCGTCACGGTCGCGACGCTGATGGTGTTCGTGCCCCTCCTGATCGGCGCGGGCGGCAATACGGGTTCGCAGGTGACGACGACGATCACCCGCGCCTTGGCCGTGGGTGAAATCCGAATGCGAGATGCGCTTCCCGTGCTCAAACGGGAGCTCGGAACGGCCCTCCTCATCGGCACCGTGCTCGGGGCGGTCGGGTTCCTCCGCGCGATCTTCGGATGGCACGAAGGCGTTCCCGTGTCGACGGTCGTCGGTCTCAGCCTCATCGCAATCGTGATCTGGTCGGCTTTGGTCGGCTCGGTCTTGCCCATCGCGGCCAAGAGGCTGGGCATCGATCCCGCAGTGATGAGCGCTCCGTTCATTTCGACCTTTGTCGATGCGACGGGTTTGATCATCTACTTCGAAATCGCTCGCTCGATCCTCCACTTCGCCTAAGACCGCGATCCCCTCAAAAAAGGGAGCCCGGGATTCCCGGGCTCATCTTGGGCAGACTCGGAACGGGCGACTACTCGTTCTCGCTCCAGCCTGCCCGTTTCGTCCGCTCTAGGTCGGATAGGAGGATTGCCATCTTACGCTCATAGGTCATCCCTGCATCCCGCCCCGGCATGGAGGCGGAAGCGGCGAACACCTCGTCCATATTCTCATTGGCGATTCGGATGAGATGGTCGGCATAGGGGAAGTTATGCGGCCCAAAGCACTTGTCCCGAAGGACGAAGTAGTAGTTGTGCCTCGATCGCTTGACCTGAATCGGCACTAGAGTCTGGTTCGGGGGAGTCTTGCCTTCGCCTGTGATGGTGGCGGTGTACTCCCACATATCTTCGTCGCCGAACGTGGCCAAAGCCCACGAGTTCATTCGATTTCGCAGGGCGTAGAGCTTGTCCACGATTTCTTGTTTGACCACCGAGGTTCGGGCCGCTGCATCGGCCGCGGTGTGGCAAGGGTTGCATCCCTTATCGAAGCTCACCGTGAACGAGTGTCGGCTATCGGGCATGTGGCATTTGGAGCACTGCCCGGGAATGTTGGCGTGAGCGGTGTTGCGGATCACAGGCCCGCTCCCTTCGACGCCGCCAATCCCCATCAGCATATTGAACTGGTTGCTGTCGTGCATATTGGGTCTGGCGGTTCCCGTCGTCAGCGCGGAATCGGCGGGATTTGCTCCCCTACCGTTGTGGCACTGCGCGCAGATCTGGTTGAACCGCGTAAACGTCGCCGCGGAGGTTCCGGGGCCGATTTCGGTCGTATCCGCGTTAAACACCGAATGCCTTAGCTGAACTTGCTTCCCATCGTCCGACAGGTAATCCGTGTTGGAGTGAGGGTCGTGGCAGGTTACGCAACTGGCGGTGTGCGGGACGTCGTTGAGCGTGTTGTTGGCGATGACCTGGACTTCGGCGTTGGACATGCTGGGCACGTCAACGCCTCCCTCGTCGATCTGGGTTCGCCAAAGCCCGCTGTGGCACGACACGCACCGACTGTTCCTTGCATACGTGCTCGGGTTCTGCACGGCGCTCATGATCGGACTGGTGATGAGCTTGCTGTGTTGCGACAGTCTCCACTCATCATAAACCTTCCCGTGGCACTGGGCGCACACGACCGCCGAGGTGATCTTGGGGAACGTCAGGATGTTGTCCTCGGCCGGGCCGTCACGATGGACGCTGCCCGGTCCATGGCACGACTCGCACGTTGTGCCCACGGCGGCGTGCTTCGTATCGATCCACTGGTGATAGACGACCTCTTCGTCCCTCCCACCGTGGCAACCGTTGTCGGTGCAGCCGGTTGCGCCGATGTAGGTGGCATCCTTCTGGGCCGCCGGGAGCAGCGCCAAGAAGGCTGCCGAGAGGCCGGGATCGATGCCTCCTCCCAATGGCCCGCCCTGTCCAGCGCAACTTTGCAGGGCCCACAGGCTGGCTAGGAACGGGGCCGCGGCAATGATTCCGAAAAAGTGCCTTGCTTTCATGGTTGTCCTCTACTGTCTACTGCTATGTCCTGAATTGCGAAATCTGGGGTGCATCTAAAACTTCCGAGAATAGGTCAGTCCTACGGCGAGGGTGTCAAAGGCCATTTGGCTGACGATCTTGTCACTGTATCGCCACGGAGCGAACGAGAGCCCGAACTCGTCGCCGTTGGGCATTCGCCGGAGTAGCGATAGGGACAGGTAGTCCCCGACGTAGTTACCGTCCCGTAGGGAAAGCGGGTTGTCGTTGTCCGTCGCGAGAAAGGTGTAGCTTGCCGACAGATTCGTTTGGTCGTCGACAATCCAGTTCACGCCGAACGTCGTTGCGCGGCTGTCGGGAAAGAACAATCCGAGATCGTCGGGTCCGGCTACTTCGCTACGGGCGCGCTGAACCTCCAGGTTGTGTTCGCCAAACACCTCAAGCCGATCGCCGTACAGCCACGTCGCCCCGAAGGACAACTGGTCGGACCGGACGTTCACTGAGCGTGCGTCGAGTTCGTTTTCCCGCCGAGTCCAAGCCGCGTAGCCAAAGAGGGTTTCCGAGCCGCCATCGACCTTGGCTTGCAGCAGCATGCGGTCGTCGAAGTACAGGGAGCGGGGGTCGCTGGTGGTCATTGCCGGGCGGCCTTGGAGGGACTGCCTCTGCCCTCGGAGGCTCAGCCTCCAGCCCTCGCAAATGCGCCCTGAAATCCTCGCGTCGACCGTGTTCCAAATCGGTACGTCTACGAACGAGTGGTCGTCCCGAACCCGTTCGGATTCGACCCTGCGGTAGGCGGCTGAGGCCTTCCATGCGCCGATCCGAGCATCCAGCCGGGCGAAGCTTTCGTTCCGCTCCCGGACGAACGTACTTTGAACCTGAGGGAGGTCTTGGGTCTGCCTCCGAAAGCCAAAGCCCAACCTGGTGTTATCGCCGAGGCTCCATTGCCCCGCCACCGACCAGTTCTCCACGTCGGCCCGGGCGCCTCCCTGCTGCCGAATCTCAGTCCTTCCGACCGCGCCATCGAAGATGAGGTTGGGCGAGAGGTCCCGGGTATAGGCGCCCTGCCATTGCCGCACGTCGAGATCAGGCAGCGCTTCGAGGCGATCCCAATAGCGCCATTGCGTATAAGAAGCGCTTGCGAACCCACCAAGAACCTCTCCTTTCAGGGCAACTTCGTTCGTCGTCGTACGCTGGTTCAAAGGATCCTGGGGCGCCTCAAAGTTCTTGCGCTCAAAGTCGGTTCGAGTAGAGGCGGTGATCCCCACTTTGGCGCCGAGTTCTTGGTGCAAGTACGCTTCGCGGACGTTTCGGCTGCTGGATTCGATCACCGTCGGCGTCGCATCAAAGAACCGATGAAACTGGAAGTTCGCTCCCAAGGTCGACGACCCGTTGAAGAGCGTCACGCGAGTTGACCCAACGTAGTCTTCGTCGATCGACCCTCGAAACAGGAACGATCCGTTCTCGCCAGATTCGCCCCAGAACGGAGCGAATTCGACTCGGTCGAAATAGAGTCCCTCGACGGGAGTCGCGTACTGGCGATACTTGTGTTCGTTACCGCGGAGCGCCCAGTACCGGTAGCCCAGTTTCATCTCGAACTTACTCAGCTTGGGCGGAGGCTCTTCTTCTGGCTCGGTTTCTTGCGGCCATGCGGCCGAGCCCACGAGGAACCCCATCGCGGCGATCGACGCCAGCCTTTGGAGGGGGCGTCCGGCGAATCTCCATCCGAAAATCGGTCTCATCCAATCGTTCCTATCGACTCAAGAAGTACGGGTCCGAGTTCGACCCGTGGAGGGCGACGTGGCAGCCCGCCTGCCAGCAGGTCCTGCCGGGGTAGTGCGTCGCGGCCTTGTCGGTGTGGCACTGGGCGCACAGGCCGCGGGAGAACGACTTCAGGAGGCGTGGGTTGCTTGTTCCGTGGCTTCGGTGGCACTCGCCGCAACCGTCCCCTGCCCACTGGTTGACGGCGTCATGCTCATATACGAAGGGGCCGCTATGCTGGCCGTGGCACGAGACGCAGTTGGGTTTGGCCGGCTCGACCTTTCGCCCCGTCGCTCGTGTCGGATGCACCGAATGGCAATCGCTGCAGACCATCCTCCCCTCGGGAACGGGGTGGTGGGAGTTGAGTCGAAACTGAGCTGCTTCCTGCCTGTGGCATGACCCGCATAGGGTTCGTTCGTCGGCCTTGAGCAAGAGGCTTGGCTCTTTCTGCGCGACGGTTTGTTGCCTGACTGCGAGGTCGACGCCCGGGAAGGCCTTGGCCCGGTTCTGGAGGCTATCGTTTTCGGGGATGTGGATTCTGTGGCAACCCACGCACGAGACATCGGCGCGCGCGTGTTCAGTTTGCGCCCAGTGAGGTTTGCCCATTACGCTTTCGTGGCACCGCAGGCAGGTGGCCGACGTCTCCGCCGCAGACTCCGTGCGGAAACTGATGTTGCGCGGGTTGTCCTCGTCGAGATGGAACGATCCGGGGCCATGGCATGATTCGCAGCCCTGCTTGTCGTAACTCTGCTTGGGGTTGTTGGAGTATGCGGCGTGCGGCGACCTTGCGAAGCTCAGCGAGGCCTCGGCGTGGCAGGTCTCGCAAGCCGCCGACCCGAGGAAATCCTCTTCCTTCGCTTGGGAGAAGAGGCTGTCAGGCAATTTGCCTTGCGGAGCCTCCTGTGGAGCGCTGCCTAGGGCGACAAATGCGAAAGGCGCTACGGCGATCGCAAACAGGTTTGTCTTGCACAGCTTCATTGTGTAGCCCACCTTGACGGCCACATCTCCGAAGCCTCGTTATCCTTGTTGTCGTTGGTCGATCCAGCGCTTCAAGCGGCTTTCAGGATGCGTCCGACCCCCATTATGGAACGTGCGACGTGCGATGTCAACGGTCGAAAGCTGCTAGAATCTTGACAAAGAAAGGCAGGCGTATGGGTGACCGTCCGTGCCTCGCTTTCTGGCTGGCATAGTTCGAATTGTAGAGCCGTTAGCGGCGTGACTACTTCTTATCGAACGCGATCTTGACGGCGGGCTCGACCCTCGAAACGAAGTGGACCTTGAGCTCTTGACGCACCTCTTCCGGGACGTCCTCAAGGTAGTCCTTCTTGTTGTCCTCAGGCAGAATGATCGTCGTCACGCCGGCGCGCTTGGCAGCGAGTACCTTTTCCTTGATGCCGCCGACGGGCAGGACGTGCCCGCTGAGCGTGATTTCGCCCGACATTGCCAGCTTGCGGCGAATCGTCTTTCCCGTCAGCAGCGAGACCAGCGCCACGAGCATCGTAATGCCCGCGGAAGGCCCGTCCTTGGGCACCGCCCCAGCGGGGACGTGGACGTGAATCTCGTGCTTATCGAAGATGTCGGGGTCGATGCGCAGGTCCGAGCTTCGGCTTCGAATGTAGCTGAGGGCGGCCTGCACGCTCTCTTTCATGACATCGCCAAGCTGACCCGTCACGATCAGTCCCTTGCTTCCCGGCATCTTGGCGGACTCGACGAACAGAACATCGCCGCCGACCGGGGTCCATGCGAGGCCCACCGCCATGCCCGGCTGCAAGTTGCGTTCCTCGACCTCCTCGTTCAGGAATCGAGGCGCCCCGAGCGCAGACTCCAAGAACTTCTCGGAGACGACGACCTTGGCCCGCCGACCCTCGGCAAAGAGCCTTGTGGCGCGCCGAACGACGCCGGCGATGGCACGTTCGAGGTTGCGAACGCCGGCCTCACGCGTGTAGTTATGAATCAGTTTGCGGACCGAACGATCCTCAAACTGAATCTGGGAGGGCCGTAAGCCGTGTTCTTCGACCTGCTTGCCGATCAGATGCCGCTTGGCGATCTCCAGCTTCTCGTCCTCTGTATAACCTCCAAGCTCGATGACCTCCATGCGGTCTCTGAGGGGGGGCGGTACGGTGTCAAGTCGGTTTGCCGTAGTAATAAAGAAAACTCTACTCAAATCAAACGGCGCGTCGATGTAGTGATCCCGGAACGAGACGTTTTGTTCGGGGTCGAGTACCTCAAGTAGAGCCGACGCGGGATCGCCCCGGAAGTCCATGCCCAGCTTGTCGATTTCGTCCAACATGAATACCGGATTGTTAGACTCAGCTCGCCGGAGCCCTTGGATGATCTGGCCGGGGAGCGCGCCGATGTAGGTCCGGCGGTGGCCCCGGATCTCAGCTTCGTCTCTCATTCCTCCCAGCGAGATTCGGATGAAGTTCCGATTCATCGCATGGCTGATTGAACGTCCGAGCGAGGTCTTACCCACGCCGGGGGGGCCCACAAAGCACAAGATGGGCTGCCGAATCTTGCCGTCTTTCTTGACCTTTCGAACGGCAAGGAACTCAAGGATCCGCTCCTTGATCTTGTCGAGTCCGAAATGATCGCTGTCGAGGACATCCCGAACCCGCGTGAGGTCGACGTTGTCCTCGGTCGAGGCGCTCCATGGGAGCGATATCATCCAGTCGATGTAGGTTCGCGCGACGGTGTACTCAGGCGCCCCTGGCGACATCCTGCGCAGCCGGTCGAACTCCCGATGGACTTCTCGAAGCGCCTCCTGGGGCATCCCGGCTTGCTCGATCTTATCGTGAAGCTCCTCGAGTTCCTCAGACCTATCGTCGGACTCCCCGAGCTCCCGCTGAATCGCCTTGAGTTGCTCGCGAAGGTAATACTCCCGCTGCGACTTGCTAAGTTCGACGTTGACCTCGCTCTGGACTTTGGAGGTGAGTTCGAGCACCCGCACTTCCTTGCTGAGCATTTCAAGCAGCGCTCTTAGCCTGTCCTGAATGTCCACGGTTTCGAGGATGCTCTGCTTGTCTTCGAGGCTCAGGGTCATGTGCGCGGCGACGAGATCGCACATGACGTTGGTTTCCTGGACGGCCTGCGTGAGGCTCCTGAGTTCGTCGGGAAGCTGGGGTGAAAGTCGGATCGCCTGCTCAAAAAGAGCCGCCACCGAGCGCCTCAGAGCCTCCACATCCTCGGCCGTGTCTTCGCCGGCCGGAGTCTCGTCGATCACTTCGACCCTTGCGCGAAGGTAGGGCGTTTCTTGGAGCCGCTCGACGATCCGGAAGCGCGAGATGCCCTGAACGATCAAGCGAACCGCATCCGGCATCTTCACCAGGGTGCGAATGATCACGGCGCAGCCAGTCTCATAGACATCGTCGAACGTAGGCTGCTCGATGTGGGGCTTGCGCTGCGCGATCACGCCGATGACGCGGTTGTTGCCTACGATGCTCTCGTCGATGAGTTGGATACTAGAATCCCTCGCCACGCTCAAGGGCGCGATGAGCATTGGATAGATCACGGAGTCGCGAAGAGGCAGAATGCTGAGCTCGGTGGGGACCTCGGGGCGGAATTCCTCGGACGAGGGGTCCTCGTCGTGCAGTTCCGCTTCCAACTCGGGTTCGGTCGGCTCGGTCTCAAGGGGGGTCTTGACGTCTGACATTACACTTTTCGGATGGTGATGCGAGCGTGAGTCAGCTTTCGCTTCGCTTTCGGAATAGAGACGTTTAGCATCCCATCCTTATATATAAATTCGATTCTTTCGGCGCTGATCGGCGTGGGCGGAAGCTCAATCTCTCGCTCAAACTCTCCGTAATACACCTCAAGCAGGTGGATATTGGTTCGGCAGTCTTCGCAAGGGTCCTGCTCGACTCGGAAACCACGCAAGAGGATGCTGTGCTTGCCGGGCACGTAGAACACCTCAAAGTCGCCCGATTCCACGCCGGCGAGTTCGGCTTTGAGCACGAACTTGTCTTGAAACTCAATCAAATCGACGCTGGGCGACCAGAATGATTTCCGCGAGACGACCTTGATACGGCCCTTTGCTCCTCTGGCCGCCACTTCGAGTGTGCCGCCCGAGATGACCAGCCAGTCGTCCGTCTTTTGCCGCGCCATCGAGGGGATTGTACCGCCTGAGCTTCCTTCGAAGGTGAACCTCACGCTATAGCGAGCGCGTGCGCAGCCTCCAGCAGATTCGAGAACTCGCCTGCCGGATGGCACCTTCCCTCCCAATCGGCGCGCGAGGAAGAAACGCCCGAATACACGAGATAGCCGGGGATGCCAGCGGCCTCGGCCGCAACGATGTCCGACCACTTATCGCCGATCAGAAGCGCCCCTTCGAGCGAGATCCCAAAGTCCTCGACGGCCTGAAGGATCATCCCTGGCTTCGGCTTGCGCCAGGGGTGGTCTGCTTCGTCCAGGTCGGTTGCGTAGTAGAACCTCCGAAACTCAAACCCATGCGGCCGGACGATCTCTTGGAGGCGTTGCGACATCTTTTCAAGTTCTCCGGCGGGCGTTATTCCCAGCGAAACGCCTTGCTGATTCGAGACGACGTAGAACTCGAACCCAGCCTCGTGGAACATCTTAAGAGCTTCGAGCGTGTAGGGAAACACCTCAAAGCTCGCCAAGTCGGGCACATAGGGGGAGATGTCCACGTTCAGGACGCCATCGCGGTCGAGAAAGAGGGCCCGTCTCAAAGCTCCTCGGCTCCCTCGGCGGCAGGTTGGCTAGCCCAGCCCCAAATCGCTCCAAGAACGACGATCGCTCCTCCGATCTGGAGCGAAAGCGGAATCGAAAACCGATTGGCGATGTAACCGAAGAGCAGGGTTCCCATCGGTCCGAACCCGGCCAGCGCCCAAATGTGCATCGAAAGCACTCTACCGCGCAACCGTTCGGGGGCGATAACCTGGAAGAGCACGTTGGTGGAGTTGAACTGGGCCACGGCGGCCATTCCCACAAGGAAAAGGGTGGGATACCCGAGCCAAGGGTTCGTCGCGAAGCTGAGGGCGAGAACTCCCAACCCCATTGCGGTCATCGCGTAGCGAACGATGAGGGGCCGCTGCTTCGCTCCGGTGAAGTGGGCCAGGAGGAACAGGCTTGTCACGGCCCCAAGTCCGATCATCGACATCGAGATTCCGAGTCCTCTCGCGTCCAGCCCCAACATATCTTTGGCAATCGCGGGCATGAGGGCGATATAGGGCAGGCCGAACACGGCGACGATGGTTTCCATTAAGAACAGCAGCTTCAGGCGAGGGTGGGAGAAAACGTACTTCACTCCCTCGGTGAGAAGGTCGAGAACGGGTTGCGGCTCGCGCTGGGAGGGCGAGAGGTCTGATCGAATCGCCATCACTGCCAGAATGAGCGCCGTGTAGCTGAGCCCGTTGATGAGGTAGCAGAGCTGCGCGCCGAACGAAGCGAGGAGGATGCCGCCGATTGCGGGTCCAACGACGCGGGCGAGGTTGAAGGTCAGCGCCTGAAGCGGGAGGGCGCTGGGTAGCTCCTCCTGAGGGACGACTCGGCTCACCGTCGTTTGGCGGGTCGGTTGCTCGATGGTGGCGATCAGCCCAGAAAACGTGGCCACGATCAGGATGTGCCAGTACTCGATGAATCCCCAGTAAACGGCTGCGGCAAGATACAGCGCGCCCGCTGCAAACCCTAGTTGGCACCCTACAAGGACCTTGCGCTTGTCGAACATGTCGGCCAGCGCGCCCGCGATCGGCCCGAGCAGGGAAACAGGAGCGGACTGGCAAAACGCCACCAGTCCAAGGAGCGCCTCGCTGTGCGTGAGTTCGTAGATCAGCCAACTTTGGGCGACGTTCTGAACCCAGCTTCCGACAAAGGAGAACAGCGCGCCGGACCACAGCAGACGAAAGTCCCTGTGCCGAAATACACGCATAGGCGTTGTTTACCTTACGAGCGCAGTTTTTTCGCCGTGCCTTGGCTTGCGCCTGACTTGAGGCTGGGGCGACCGGCCCTTCTGAGTGCTACAATTCTTCGGCGATCAGTCGTTGGGGGCTGCGGTTTCGAGCTTCAGGTCGCAGGTTTCAGGCATGGGATCAGACAACGTCAGCGAGGGATGGGAAGAGCCAGAAAGGAGACGTGAGGTCGTCTGCGTTCTTGTGGGGAGAGCCTTCGACGACTCGTATGTCGATCGCTTTTACGGAATGCTTCGCTCGTTCGCGGGCGTACCGTTTCGGCTCTCCGTCGTCACCGAGAGGGAGCGCAAGTTCCAGAGCCCGGTTGAGCAATTCGTAGTGGGGCGGCAGCCTTACTACCGAGACGACATGCGGCCGACGCAAGTGAAGCTCGAACTGTTCCGGGGCGGTGGGTGGCCGTTCGACGAGTTCTTATACATCGACCTCTCGTCGCTGCTCACGAAGGACCTGCGGTCGATATGGGAGTTCGCCGACACGCGGAGCGAGCCGCTCGTGTGCGTCAACGATTGGAAGTACGACACGATCAACACCTGCGTCATGAGGGTCAGGAGGGACGCGGGGCTCGCTTGCATTTATGAGGACTACGCGGCCGGAAAGCGGTATGACGTGCGATTCAACGGCGACCAAGACTACGCCGACGCAAGCCTGAAGAGTGCGGATCGGCTGAACTTGGTTTCGCACTTTCCCACTTCGGACATCGTAACGTACAAGAACCTGCTCCGTCAGCATAGGTTCGCCCCCCGGAAGGCGAGGCGGGCGTATGAATCCGCGTGCATCGTCAAGTTCGGCGGCTCGCCCAAACCGCACCAGGTTTTCGAGGCGGATTACTGGTGGCGTCATTGCTTGAGGCGGCCTCACTTGGTGCTTCGAGACCGAAGGTATCTCGTGGATGACTTGCAGAAAGTGTGGACGCTCGGCGCGTAAAGCGAGCCCCTACCTTCTCCCATCCCCCAGAGTCAGTTGTTCGCCCGCTGAGGGGCGTCCATTTCGAAGCCGTCTGCTCGCCGGCAAAGGGCGAGGGCTAGGCGCAGTTCCCCATCAGGTTCGCCGACGAACGCCTTGCCGCCCGAGATAAGCCAGACGAGACCCGAGGCTGGGTCGTAGCTCGCGAGCACGCGCTGGCTATCGCGGACGAGAAGAACCCGCTTCTGCGCGAAAGGCGGCTCCTTAGAGCTTGGGAGGATCTTCCCGGTCGTCGAGCCCACGGCCCAGGTCCCGCTCCAATCGAAGGCCCTGCGGGGAAGGTCCTCGGAAAGAGCTCCGATCCGCTTGTAGACCGGAAGCAATCCTATCGGCTGGCCGGTCTCCGCATCGACGTACACCTGCACGAACGGCCTTCGGCGGTCGCCGGTGGGGAGGTCCACGCTCGCATCGTGGACGGTGACCTCGTACACCAGGCACGCTTTGCCCTCCGAGAGCCTTCGCTTGTGAACGGCCTGCATCCGGTTGGGCATCCCCAGGTAGTCGGGAACGTGGAACATCGGCTCCTGAGAGGCGCCCTCGAGCACGCTCCATCCGGTGTACTGCGAAGCGGCAGCGATCGCGTTGGCCACCGCGTCGTCCTTGGAGACCACGTTCGCGGGGGCGTCGTAGGGCGGAATCTCCCCGATCTGCATGTTCTCGGGCGTGCCGTAAGTGCGGTCGACAATGGCCTCGATGCCTGAGGCGAACCGGTAGGCCGTTCCCGGCGCTGTGAAGGAGAAGCTAACGTAGACGTACAGGAAGGTTTCCCGGTCCATGCTGAGGTCGATCTCCGCTCGTTGCAAGGAAAGGGTGTTCGTTCCCCCGACCAATCGGTAGTACTCCTTGACCTTTTCGACGCACTGGTCGATCGAGAGGTTGGGCGCGCGGTTTTCTGAGGGGTACGAAATGCCGCAGGCGAAGAGGCGGCCGGTTGGAGTCGAGTAGGCAAGCCCCACCCTGTTACGATAATCGAGATTAAGAAACCGAGGAGTCACGCTCATGCTGTTCTCCCAGTATTTTCGCTTCTGGTCCTCCGGGAACGCTGCAAATTCCCAGAGCCTGTGGGCAAGGGAAGCGGCCTTGGGAACGTCCACCTTGCCGTAGTTCTCTTGCCCTTCGGAGAATCTGACTCGAAACGACGAGAGAGCGTCTTGCTGGCTCAGCGGCTGTTGGGCTAAGAGGCTTACCGCAAACAGGATTGTGATCATTGTAACATCCCCTCCGGAAACTGGGCAAAGGCCTTCTTCACTAAGCCCCAGTCATCGAATTGAACCCAGTCCTCGTTCCCCTCGCTGGAGGCTCGATAGATCGTGTGAAGAGTTGCGTCCGGGTCCCCGGATCTCTGCATATTGAGCACCCTCATGTAATTGATCCCGTTATTGCCGTGGCTAAACGCTCGGGGAGGAAAATCGAAGTTCGCCCTATTCAGCGCGGTCAGAGCAATGACCCCACCCGATAATTCCCCGAGTAGCTTCTCCACATGCAGCGTCAGCTTGTCCACCATAATCAGGGCCCCGTTCGCATTGTTGTAGGGCACATATTGACTCCGGTCCCCCGCCTTCAGCGTGCTCATCACGTTGTCGTTGAACCCGAAGATCGCGACGTTCGCATCAGACCCATTCACCCAATTGGACGGCTCGGCATCTTTGTCAGATACGTTGTCCCCCTGCCCTTCCATCAAGCCCCGCAGGAGCCGGGACCGTTGAAACGGCGCCTTCCTATCTCAGCACCCCGACCTCAGTTAGCGCCTCCCGAAGCAGTTCCACCGTGCTTGTGAAACCTGCTTGGTGGCCGGCGATCACTTGACCCGCAAGCAAGGCGTCCCGTTCGCGCCGCTCCGAGGTCGCATCGAGGGAGTCCAGCCAGAACTGGGCAAGTTCTGAGGGGGATCGGACCTGCCTTCCAATCCCCGCTTCCTCGCACGCCATCTGCAGTTCCGCATGGGCTCCTCGGCGGGGGCCGTATGCGACGGGAAGCCCCCAAGCGACGGGCTCCAAAACGTTATGGCCCTTGCCCTCCAATGCGCCCCCCACATACGCGGCGCGAGAGTAGCGGTAGCTCCACGCAAGCTCGCCCAAAGAATCCAAAAGCATCACGTCCGCGGGTGGGTCGCCCTTGGACCGTAGCGAAACCGTGAGCCCGCTCTCCTGGGCCAACCGAGCCGCAAGCTCCGCGTCGTGGGGCGTTCTTGGAGCGAGGAGAAGTCGGCACGGAGAGGCCGAACGCGCCTCTTGGAACGCCTCGAGGACGAACCTGTGCTCCGTCGTCCGCTCCGTGCTCCCGGCTGCCACCAGCGCGAGGTCTTGCGAGGCGAGAACCCATCGCTCCAACTCCCGCAGACTTTCGTCGGTAGGTGGGGAGGGAAGCAGCGCGAATTTCAGGTTACCGGTGACTAAGGGCTTCGCCTGGAGGGCTCCGCTTTTCTGGATGTCGGACCAAGCGTCGGCGCCTTGGACGGCCAAACGGTCGAAATGCCTCGCCAACCATCGAACGAACCTGGGCTTCACTCCTTTAGCGGCTTTGCATTTGCCGGCCTTGCCGTTGACGAGGACGACTTTGGCTCCGGCGATCTTCGATCCCACCACCAGGTTGGGGAACGAGCAGCCCTCGATGAAGGCGACGAGCGAAGGTCGCTCCCGCCTGAGAAACCTGGTGACCGGCGTCGCGAAGTCGAACGGCAGGGTCACACAGCGAAGGCTCGGTTCCGCTCTTTCGATGTGGGCCCGCAGTCTGGGGTCGCGCACGACATAGGTGACGCCGGCCTCGCCTTCCTCGATATCGAGCGACTCCGCGAGCGCGCGGGCCAGACGAAACTCACCCTGAGCGAGGCATACGAGAAGCACGTTGGGCTTGTTGGGTTCCGGGTTGCCATCTCCCGCCAGTGTCCACCTTCGGAGCAGAAACGGGTCCCATCGTTTGTTCTTCAGCACTTTGTGAACCCTCAGGTACGTGAGGTACGGGGAAGCGGCGAGCAAGAACGCATTCCAGGCGAGGAGCTGGGGGTCTTTCCACAAGGCCCATCGGGGAATCCGTGGCGGCGTGGGCGGCCGTGCGCCTTGCCTACCCCCTTCCGACAAGGCTTCTGGCCTGTCCTCCGAACCGAGCGCCGCCACGGTTCCGGCATGAAGGGTTGACCGGTTCTTTTGGGATGATCTCGCCCAAGCTCTCCTAAGCACCCCTATATCTTACTGGCAGCCATTGAGAGCGTAGCTACAAAACTGTATGTAAGGATGTCCCCTTTCCGTAGGGTTTACTGTACGGCCCATGTCGGAACCGTCCGTCGTACCGAACGTCTCGCGAGCCGGCCAGATCATGTTCGTCAGCCTGTTCTTGAGCCGCGTTTTGGGAATCGTGCGCGACCAAGTCATGGTGTGGACGTTCGGTCGGACCGAGATGACGGACGCCTATCGGTGGGCGTTCCAGATTCCCGACATGCTGTTTTTCTTGATTGCGGGCGGGGCGCTCAGTTCGGCATTCATCCCCGTTTTCAGCGAGTACCTTCACACCGACCGAAAGAAGGAGGCTTGGCACATCTTCAGCGTCGTGACCACGGCCATGTCGCTCATCGTGGCCGCTTTCATCGCGCTCGCCTTTTTGTTTACGACGCCGATGAGCCAGTGGGTCGCGCCCGGACCCCAAGCCGACGCCGTTCGAGAGCACATCGTCTCCATGAGCCATATCCTGCTGCCTGCCCAGTTCGCCTTTTTCATCGGCGGGCTGATGTTCGGCGCGCTTTATGCTCACCAAAGGTTCGCGGTGCCGGGGCTCGGCCCCAACGTATACAACATCGGGATCATCTTCGGGGCGCTCGTGATCTCCCATTTCGTGGTTCCGGGGATCTACGGAATGTCTTGGGGGGCGCTCGCAGGGGCGGTCGTGGGCAGCTTCTTGATCCCGCTTTGGGCGATGCGCCAAATCCAGCCCGAGTTTCGCCCTTCGCTCGACCTCCGGCACCCAGGGGTCAAGAAAGTGTTCCGGCTCATGGCGCCGGTCGTGTTTGGGCTTTCGTTGCCGGGAGTCTACGGGATGATTATGCAGGCGTTCAGTTCGTTCTTTGAGCACGGAACGGCCACTGCCATCGAACTCGCAAATCGAATCATGCAAGCCCCGCTCGGTGTTTTTGGGCAGTCCCTGGCGATTGCGGTCTTCCCGGCGCTGAGCCAGTTCTTCGCCCAACAGAAGATGGAAAGCTACAGGCGCCAACTCTCGACGACGCTCAGGACTGTGATCTTCCTCACCGTTCCGATCTCGGTGATTCTCGTCGTGCTCGCGCCTGAAATCGTCGCATTGTTGTTTCAGTACGGCGCGAAGTTCGGGCAGCAAGACACCGAAATTGTGGCGAACTGCCTCAGAATGTTCGGAATCGGGGTGTGGGCCTGGTGCCTGCATCCCGTGCTGATGCGGGCGTTCTTTGCGATTCAGCAATCCTTCGTTCCCACGATGATTGGGACGGCGACGACGGCTCTGTTCTTCCTCATAACCTGGGCGCTGATTCGTACTTCGCTCGGGTACTTGGCGCTTCCGCTGGCCAGTTCGGTGAGCGCGATCTTCCTTGTCGCGGTGCTCTCGTTCACCGTCCAAAGCCGAGTTGGGGGCCTCGACCTTGCCGAAATCGGCTCGACGCTGCTCAAGTCGCTTCTGGCTTGCATACCCTTGGCCGTCCTCCTTGGGGCGATGGCGATCGGGTTGCCTCAGGGAGTGGGATTGAGCACGAATCTTTGGGCGCTCGTCAAGGTTGTGGGCGGAGGGTTGGCGGGCGTTGCGATCTACAGTCTTGTGGCTCGGAAGCTCAAGATGCCGGAAACGCAGTACATCGACCGAGCGTTGTCCCGGCTCACGCGGGGGAGCACGCCAGCCAAGCCTGACGACGGGTAACCTCTCCCCATCTTGACGACCGAAAGGACCCTCCTATGGACGAAGTAGTCATTCTTGCTGGAATCCGAACTCCCATCGGCGCGTTTCAAGGCGCCCTGGCCTCGTTGTCGGCCCCCAAGCTCGGGGCGATCGCGATTAAGGCGGCCGTCGAGCGGGCCGGGATCTCACCGGACGACGTGCAAGAGGTTCTGTTTGGGCAGGTTCTTCAGGGAGGGGTCGGCCAAGCGCCCGCAAGGCAGACCGCGCTTTTTGCGGGGCTGCCCCAAAGCGTGCCGTGTACGACCGTGAACAAAGTCTGCGGATCGGGGATGAAGGCGGTGATGATGGCCGCTCAAGCGATTCGTTCCGGTGACGCCGAGTTCATCGTCGCTGGCGGGATGGAGTCGATGAGCCAAGCGCCGTACTTCATGCCTGCCGCGCGGAACGGCTTCCGAATGGGCGACGGCAAGGTCGTCGATATGATGATTCACGACGGCCTTTGGGACCCTTACAACAACGTCCACATGGGGAACTGCGGCGACCTTTGCGCGAGGGAGCTCAACTACAGCCGCGAGGACATCGACGCTTTCTCCGCCGAAAGTTACCGGCGTTCGCTTGCGGCTCAGGAGAACGGCGCATTGGCTGAGGAGATCGTGCCGGTCGAGGTGCCCCAAAGAAAGGGCGATCCAGTGGTCGTGTCCGAAGACGAAGAGCCGAAGCGGGGCAACGTTGAAAAGCTCGGCAGCCTCCGGCCCGCGTTCGACAAGGAAGGCGTTACGACGGCGGGCAACGCAAGCTCAATCGATGATGGGGCGGCGGCGATCGTCGTCGCTTCAAGGGCCGCCGCCGAGAAGAAAGGACTCAAACCCTTGGCGAGGATCGTCGGGTACGCCCAACACGCCCAAGACCCCCAGTGGTTCACCACGGCCCCTGCCGAGGCGATTGGGAAGCTCCTGAATCGGACGGGGAAGAGTGTGGGTGACATCGACGTTTGGGAGGTCAATGAAGCGTTCGCGGTGGTGGCAATGAACGTCGCCGACAAGGTGGGGATTCCCTACGATAAGCTGAACGTCAACGGTGGAGCGGTTGCGCTGGGGCATCCGATTGGGATGACCGGCGCTCGGCTCGTGTTGACCGCCATGCACGAACTGCGGCGACGCTCCGGACAATTCGCATTAGCGACGCCTTGCATCGGTGGTGGAGAAGCGACGGCGATCTTGATCGAGGCTTTGTAGCGGCCGCATGAGGAAGCTGAAGCCTTCGCCGAATGAACCTGTTGGCGAACTCAAGCGCGTCCTCATTCGGGAGTGCGGCGAAGCTCTCGTAGATTTTCGCGAGGCTTGCCCTGGCCTCCTTCTTACGTCCCCGGTGTTCGGCTACCAGAGGGCAACCCTCGTGCGTGCGACCGTCGCAGAGATGCTGAACCGGGCCCTACGTTTTCTTCCGAAGGGCTATCGGCTAGGGATCATCGAGGGGTGGCGGCCCATTTATGTCCAGCGAAGGATGTACTTGACGTCGAGGATGAGGTTTCAGAACCTCCACCCGGAGTGGAACGAGGCGACGCTCACTCGAACGACCAATCGGTTCACCCACCCGCCGGGCGCCGCAGCGCCCCCTCCCCACAGCTCCGGCGGCGCAGTCGATGTGATGCTCGTCGATGGCAATGGAGAGCGCCTTGACCACCATACGCCCTATGCCCCGTTCGATCGGCGATCTTTTCCAAGCTACGCCAAGGGCCTGAGCGAGACAGCCCGAAGGCATCGAGCCATCCTTTCCGAGGCCCTGCTCGCCGCCGGGATGACCAACTACCCAAGCGAATACTGGCACTGGAGCTATGGAGACCAAGGGTGGGCCTATCGCGGCCCCGATCAGGCAGCAGAGATTCCGAAAGACGAGTTCTTACGGTCCCACGAATGGAAGCCGTATGCGATCTACGGGCCCATAGTCGCCCCCCCAGGTTGGACGCCCTGCGCCGAGGACGACATCGACGAACCGCTCGAACGGTTGTGGGCGGGCGGAGAAGGGAGCGGTTTCCCCACGAAAGGGCAGTCGGAAACTGGCAGTTGAGGATTGGAGGCGCCGAGCGGATTCGAACCGCTGAATGAGGGTTTTGCAGACCCTTCCCTTAACCACTTGGGTACGGCGCCGTCGCGGTGAGAGTGTATCTCAAACGGCCCCCCGGAGGGAGGACAAGGCCCTTGGAAACGGCTCCGCTATCGGGGAGTCCGCCTGCAAGGGCCAAGCGAGAGGGGCTCTCAGAGGTGCCGATCGATGAGTTCGGCGATCTTCTGCTTCGGAACCGCGCCGATCAACTGTCCGACGCGCTGCCCATCCTTGAAAACGAGCAGAGTGGGGATGCTCATGACGCCGAAACGACCCGCGAGTTCGGGCTCATTGTCCACGTCGACCTTGAAGACCTTGGCTCGGCCATTGTATTCCGAGGCGATCTGTTCAACGAACGGCGCGATCGCTCTGCAAGGGCCGCACCATTCGGCCCAGAAGTCGATCAAGACCGGGACTTCGGACTGCAAGACCTTCGATTCAAAATCCGCCGTGGAAAGCGCGAGTTCTGTTGCCATACGTGTTGTTTACTCCTGTCGCAACCCCATCCAAGACAAGGTATACCTGAGTTGATCTACGACGGAGCCAGAGAATAGATTGCAGTAGGGCCCGTGACCATTTGCGGGGCGGATTGCGTCTAAAATGAACGAAAGCGCAGTACGCGCAGATCTGGAGGGTTTGAGACTTTGAATCGAAGACTGAAAATGTTGACCGCGATGGCCGCCGGCGTTTTTTGCGTGACGATCGTGAACGTCACCGCTCAAAGCACGGCTGGAACGCAGACCGTCATCGAAAACGGGCTGGTGGGGATTAAGCTGCTCGATCCCGGCCTGAAAGTCCTGAACATGTACGGCACGCCGAACGAGATTTACGGAATCGGCGCAGGGGGTGGCGCCGTCGGCCCTGTCGGCGGTGGAGGCCTCGGCGCTCCGAGCGCTGCCGGAGGCGGACGAGCCGGTGGGGGCGGAGGCGCAGGCGCAACCGCAGGTACCACGATGAGCAATCGGCCCGCCGATCCCTTCGCTTTTGGAAACGACATGCTTCGCCTCCAAGGTCCCTCGATCGTCCCCGAGGGGATGGAGCAAGGTCCTCCCTCCGGTGGAACGCGAGGCGGCCCGATGAACGGCCCCGGCGGCGCAGGTAGCATTGGCGGCGGCTCGGGCGGCGCGGGTGGCGCCATGGCGGGCACGAACGCGGGCGGAAGGATCATCTTCACCCGATGGGTCTATAACCGTTCCGGAAGCAAGTACGCGTTCATCGTCAACAACGACAACAACGTCGTGCAGATCGAGGCGGTAGGCATTTCGGACGCGAAGGTCAAGACGGCGCGGGGCCTTGGCTTCGGCGCTAACTTCGCGACCATCGTCAAGAAGTACGGCGCTCCCGATGGCTACGAAATCAGCGGCGACACCATCGTCGTCAAGTACCTCCAGCGAGCCAAGGTTGCGTTCCGGCTCTCTCGGCTTGGGAAGGACAAGCCGCACGTCGTAACCGGCGTGGTGGTTGCAGGCGGCAAAGGCTAGGCAGATGTGGCCGACGAGCGCGACGAAATCCGCCATCGCGTAAACATCGTCGATCTTGTCGGCCAAAGGGTCTCGCTGAAGAAGCGAGGCAAGAGATGGGAGGGGCTCTGTCCGTTTCACGACGACAAGCACCCCTCCTTTACTGTTTCTGAAGACACCGGGACCTACCGTTGCTGGGCGTGTGGCGCCTGGGGCGATATCTTCGATTGGGTCATGAAGACCCAGAACGTCGATTTCGCCGAAGCGCTCGCACTCCTCGCCCAACAAGCCGGCGTCGAACTCCGTTCTCGCGGGCAAAAGAAGCCGCCCGGCGAACGGGAAACCCAGGACCGGATCATGGCGGAGGCGGTCGCCTACTTCAAGGAAAACCTCTCCCGGCACCGACCTGCCCTCGACTACTGCGCGTCGCGAGGGCTCACCCAGAAGGTGCTCGAAGCCTGGGACATTGGCTTTGCGCCCGCGGTCGACGCCGGGCTCGCAGAGAGACTCGCGGCGAAGAAGCTGGGCCTTCCCCTTGCCAAGGACCTTTACGTGGTCGCGCAGGACGGGACGGGTGGGTACTTCGACCGCTTCAAGGGCCGCCTCATGTTTCCCATCCGGGACGAGCGAGGGAAATGGGTCGCATTTGGGGGAAGAATCCTTGGCGACGGGCAGCCCAAGTACATCAACAGCGGCGACACGCCCCTCTTCAAGAAGAAGCGAGTTCTGTACGGGCTCTTCCAAGCAAGGGACGCGCTCAGCCAGGGCAAGCCCGCAGTTCTCGTCGAGGGGTATCTCGACGTGATCGCCTGCCACGTCGCGGGAGTCGATTCGGCGGTGGCTTCGCTGGGGACGGCGCTGACCGAAGATCAGGCCAAGCTCTTGCGCCGGTTCACTGAGGAGGTCGTGATCCTCTATGACGGGGATGAGGCGGGCCTGAAAGCTGCGGAATCAGGATGCGCGGTGCTCGCCGAGGCAGGGTTGCGGGTCAGCGTTTGCGACCTTCCTCCCGGGCAAGACCCCGACTCCCTGGTCAAGGCGCGCGGCCCCACGGGGTTGGACGAAGCGCTCGCGGCCGCCGTCGAGCCGATCGTCTTTCGCGTAAGTTTGGTTGAGCGTAGGGTTCACCCCGATTCGCAGGAGTTTTGGCCGTCGATCTACCGCGTGTTGGCCACCAGCGACAACCCCTCATTGGTGGAGCGCATGGCGACGATTCTTGCGGGCAAGTATCTCCCTCACCAGAGCTCCACTCAGGCGGTCTCCACGCTGCTGAATGAGGTTCGAAGGCTGCGCTCGGGCAAGAAGCCCGTCCAGAGGAAGGCAGCCTCCACCAAGCCCACCCTCCCCAAGCAACCCTCGATGTCGCAAGCCGAGATCGGAGTCCTTCACGCCTTTGTCGAGGAGCCTCTGCGCGAACGAGCTTACTCGAGCCTCAAGAGGGAATCGCTGTGGTTCTCCGCCGCTGCCCAAGAGTGCCGCGCCGCGATTCTCGATGCGTTTCCGGAAAGGCCGCCCTCGGGTCCGCCCAGGGAGTGGATGCACGCGATCGAATCCGACGACCACCGCCGAGCCCTCACCGACATCGCGGCGCGAGAAGAGACGGTCAACGAGCGGTACCTTGACGGATGCGTGGCAAAGCTCGAAACGCAGGCCGAGCAACGGCGAATCGATGAGCTCAAGTCGGGTCAAGAAGGCGACGAACGTCTGCAAGCCATCATGGAAAAGCTTGCATCGATCAAGACTCCGCGTGAATAACCTCGCAAAAACCCTTGGGATTTGCGCAAACCTGTGATAGAGTACTTAGGCGACGCTTTTCGTTGCGAACAGGGGACCTAGGCTCGTCATGCATCTGGAAACCGATCAGAATCTCGCAGAATCGGTGCGGAATCGCTTTGGCGCGGTGTTTCCCCTTGCCGGACCCCTCTCTGAGCCTCAGGGCCACGAGGACCCCCTTCGGGGCACGGCTGCAGGGAGTCTCGACTTCACCGACCTCGATGAGGACGAGTTCGATCCCCTCGATGAAGCGAACGAGATTCCTGAAAACACCGAACTCGACAGCGCGCTGCTGGAAGACTCGGTTCGAATGTGGCTGCGGAAGATCGGCAAGCGCCCCTTGCTCACGCCTGAGCAGGAGATCGAACTGGCCAAGCTGGCTCAACTGGGATGCGAGAAGTGCAAGTGGGCGATGATCGAAGCGAACCTTCGGCTGGTCGTCAGCATCGCGAAGCGGTTCATGGGCCGGGGTCTCTCGATGCAGGACCTCATTCAAGAAGGCAACATGGGGCTGATCCGCGCGGTCGAGAAGTTCGATTATAGAAAAGGCTACCGGTTTAGCACCTACGCGACTTGGTGGATTCGTCAGGCCATTTCGCGGTCGCTAAGCGACAACTCCCGGACGATCCGTGTGCCCGTTCACACCCTTGAGGCCGTCAACCGGCTCACCAAGGCCGCCACGCGCTTGCAGCAGAAGCTGAGGCGCGAACCCACCGAGTCCGAACTGGCCGAGGACCTCGGAATCGCGCCCGAAAAGGTGCGCGAGTTTTTCCGGGCGATCGCGGAGCCGATTTCGTTGGAGACCCCGATCGGCGAGCACGACGACGCGATTCTGGGCGAGCTGATCGAAGATCGCGGAACCTCGAACGCGTCCGATTCGGCGATTCGAGCGGTCGTTCGTTTGCGGATCGAAGACGTACTGAAGACCCTCTCCGCCCGCGAGAGAGAAGTCATCCTTTTGCGATTCGGTCTTACGGATGGCCGGCCCTATACGCTCGAAGAAGTCGCCCAATGCTTCCGAGTTACGCGAGAGCGCATTAGACAAATCGAGCAGAAGAGCCTGAAGAAACTGAAACATCCTTCGCGGTCGAGGCGACTCCTCGAGGTCTTGGAATAGGAGAACCTTCTGGGGTTGAGCGCACCCAGAAGCGGGGGTAAGCCGTACTAATGAACAGGTCGAGCAGGAAGCGAATTGAAGGAGGAAGCTCGGAGCCGTGACGAAACTGGATGTGATCCTACCGGCAGGAGGGAAGATTGACGAGAATTACGCCCGCGTGGTCGGAACGCGCCGGAAGCCCTTGGTCAAGTTCGACGGCCGGACGGTCTTGGATCGCACGCTTACGACGTTGCGCGATTCTGGCCGAGTGGGCCGGATCGTCCTGGTCGGCCCGGACGACATCTTGAACCACCCTGACGCGGCTCCAGCGGACGTTAAGGTGAAGGAAGGCTCGACGGGTCCAGAGAACATCTTCCGCGGCCTCGATAGCCTGATCGAATTGGGCGAGCAGCCGGAGCGCGTCCTTATCTGCACGGCCGATTTGCCGTTCCTTACCGTCGAAAGCATAGGAGCCTTCCTCGATAAGTGCCCTACGAATCGCGATTTTTGCATTCCACTCATCGCCTATGAGGACTATGCTGAGTCCTACCCTCAAGCTAGCGCGACGTTTGTAACTCTTCGCGACGGAACCTATACGACCGGATGCCTGTTCAACGTGGGCACTCGGGCGCTTCAAAAGGCGATTCATCACGTCGATCAGGTTTTTGTGAATCGCAAGAGCAAGTTCGGGCTCGCCCGATTGCTGGGCTGGCGGTTCGTCGCGCTCTACCTGACGAAGCGGCTTACCATACGAGATATCGAAGATAAGGTAATGGAGCTTCTGCAATGTTCGGGAGCGGCCGTGTTGGATTCCGCACCCGAACTTGCTTACGATATCGACTACATCGAAGACTACTATTACGCAATTAACTACTTGCGGTCTTCGAGAAAAGTGGCGGCCATCCACTAAGAAAATGCCGAAATCCGAAGTTGACGGAATCTTGGGCCTTTTCGGGGGATTGGGCCCTGTCCGGCAGTGAACGTCAAGCTTTCGTTCCCAATTTCCTATCGGGTGTCTTCGGCTCCACCCGAGCAAGAGGCGCCCCTTAGGAGGGTCGTTGGGACGGCGCTCCCCGGCGCCTTGAGTTGGCCCACGTCGCCGACATACTGCCAAGACCGTGCGAACACGGCCTCCCGGACGGCGTCATAGGCAGCAGCCGAACGATAGAACTCCGTAGGCGGCGTCCAGGCTCTGCGGATGTCGGGGTCGATATCGAGTCGCACGCCGGATTATGACCCAAAGGGTGGGATGGCAATGCGGCTGCCGCGAGTCGCGATTCGTCGGTTTTCGGGAAAAAGGGTTGTCGAATCGGCGTATACTGTAGTAGGGTATAAAGTATGATGCCGCAGGACGCCGTACTTCACGGTCTTGTGCGCGGCCCGATTGGGCAATTGGCTCTTGCTATGGGATGAACTGGATTCGGTACGGCTTCGCTTTCGCTTCGTTGGGGATCAGCGGAATTGCGATCGTAGGCTGGGTTACCGGCGAGCACCTGCTGGCGAGCACGAGTACAGAGTACATTCCGATGGCTCCCAGTACGGCAATCTGCTTTGTCGTACTTTCATTGTGTGTTATTTTCGTGCGCAGAAAAGGTGCTACGTTTTTCAATGTATTGGGTCTCCTTGCGTCCTCGTTAGTGGTCGCCTATTGTCTTCTGCTCCTAGTGATCGGGTACGGGGTCGGCGTCGATGTATTGGAGCGCTGGCTAGTCTCTCAGCCCGAGCGCTTTGGGCAGGTGTTGACCGGACGAATGTCAATCGTCACGGCGCTTTGCTTCGTGGCCTTGGGGGGCTCGGTTAGCCTCAACCTCTTTGCGTCGATTCACAATCGGTCCGATCGTACGCTCGCGGCGTCGCTTGCGCTGGGATCGCTGGTCATCGCTTCCTTGGTCCTCATCGGGTACGCGTTTGGACAGCCGTTGCTGTACGGCGGGGCTCACATTCCGGTAGCCGTAACGACGGCGCTATCGTTTGTGACTCTCTCCGTCGGCGCCATCTATGCCGCAGGGCCAGAGAGCTGGCCTCTTCGACATTTCTTGGGACCCGCTCCGAGGGCCATTTTGCTGAGATCGTTCCTCCCTATCGGTGTGGGGGCGATCATCGTGTACTCGGTGATTTGCTTTGCACTCTTGCGCGAGGACGAAGCGAACACGGTTCTGCTCGCCGCCGCCACTTCGGCGCTAACGGGGGGCGTCATCGTGGTGACTACCGCCCACATCGCGGGGCGCATCGGCAAGGCCCTCGAGATGGCGGAGAGCCTTCGTCTGGACGCTCAGGAAGAGCTGCTATCGCTGAACGCCGAACTCGAAAGGCGCGTCGCTGACCGAACGAGCGAACTGGAATCCGCCAACGCGAATCTGGAGTCATTTTCGTACTCCGTGTCCCACGATCTTCGTTCCCCCTTGCGGTCGATCTCGCTCCACGCTGGGGTTCTGAGGGAGGAGTTGGGTGCGTCAGCCAAAGGGGAAATCGCGGAGTCCCTCGAAGGCATCGAAAGCTCGATTCTCCGCATGGACGCCCTGATCACCGACCTTCTCAATTTCTCAAAAGTGTCTCGGATTCGGTTGGAGCGCACGACGGTCGATTTGGCGGATGTAGCGCGGCAGCTTTCGGTATTGGTTACCGCGAGGCACAATCCAAAAGCGCGTGTTTCGATCCCCGATTCGATGCTTGCCCAGGCTGATGTGCACTTGATTCATATTCTCCTCGAAAACCTCTTATCGAACGCGCTCAAGTACTCCTCCCAGGTCGAAGACCCTCGAGTTGAACTCGGATCGTTCGTCGAATCGGGTGAGACCGTGTTCTATATCCGAGACAATGGAATAGGGTTTGACGCTACGCTCTTTGAGAAGGCGCTTAGGCCCTTTGAGAGATTGCATTCCAATCGGGAATATGCGGGTACCGGTATAGGCCTTTCGATATGCGAACGGATTATCGGAGGACACGGCGGAAGGCTGTGGGCGGAGAGTGAAGAGGGTAGGGGAGCTACCCTCTTTTTCACGCTGGAGGGAAGGCCGGCTGATGAGGATTCGTGAGGCCCCGAAGTCCCTTCGCGCGCCGCTAAGCCGAATTGAGTTCGAAGGCTGTAGAATGGGCAGCAATGGCCTATCGCGACTTTCGGGAGTTTCTCGACGCTCTTGAGAGAGCGGGCGAGCTGAAGCGGATCGCAGAACCCGTCTCGCCCTATCTTGAAATCACGGAGATCGCGGACCGAGTTATGAAGTCTGGCGGCCCGGCGCTTCTGTTCGAGAATGTCGCCGGACCGCCTCATCGGCTTGGCACGTCGAACCCCCGCAGCGCGGTTATGGGCGAGCCGCCTTTGGAGGCTTCGCTGGGGCAGAGCCAGAGGTTCGGTTTCCCGGTTGCGATCAACACGATGGGCTCGCGAAAGCGCATGAGCATGGCTCTGGGGGTCGCTGACTTCGAGGAGCACACCGAGCGGATCGCCGCGCTGTTGCCTCCTCCAATTCCCAAATCTCCCGGTGATGCCCTGCAGTTGGCAATCCGGGCATTCAAGGAGCTCAAGACTGCGATCCCGAAGACGGTCAGCCGCGGTCCGTGCCAAGAGATCGTGCTGAAGGGCGACGAGGTGGACCTCACCCGGCTCCCGATCCTCACTTGTTGGCCGGAAGACGGCGGGCCGTTCCTCACTCTGCCGCTCGTGTTTACCTATGACCCCAATACAGGCAAGCGGAACGTCGGCATGTACCGCATGCAGCTCTACGATCGCAACACGCTCGGGATGCACTGGCAAATGCACAAGACGGGCATGAGGCACATGGAAGAATTAGCCTCCCCATCCCCCCTCGCCCCTCCGGGGGAGAGGGGGCCAGGGGGTGAGGGGCACGGAAGCAAGGGTTCGGAAGGCTCGAATGCTGGGGTTGCAGGTCAGGGCTTTGAATCTTCCCCATCCCCCCTCGCCCCTCCTGGGGAGAGGGGGCCAGGGGGTGAGGGGCTCGGAAGCAAGGGTTCGGAAGGCTCGAATGCTGGGGTTGCAGGTCAGGGCTTTGGATCTTCCCCATCCCCCCTCGCCCCTCCGGGGAGAGGGGGCCAGGGGGTGAGGGGTTCGGAAGCAAGGGTTCGGAAGGCTCGAATGCTGGGGTTGCAGGTCAGGGCACTGGATATTCCCCATCCCCCCTCGCCCCTCCGGGGGAGAGGGGGCCAGGGGGTGAGGGGCGCCAGCCGAGCAAAGCCCGTGGAGTCGAGATTCCTCCCCCCGGCACCCTCCATGTGGCCGTCGCGCTTGGCGGAGACCCCGCCTACACCTTCGCCGCCATCTCCCCCCTCCCGCCGGGCCTCGACGAAATGGCCTTCGCCGGCTTCTTAAGAAGAAAGAACGCCGAGCTCGTGCAATGCAAAACGATCGACATGAAGGTCCCCGCCGACGCGGAAATCATCCTCGAAGGCTACGTGGACCCGAACGAAAGACGCCTCGAAGGCCCGTTCGGCGACCACACCGGCTACTACTCGCTCGCGGGCATGTTCCCCGTGTTCCACTGCACGTGCGTCACGATGCGGGACAAAGCGATCTATCCCGCGACGATCGTCGGCCAGCCGCCGATGGAGGACGGATGGATGGGCAAGGCGGTCGAGCGCATCTTCATGCCGATGATCCGCCTCACCGTGCCGGAGATCGTGGACATCCACCTGCCGGTCGAGGCGTGCTTCCACAACGTTGCGTTCGTCTCGATTCGCAAAAAGTATCCGGGGCATGCGTACAAGGTGATGAACGCGGTGTGGGGGCTCGGCGGTCTTGCCTTTACTAAGTTTGTTTTTATCTTTGATGAGGACGTGGACGTGCAGGACACGGCGCAGGTGTTGTTCCGTCTCGGTGCGAACTGCGACCCCGGGCGCGACGCGCTGCACTCGCGCGGCCCGGTGGACCAGCTCGACCACGCGTCGCTGGCCGAAGGCTTCGGCGGCAAGATCGGCTTCGACTGCACGCACAAGTGGCCGGGCGAGAACGGGTTTAGCCGCGACTTCCCCAAACTGATCGAGATGTCGCCGGAGGTCAAATCCCGCATAGACGCCCTCTGGCCGAGGCTGGGGTTGTGAGCGCAAATGGGTACTACGAAGTGGTTCTGCCTAAGGTGCAACCGAGACTTTATCGGGGATTGGGAAAAGGGGATTAAGCCGACAAAAAATGGTTGCACGGCGGGTGGCCCTGACAGGCGGAGGGATTGTGCCGTTTGTCAGGGAAGGTCTGATGCCGGGACCGGCCTAGCGCTTAACCCGTGTTCAGACTTCCCGACCTCCTTCTTCCCGGAACGTCTCTTACGCGATTCGGACGAGAGGTTTCCTAATCCTCCCGGACAAACGGCACGACCATCCGCCTGTCCGGGGCACCCTGTCGGGGAACGTACTACAGAACCACCCGGACAAACGGCACGACCATCCGCCTGTCCGGACCTACCTGAAGAGCGCAACTACACCGCGGGGTCGCGGAGAATTCGCACGGAGATCGCCCAGCCGATCGCGACGCAGGCCGCGCAACCCACGAACGGCGAGTATCTTCCAAAATCGACCCCCAAGCCCAACATCCGGCCCAAAGGCTGGAGCTTCTCATAGGCTACTGCGCCCAAGGGTGCGCCCAAGATCGCTCCAACCCCTTGCGCCGTCATGATCGCCCCCAAGTGGACCCCTCGCTTGCGCGGGTCGATGTCGCTGACGCTTGCCATCCACGAAGGAATCGCAAGGAGGAATCCGAACCCGACGAAAAGGCCGCCGACCGCGAAGGGCCAAGGCACTCGAAGCGCCGGAACGAACGCGCCCAGCGCAACGAGGGCAAGCCCGAGCGAACATAGGCCCAGCCCGTAGTGAACCGCACGAGCGCGGCCCATCCTTTCGCCGATCTTGGCCATGGGGACGCTGAGCAGGGCCATCGCAACGACCGCTGGGAAGCTCAGCGCGCCGAATTTCGACTCGCTCATTCGAAACTGCTCTTCGGCAAACACCTTGATAATCGTCATGGGAAAGCCGATCCCCATGAAGGTCACGACGGCCAGCAGAAGGTACTCGGGGATGCCTCGCGCCGCCATCCAGAGCTCGCGCAGGCTCGAGCCTTCTTCGGTAGCGAGGGCTTTGTGGTGCTCGCGGTCGGAGGCGATCCTCAGGAAGGCGGTCAGGCTGACCCCTGCGAAGAGGAGGGCCGCCAGGTAAAGGCTGGGGCTCCTCGCCCCGGAGAAGTCGGCCAAGAACCTCCCGAAGAGGTCGTTGACGATTCCACCGACCGGAAGAGCCAAGGCCACCCCAAGCAGGTAGCACATATTAAGGAGCGACATCGCTTGCTGCCGCTCATGGTCTTCGACGCTGTCGCTCATCAGGGCGAACATGGCGGGCCAAAGCATCGCTGCGCCGAGCCCGTCGACCAGTCGTAGCCCGATCAACGCGAGAACCTCGTTCGTGCCCCAATCGAACGGCACGACCAAAGTCGCAAGCGCCGTGAAGATGGTCAGGCTGGGGCCGAGCACGACCATGGTTTTTCGCCCCACCCGATCGGCAAGAGCGCCCATTGGACTCTTGAACACGGCCTCGCTCAAGAGGAACGCGGCCACGACGAGCCCCGTTACCGAAGCGCCGAACCCGCGGTCGAACTGAAGGTAGACGGGCATCGTGGAGATGTTCAAGACCGCGTAGCCGACCTCGGCCAGCAACGCCAAGATCAGCAAGCGCATGACTGCAGGGCGCTGGAGCAGGGGTTTGGTCTTCGGGTGGGCTTCCGGCACTGCGGTCATCGCGGGGTCCTGGAACTCAATCGCGCGGAATGGGTCTGAGGTTGCGCGAAAAGTGTACTTGACGCCCGACACTAAGGCACCCCAACGCCCCCCAAGGACGCAGGTCTTGGGGAGCGTTGTGGGTTGGATGCAGGCAAGTTAGTCGGCTTTGCGGCGGCGAAACGCAAACAGCGAGGCGAGCAGCCCCAGTCCGGTCATGGGCTCAGGTACAGGAGTGAGCGTTTCCATGAACTGGTCCGAGAGCGCCTCGTTGTAGATTCGGGCTTCGTCGATCCTTGCCGACAGATAGGGCATCGCAAGCCCCGGCCATGTGTGGCGCTTGCCAAAGACGGCTGCGGTGGGCTCGTCGCCAAACGATTGAAGCTGGCCCTTCGAGTACTCGCTGTAGAGGTTCCCGTTCCGAAACACCGAGATCGTGTTGTCGGCCCGGTACCGAATCGCCATCACGACCGTTTCCGTCGCGGACTCCCGCTCGCCGTCTTGGGGGACCTCTTGAGTGCGGTTATAGAACTCCGAGCCGGCCATCCACTTGCGGGATTCGATCTCACCATAAACGATTCCGTCGAACCTGTTTTCGAAGACGTTGTCGCTGTCCCGTTCGAGCGTGAGCGCGGCCCCGCCGCGAACGTCGAGTTCGTCCAATGTGAGCCAAGCGATCAGCGTCTTCTCATTGATCTCGGGTCCGGAATAGCTCGCGGCCTTCGCCCAAGAGCCCAACTCGGCCGAAACGACCAGCGCGCCGTTTTCCAGCGTCGCTCCGCTGAAGAACTGCGTGTTCCCGAAGTGACCCGTTAGGTCGTTTCCGTGCTGATCGAAGGTCCAATGCCCGACGAGCTCTCCGTGCGCCACCGTCGGGACGACGACAAGTGCGGCCATCCCTAGCCTTCTCAAGGAAGGCCAAGCCATGAGATTTCACCTCTCCGGGCCGAGTTAGCACGCGCAGTGCCAAAAGGAGGCTCATTGCGAATTGCCGGTATTTCGTTCAGGCCGAAGCGTTGGAAACGGCCTCCAGGCCCCTCGCGAGGTCCCGGATGAGGTCGTCGGGAGATTCCAGACCACAGTAGAGCCGGATCACCCAGCGGGGTTCGGGCCAGTCGAGTGGGTGCATTAGCACAGGCACGACGAGGCTTTCGAATCCTCCCCAACTCACGCCGAGCTTGAACAGCCTGAGCGCGCGAACGAAGCTCCTGACGGCGGCTTCGGAGCCATCCTTGAGTTCAAAGGAGAATAGCCCGGCCGACCCCTTCATTTGCTTGAGGAAAAGCTCGCGCTGCTCGAAATCGGCGAGGGAGGTGTGGTTAACTCCCTTCACCCTGGGATGATCCTGGAGCCAGCCGACCACGGAGTTCGCCGTAGACTCGTGGCGAGGGAGCCGGAGAGATAGGGTGCGAAGTCCTCGGAGCACGAGCCAAGCGGGGAACGGCCCGATCGCCGAACCGAGGAAGTTGACTTCCTCTTTGAGCATCCCGGCGACCCGCTCGGCTGAGGTGCAAATGGCCCCGGCCGTGACGTCGCTGTGCCCGGCCAAGTACTTCGTGGCGCTGTGGACGAGGATATCGACCCCCATTGCGAGCGGGCTTTGGTAAAGGGGCGTCGAATAGGTGTTGTCGATGACGGTAACGATGCCGCGCTGCCTTGCAAAGGCCGTGATGGCTTCGATGGACTGAAGACGGAAGAGGATGCTGCTCGGGGACTCGAGGTAGATAAGGTCAGTTTCGGGCCGCACCGCTTCAAAAACCGTCTCCGGGCAGCGACCGTCGACGAAGGTGGCGGTGACCCCGAGCCGAGCGAGCATGGTCTCGAAGAGTTGCCGGACGGGCTTGTAGCACGTGTCGACGACGACACAGTGCGAACCGGATTTTACGACGCTGAAGATCGCCATCGTGATCGCGCCCATTCCGGTTCCGATCAGCTTGCACGCCTCCGCGCCCTCCAGCTTCGCGATCTTGCGTTCGACGATGTCTACGGTCGGATTGCCGATCCTGCTGTAAAAGAACGGCGGACCGGGCGGCGATTCGGAGAGCGCCGCGGCGAAGTCGTCAATATCCTCGAAACTGAAAAGCGAGCTTTGGTAAATGGGCGGGACGACGGCTCCAAAAGGCTGGCCTTCCTCGGCGTAGTGTTGGAGAACCGTGTCGATACCGAGAGATTCAGGGGAATCCATTCCGAAAGCAGTTGTAGCAGATTCAGGCGGCCCGCCGCTTGGGGGTAAAATCAGGGTTCGTTTGTGAATGGCATGAGCAATTCGATGTTTCCGTCTCCCGATGTTCTGAACAACACAGAATACGGCAAGTTCGTTTTGAGCAACCTCGCGGCCAAGCGGTCGAAGCAGATTCGCGAGGGCTCGATGGCTCTCGTCAGCGCGGAATCGAACCACCCTCTTTCGATTGCGCTCGCCGAAATCGCTTCGGGGAAGATCAAGCCGCTGCTGTCGATGACGGAGGAGCAGGTGGCGACCGACACCGGTCTGTTGTCGATGGACCAAGCGACTCTCTCCGCGGAGTTCGGCATGTTGTTGCCCGCGCTCGATGAAGGCGTCGATCTTCCGGCAGACTTCCTCGGCGAAGAGGAGCCCGAAGCCGAAGAGGTGGTCGAAAAGGAAACCATGAGCCTATCCGACCTCGTCTCCGATGGCGACGAAGAGGAAGTCGAGGAGGATACCGAGACCGTGGTGTCGGAGGACGACACGATCTCGCTCACCGAGGCCGCCGCGGAAGAGGAATTGCTCGAGGATCAGAGCGAATCCGAAGAGTGATTCGGTAGCCCAGCGACATTACGTTCTTCATGCGTGACCCCTACGAAGTCTTAGGCGTTGCCAGAGACGCGGGCGCCGACGAGATCAAGTCCGCCTATCGCAGGCTGGCGAGAAGGTATCACCCTGACGTCAATCCGGGCGATGAAGAGGCCGAAGACAAGTTCAAAGAAGTCGGGCAGGCCTATTCGGTGCTCTCCGACCCCGAACGGAAGGCTCGCTACGACACCTTTGGCTCGGTCGATGAAGCGCCCTCCACGGGATTCGTGGACACCCGATTCTCCGATCTCTTCGACATGTTCTTCAGCGGGTTCGACGCCTCACAGAGCCGAAGGAGGATCGGCAGGGACGGCGACGACATTCGCGTCGATCTCCAATTAACGCTGGATGAGGTGGTGACGGGCGTCGAAAAGACCGTCGAATACGCCCGAAGCGCGAAGTGCGCGGGCTGCGGCGGCACCGGGTCGGAAAAGGGTCAGGCTCCCGAGCAATGCGCCAAGTGCGGAGGTCAGGGCGTCGTCACCCAGATGCGGAATACGTTCATCGGAACGGTGCGAACGTCGGCCACCTGTTCGGCGTGCGGGGGCGCTGGAGCGATCATTCGGAATCCTTGTGGCGAATGCAAGGGTCTCGGACTCAAGCAGGAGATGGCGAAGGCGAGCGTCAAGGTTCCTCCGGGCGTCGAGTCGGGGCTGACGGTTCACCTTTCAGGCAAGGGCGGAGATGGCCTGGGAGCTGGCCAGAACGGGGACCTTTTCGTCGTGCTGCGAATCCAAAACGACCCCAGATTCGCAAGGCAAGGGAACGATCTATCGACCGGAGTCACCCTCACGCTGGCTCAGGCCGTTTTGGGCGACGTCGTCGAAGTGGAGGGGCTTGACTCGGATTTTGAGGTGGAGGTTCCCCCCGGCACCCAACCTGGGGCGGTGTTCCGGATCGATGAGGCGGGCCTTCCACCACTCTATGGGGGCAAGCGGGGCAATCTCGTTCTCCACATGCGGGTCGAAATCCCGGAGAAGCTCAGCGAGGCTGAGGCCGACCTGATCCGGCAGTTCGCGGAGCTTCGAGGGGAGAAGCCCCCACGCGGAAAGCCCGAAGGCGCGGGACTCTTGGGGTCCCTCTTCAAGAAGAAGAAGTGAATCAACCGCTCTGGCTCCAAGTCACCATCGAGCGAAGTCCAGAGCCGGACGACTGGTCGCCCTGGATCGAGGTCCTCGAACGGTGGAATTGCCAGTCCACGCTGGAGACCGCCGACCCCCCGGCGCTGGTGGGCTACATCTCGTGGGCGACTTCACCCGATCGCCAGCGGGAGCTCGAAGGCGAGCTTCGCGCGCGGGGAGCCGATTCCGTGCGCTTCGAGGAGATCGTGGAGACGGATTGGAGCGTCGAGTGGAAGAAGCACTTTCGGCCCCAGCGGGTAGGCGAGCGGTGGGTGATTTGCCCCAGTTGGGAGGTCGTGCAGCCCGAGCCCGAAGACCTCGTGATCGTCCTCGACCCAGGCCAAGCCTTTGGGACCGGCGATCACCCCACGACGCGCCTTTGTTTGGAGGAATTGGAGCGATGCGACCTGGTGCACAGGTCCGTTTGGGATGTGGGGTGCGGGAGCGGGATCCTCTCGATCTCAGCCAGGATGCTCGGCGCTGATCCCGTCCTCGGTACGGACGTCGATCCGATGGCGGTTGACGTTGCTCGGGCCAACGCCGAACGAAACGGGGTCGAAGTGGAGTTTCGCGTCGGAGAGGGCGTCGAGCGTGAGAGCCGCGACGGAGGGTGGGATGTTGTCGTGAGCAACATCATCTCCGCGACTCTGACGCGGCTTGCCCCTAACGTGTTTTCCGTTCTCAAGCCGGGCGGAGTCTGGATCACCAGCGGAATCTATGAAGGAAATGTGGACGACGTGCGAACGAGCGCGGTTCGTGCAGGATTCGAGGCGCTGCGCCAAGAAACCGAATCGCAATGGGCGATGCTGAGCTTCCGCAAGCCATCCAACTCGTAGACCGCGAGGCGAGGAGCAAATGACGGACTCGTCCGCCGAACCCAAAGGCGGCCCCGGCCTCGAACGCGCCATCGGTCTCGGAACCGCAATCGCGCTGATCGTAGGCTCGACGATCGGCTCGGGCATTTTCCGTTCCCCCGCCGAGATCGCTCGCTTGGTACCGGGTCCCCTGCCGATGTTGGGGATATGGGTTTTGGGCGGGTTGTTCGCCATGAGCGGCGCGCTGACTCTGGCGGAGGTCGCCAGCGCCTACCCACGGACGGGCGGCATTTACGTTTTTCTGCGGGAGGCGTATGGCCGGGTTGCGGCGTTCAGCTTCGGATGGACCCAATTGCTGATGGTTCGCGCGGCGAGCCTTGGAGCGGTTGCGACGGCGTTCGTCGAGTACAGTTTCCGAGCCTTTGGCAACGACCCTAAAGCGCCCGCGAACGAATTTCGGGTTCACCTTCTGGCCGCGGTCGCCATCCTCGTGGTCGGCGGCATCAACTACCTGGGGGTGCGGTGGGGCTCGGCCACCCAGAATCTGACGACAATCGGCAAGGTCTCTGGGCTCTTGTTTGTCGTCGCCTTGGCGTTCCTGCTGGGACTGCCCGGAACCGGAGGGCATTTCACGCCCGCCGCACCGCCCGAGAGCCTGATCGCCGCCGCTATCGGCCTCGCCGTCATCAAGGTCCTGTGGGCGTATGATGGATGGGCCGATCTCAGCTATGTGTCAGGGGAACTCGACAGGCCCGCGCGCAACGTTCCACGCGCTTTCATCCTCGGCAACCTGGCGATCATCACGGTCTACTTGCTGGCGAACGTAGGCTATTTGAGCGTGTTTTCGGTTCAAGAAATCGCCCAGTCCGACCTCATCGCCGCCGATGTCGCGAACGCCTTGGTGGGGCATTGGGGGGTGATTCTCGTCTCGGCG
The DNA here is from genome assembly GCA_017347465.1 of Candidatus Nitrosymbiomonas proteolyticus. Lineage (GTDB taxonomy): Bacteria > Armatimonadota > Fimbriimonadia > Fimbriimonadales > Fimbriimonadaceae > Nitrosymbiomonas > Nitrosymbiomonas proteolyticus. The sequence goes on along the minus strand of AP021858.1, from coordinate 2,722,974 downwards.
ACGGTGATGGTCTCAACCTTTGGGACCTTGAACGGATCGATGTTCACGTCGCCTCGAATCTTCTATGCGATGGCCAAGGATCGCCTGCTTCCTCGCGCGCTGGCGGGAGTCAGTTCCCGATTCCATACGCCTTCCGCTTCGATCCTTCTGACCACGCTGCTCGGTGTTGGTTTCGTCCTCAACTACAAGTTCGAGGACCTGGCCGACATCGCCGTTATCGCCCTCGTGCCGTTCTACATGATGGCGGTCGGGTCGGTGTTCCTCTTGAGGAAGAAGGAGGGGTACTCGCCAAGTTTTCGGCTGCCTCTCTACCCGCTGACCCCGTTGCTGTTCGTGTTGGGCTCGTGCGCGATCCTCTACAACTCTCTCGCCGAACCCGAAAGCCAAAAGGGCACGCTCGCCGTCCTCGGAATCGCCGCATTGGGAGTACCGGTGTACTGGCTGGTTCAGAAACTTCAGCGTCCGGCCGAGTAGTCTGCCTGCGAATTCCGGCAGCGCGTGGGGTAAAAGGGGGCATGGTAAGGCTCCGCGCACTTTCGGTCGCTGCGCTTGCGCTTTGTGCGACCCTTCCTTTCGCTCAGTTGACGAGCACCGGCCCCCAACCCATCGTAGGCGCGAGGTCGCTGGCGCTCTCACCCGACGGGAAACGGCTCGCCTTCGTCTATCGCGGCGACATTTGGGTTGTGCCCAGTTCGGGGGGGAAGGCGACGCCTGTCACCAACCACATCGAAATGGAAGATAGCCCGGTGTGGTCTCCGGACGGGAAGTGGATCGCGTATGCGAGCAATCGGTATGGAGGGAACTCCATCATGGCCGTTCCTGCCGATGGGGGCCAAACGCAGCGTCTCACCTGGTTCGGAGGGAGCGAATCGCCGAGCGATTGGTCGCCCGATGGCAGCAAGATCCTGTTTCGCAGCTCCCGGGACGACGCCTACAACGGAGTGTTCGAACTCGACGTTCGGACGCTGCGGTTTCAATCGCTCTTCACCGACATGATGACGGTTCGCGACCCTAAGTACGCCGCCGACGGGAAGTCGATCCTGTACAACCGGTTCGGGTTCCCTTGGACAAGGCCCCGGTATGAGGGTTCAGCCGCCGCGCAGGTGTGGAGGTTCGACCCCGCCACGGGCTCACGCGCCAAGGTCCGAAGCAACGGATTTCAGCACCTGTGGCTCAACGCAGGTTTCGATTCCGGAACGGCCCTCTGCGTGACTGTGGGCGAAAAGACGCCCAGCAGCAGCTACGTAGGCAAACCGATCCCCAAGAACGTCGATTCGGTAGCTCGGACGCCCAACGTGGTTCAACTGGACTCCCGAGGGAACGCCCGTCGCCTTACGGACTTCGTGGGGGGAGGCGTACGTTTCTTGACGGTAGCGCCCAAGGCCAACCTGCTCGCCTTTGAGTACGAAGGGAGCGTTTATTCGATGGCGGTAGGGGGTAAGCCTCAGAAGGTGGAAATCGTCGCTGTCCAAGACGAGAAGTTCACCAACGAAGAGCGGCTGATTCTGACTTCTGGAGTCGATGAGTTCACGCTGAGCCCGAAGAACGACGAGGTGGTGTTTGCGGTTCGGAGCGAGCTTTGGAAAGTCCCGGTCAAGAAGGGCGATGGCCCGAACGCCAACGACGCGACCCAGTTGACCGACTGGCCGGGCCTCGACGAAGCGCCGATCTATGCCCCCGATGGAAGCGCGATCTTCTTCGTTTCCGATCGCGAGGGCGCCCGCAACCTCTACCGAATGACCCTTGCGGACAAGAAGGTCCAGCGGATCACCGCCGGCGACAACGACGTTTTCGCGCTGGGGATGCACCCCGACAAGAAGTCGCTCACGTTCTGGGTGACGGGGAGGCAAGGCGGTGCGTATACCGTTCCGGTAGACGGCTCGGGTGCCCCCCAGTTGGCGTTGGCTATGCCTGGAAGCGGCCCTAGGGAGTTCGCGTTCAGCCCGGATGGAAGGTGGATCGCCTACATAGACCGGCTCAACGAAAGCGGATACTACTATTGGGAGTCGGGCTCGAACGTCTGGGTTTATGACACGACATCGAAGCGGGGCTACAACGTTACCCAGGAGAACTCTGGCAATTACAGTCCTGCATGGTCTTCGGATGGGAAGTACCTTTACTTCAACTCGAATCGGGCGGGTTCGTCGGCTGTTTACCTCGTCCCTCTGCAAAAGGAGCAGGCCCGCGAAGAAGACCTGACGCTCAAGTTCGAGAAGCCCGAAGGGGCCGTGAAGGTCGAGATCGACTTCACCGACATCCAGAACCGGGTTCGGAGGTTCCTTTCACAGGACGTGCAAGGGGCGGTTTTCTCCGAGCCTGAGAAGGGTGAGATCTACTTCCGCAGCGCGGGCGACCTCTGGAAGGCGGGCTACGACGGCCAAGGCGCGCGGAGGATCACGTCGGGCGGCGGCATCGGCGCGTGGGGATTCAGCGAAGACCTTTCTCAGGCGTATTTCGTGAAAGACGGCGGGATGCACCTCGTCGAGGTGAAGAAGCCCAACTTCCCGCTGACCTCGGTCAGCTTCCGAAGCGATTGGACGCGCGACACGAGGCTCGAGCGCAAGGCGGCATTCGACCAGTTCTGGCGTGAATACAACCGCAGCTTCTACGACGGCAACTTCCACGGGCGGGATTGGGCCGCAACGAAGAAGCGGTACGAGCCTCTGCTTGATTCGGTTCGGCATCGGAACGAGATGGCGACGCTTCTCAACATGCTGGTCGGCGAACTTGAAGCCAGCCACACCGAAGCGGGCGCTGCGCCGGGCAACCCGGGCGGCGAATCGACCGCTCACCCCGGCTTCACGATCGACACTTCGTGGGGTGGGGCTGGGCTCAAGGTGAAGGAGGTTCCCGAGGGCGCGCCGGGGAGCTTCGAGCAGACGCGCATCCGGCCTGGGGAGTACGTTCTTCAGATCAACGGCTTCGACGTCCGCGCCGACGAAGCGCTCTTCCGCGATGTCCTCAACGGTCAGACGGGCCGCGATCTCACGCTACTCGTGAACTCCGTGCCCGACAAGACCGGCGCGCGAACGGTCAAGTACAGGGCCCTTTCCGGCGGGGCGTACTCGGGGATCGTCCGCCGCAACCTATTGGAGTGGCGGCGAAAGTACGTTGAGGAGAAGTCCGGAGGGAAGCTAACGTACGTTCACATCGCGGGGATGGGCGGGGGCAACTTCGACCAGTTCCAGCGAGAGTTCTGGCAGGTCGTCTCGGGGAAACAGGGCGTGGTCATCGACGTTCGCAACAACGGGGGCGGCAACATCAGCGACCGGCTGATCGACATCATCGAGCGCAAGCCGCATAGCTACTACGTCCCCCGCGACGAGGACCCCCTGCTTTCGCCAGGCCAAACGTGGGCCAAGCCGACCGTGGTAATGCACGCCGAGACTAGCTTCTCGAACGCCGAGATGTTCCCCTACGCGATGAGGCAACGGGGATTGGCGACGCTCGTGGGGATGCCGACTCCCGGTTACGTGATTTGGACGGGCGGCTTTAGGCTCGTGGACGGAACCAGCGCAAGGATGCCCGGATCGGGCGTGTACCGGATCGACGGCTCCCCGCTCGAAAATATGGGCCAGCAACCGGATCAGAAGGTGGACATCACCCCCGAGGAGTTCTTTGCGGGCAAAGACCCCCAGCTCGAACGTGCGATTGAAACGCTGCTTCGGCAGGTGGGAAAGTAGGGGCGATCGGCAATTCTCTAAGCGATTCGGGCACTTCTGAGTGAGAAGTGCCCGATTCTTCGTTGTCGCCCCCTGGCTCATAGCCCGAGAGGGACGCGAGCCTACTTGCGTCGCCCGCGGGCTAGGGCGGCCACGCCGAGACCAAGGGCGATCATCGTCGCTGGCTCAGGTACGGCGGTGGCCATGAAGTCGGTCACGAGGAAGTTAGCGTTGCTCCCGGTCGCGCTCGTCGGATTCGATGTCCACCGCGCCGAGAAATCGACTCCCCATCCGTTCGCAGGACCACCACTAGCAGCGACCGCGTCGAACGACGGTTGGTTGGTCGCTCCCGACTGAGTGGAAAACCTCATTTCGACCGCGAGATCGCCGCCCGTGTAGAGGTAGTTTGAGTCGAACACCAGTGCCTGGCCAAAGGCGTTCGGTGACGACCCGGCAGTGAACGCACCTGCAAAGAACGTATGGCCTCCCGAACGGACCTGCGTCGGTGTCCCCAAGAAGTTGGTGGCAAACGTGCTGCCCATAGCTCCGGGAGCGACGCCAGCCCCAATGTAAACCTCCCAGTACGAGTACGAAGTGTCGACGGACGGCCAGTTGGCGGTTGCGGTTCCGTTTAGGCGAAACCTCATGCCCGTCAAAAACTTGCCCGACATCGTTGCCATTTGGCTTGCGGCAATCGTCATCTGGTACTTGCGGTTCGTTGAAGCGGACGTCAACGCGAACGCGCCGTCGCCTTCCACAGCGGCCAAATGGTTGGGCACGACGTCTGCCATAGCCATTGAACTGGCGGCCAGACACAAAACTAGAGTGCTTCTCTTCAAATCCTCCTCCTCAAATTGTGGGAAAAACCACAATTCCCGCAGAGCGGGTCCGTGAGTATGGTAACGCATCTCCGTAGGAATACGGCTAGCAAGATTGCCGGTTCTGTTGAGAAAGCCCTTATCTCGGTGCTCTGAGCCCGTGGGCATCTCCAACGTCGAACGCCGCCGTTGAAGGGCTCAGGCCCTTGAGCTTGTGCTTCGACCCCGGCGGCAGAGTAAGCCCAGCCCCATCCCAAGGGCTGCGAGCGTCGCAGGTTCAGGGACCGGAGTCAGGTCCAGATCGTTGAAGCCTTCTTGCTCGGTCGTACACTCTAAGATGATGGCGTCAAACGTCGAGGAATCAACCGCTATTTGAATCAGTCCGTCGAGCCCGCCGTCGTAATCGAGCACTAGGTACTCGTACGGGTTCCCGGTTGCCGCAAGCCCTAGGATCCGGATCACGTCTTGTCCCGCGCCATCGAATCCGTCCGACCAAACGGACGCGGAGGTAAACGCGCTATCTGGCGTGATGAGCAAGTCCTTTGTCCCTCCCGCGTAAATGATTTTGTCGGAGGCGTTCCCGTAGTTGCCCGAGACTAGAAACTGGGGAATCACAGAGTTGAAGGTGATCGTGTCTCCTACATTGGCCCAGACGTCGACGCTGCCGGTTTCGATGGTCAGGCCGGGCACATCGTTCGGGCTGTGTACGCCATTGGCGAGGGAGTCGAAGTCGTAGAAGATTGCGCCAGCCTGAGCCGCCCCGAGCGAAGCCACAACAGCCAGCGTCCCGCGCCCTAGGTTGCCCCTTTTCATCCATTTGAATTGCATCAAACTAGAGTTGACGGAAAGGTCGTGATTTGTGACAGATTTGTGTCAGTTCTCTGTCTTGGGAGCTTGGCGACACGAACGGTCTTCAGGTTCCGCGCGTTGCCTTGGGCCCTGCGTTTGAGCCTGGCTCTAGGGAAGGCGGTATTGCTTGCGGAACCGACGCGCCGACTTCCCACACTTTGATGGAGAGATGGAATCGTGCCAGGATAGCATCGTCCGATCGAAATGCAGCGCGTTCGTCCATTCAGCCTTCTGATCAAGCCGGTTTCCGCCGACTGCAACCTTCGCTGCCGGTACTGCTTCTACCTCGACCACCTCGACTTCTACCCTGGAAAGAAGCATCGGATGAGGGACGAGACCCTGGAAGCGATCATCCGAACCTATCTGTCCGTTCCGTTGCATGAGCACATCTTCTTGTGGCAAGGCGGCGAACCGACCCTGATGGGCCTGGAGTTCTTCGAAATGGTCGCCGAGCTTCAGGACCGGTACTCGCCGCCGGGCGGGCGGGTCTCGAACGGGCTGCAAACGAACGCCACCCTCCTCACTGACGAGTTGGCTCGCCACCTGAAGGCGCGCGAATACCTCGTCGGAGTCAGCATCGACGGTCCGCCGGAGATTCACGACGAGTACAGGCTCACGGCGCCCGGCCGCGCCACTCATGAGCAGGTGATCGCGGGCCTGGAAACGCTCCGCAAGCACGGCGTCGAGTGCAACGTGCTGTGCGTAGTGACGCAAGCGAACGCTCCCCACGGCAAGGAGATGTACCGCTACCTCAAGAGCCTGGGGTTCGACTTCCACCAATATATCCCTTGCGTCGAGTTCGACCCCGCCGGCGCTCTCGCGGATTTCGCAGTCGATGGCGAGGCCTGGGGGCAGTTTCTCAGTGATGTCTTCGAGGAATGGCGCAAGTCAGACACCCGCAGGGTATCCGTCCGCCAGTTCGATTCGATCGTGAACAAGCTGGTGCTTGGGCGGCCGACTCTATGCCCGATGGACACGAACTGTTGCCAGTACTTCGTGGTCGAGTTCAGCGGCGACGTGTACCCCTGCGACTTCTTCGTGCGGTCGGAACTCGGCCTCGGCAACGTTCGATCTCAGACTTGGGAAGAGATGCTCGCAGAGCCCAAGTATGTGGAGTTCGGAGCCCGCAAACCTCGGTGGCACTCCGATTGTCAGAGGTGCGAATACTTGGAGCTTTGCGCGGGGGATTGCCTCAAGCACCGAGGACCCCCTGGTTCTGCGCCGGAGACCAAGAGCGTTCTCTGCGACGGCTGGAAGGCCTTTTACTCCCATTCGCTGCCCACGTTCCGATCGCTCGCCAAAGAGATCGAGCGCGAGTTGCGAACGGTCTGAGTCGCTATTCCTTTGCGTCCGATCGGGACCCCGCGAGAACGTCTTCGACCCAAGCGAGGCCTGCCATCATCTGCGGAAAGCCCAGCGTGGTGGTGCCCTGCAACACGGCGTGGCGGATTTCGTCGGGAGTCGCGCCTGCTTCGATCGCCTTGCGCGTGTGGCTGTGCGTAGCGCCTTCGCGATTGGCCGCCACCGACATCCCCAGCTTGATCAGGGCGCAGGTCTTGGGATCGAGCGGACCGTCCTCCGCTACGGCTTGACTGAGCTTTCTGTAGGCCGAAGCGACCTCAGGGTGCTTTTCGAGAAACCTCGAATAGTGGCCGGGAACCTTGCCCATGCCGCCATTATATCGGCAATCAAGGCGTGTCGCGCATGATGCGGTCGAGCCGCTCGGCATCGAGAATCGTGATCATCTGGTGCTCGGTCCGAACGATTCCGGACTTTTGCCACCGCGACATCACTCGAATCGTAGTCTCCACGGTCGTTCCGGCCATTTCGCTAATCTCCTGCCGGGTCAACGGTACGTCCAAACGAACCTTATTGCCCTTGTGCGTCCCGTAGCTGTCAGCGAGAATGAAGAGCACCGCCGCGATGCACTCTTCCGCGCTGCCGGTCGAGAATCGCGACATCATCTCGTGGGCGCGCCTGACGCGGGGGCCGATGGTGCGCACCACTTGGTCCTTCAGGTTCGAGTTAGCCTGGTAAATCGGCAAGATGACACGAGACGGAACTTTCAGGTACCAACAGTTTGTCACCGAGACCGCCGAAAGGGGGAACTGCCGCCCCTCGATGACCGCCATCAAGCCCAGCACTTGGCCTGGGCCGAGCAGTTCCATTGTCACTTCATGCCCGGACGACGACAGCTTGGTCATCTTGATGAAGCCTGTGCCTGCGATCACGCAACACTCTGCGGCGGTCCCTGCGAGCCATATCACTTCTCCGCGCTCGGCGTACGCCATGAACGAGTTGTTGGCCACCTGCTGCCTGTCCGCCACAGGGATCGAATTGAGAAGAGTGCATGACTCGACGACGGCGAGGTTAGTGGGTCGTTCCGGACGCGAAGCCATTATCTCCATTGTGTCACGCAACGACTAGGCTCTTGGGGCGGAGCATGGTCCTGAGCATGTAAGCGGCCCAAAGCGCGAGCCCGGCAAGCTCCACGAATCCGGTGATTCCCATGGGAAGGAATGCGCCGGGAGAGTAGTCGGTTGCGATCTCCAGCCCGACCCTAGCGGCGTTTCCCAGGTTCAAAAGCCAAAACGTCGCCCAAAGCGGGCGCTCGTACCGGGCCGGGATGTCGTTCATCCTGGCGGCAACGTGCATCCCCACGCCCACGATCATTTGGCTAATAAACCCAACGGTGATCGCGTGGCGGATCGCCCCGAGGTACGCGTGGGAAAACGGGTGGCCGATGGCGGCGAGGTGGAGCGGCTCGACCGCGATGAGAACCCCGCCAAGGATCAGCCAGCTAAACGCCGCCCGAACGAACTTCTGCGATGGCGCGGCGATATCGAGCGTCGAGAACATGCGCGTTGCGAGGACCATCATCACCGCGCCGGCGGCAAGCAGTAGGCCCCCGGCGTGATAGATGAGGCGCGAGTCGCCTTCGAGGCCGTTCTGAAACGCATAGACCCAACCGCCCATCCGGGCCAACAGCCCCACGGTCCAGACCGCGTACCCGCCCAACCCGAGCTTCGGGCAGGCCTCCTCCGCGCCGAAGCAGGTGTACATCTTCACGAGCGCGACCCCAAACACCATCGAGGCGACGAAACCGAGGAACTGAGCGTCGCGATAGGGCACGAACCACTCCGCGATGAACAGAATGCGAGCCTGAGGGTCCGTTCCATGCGAGGCGACGAAGAAAAACGGCTCCGCCAGCGTCACTGCGAGTAGCCAGGAAAGCGACCCGAGCACGAGAATTGACTGCCACGGCATCTTCCCGCGGCTCCGAAAGCGATTGAAGGTGATGTTGTAAAGGTAGAGCAGAACCGCGGCGGCTTGAGCCCAGCAAGCGGCCATTCCGATCGGAATCCAAAGCCCTCGATCGACCGCCACGAGAGGCTCGGCCGCGAACCTGACCGCGATCCCGAGTCCCATCAATACCATCGCCCCATAAGCCAATCGGAGAAACGACGCCTTGGTGGCGACCGTGGGCGCGTGCTGCTGCATCGAGAAGCCCATCACAAAGAACCCGACCCACCCATAGAGTTGCGAATTCGCGTGGGCGAGGATGTAGGGAGTCCACGCGGAGACGGTGTAGCTCGAATTGAGTGCGATCCCCAAGAGCGCGACCGCGCCCAGAAGGCATCCGGCCGTGAGGACGCTCAGGATGCCCGCGACGAAGAAGGGTCGGTAGATCTCCGTCGGCGCCCGGTCCGTCGAGGCTGTCCCTGGAATCTGCTGGGCAACGACTCGAAGTTCGGGAAGTTGAAAAGACTTCACTTCCGTAAAGGTAGGAGCAACGCCTTCCTGCGTCTATGATGCCGATCATACGTTCGCCGTGTCCGGTCCTGGACGGTGCAGCAGGGAAGGTCTCCCCTTCGCCCCTCTGGGGGAGAAGGGGACCAAGGGGATGAGGGGCCGGTCCCGGGGAGCCCGCGCCTGACCCCCAGAGCAGCCCCGGGATCGAACCCACTTCTCCGCCTGTTGCCGCGGCACAAGACTTCCCCGAGAAGGGGACCAAGGGGATGAGGGGCCGGTCCCGGGAACTCGTGTCTGACCTCCAGAGCAGCCCCGGGATCGAACCCACTTCTCCGCCTGCCGCCGCGACACAAGACTTCCCCTTCGCCCCTCTGGGGGAGAAGGGGACCAAGGGGATGAGGGGCCAGTCCCGGGGAGCCCGCGCCTGACCCCCAGAGCAGCCCCGGGATCGAACCCACTTCTCCGCCTGTTGCCGCGGCACAAGACTTCCCCTTCGCCCCTCTGGGGGAGAAGGGGACCAAGGGGATGAGGGGCCGGCCCCGGGGAACCCGCGCGTGACCCCCGGAGCAGCCCCGGACTCGAACCCACTTCTCCGCCTGCCGCCGCGGCACAAGACTTCCCCTTCGCCCCTCTGGGGGAGAAGGGGACCAAGGGGATGAGGGGCCGGCCCCGGGGAGCCTGGTCGGACTCGAAGAGCACACCCCGAATCGCGCAGGTTCCGCCTTCGGAAACGCGAACCTCAGGCCCGACGGGGTCGAGATGTTAGAGCGAAGGGCACCGCCCTTGTGGAAACCAGCCCCCAATACAGAGGCGGCCTGTTGGGCCGCAACTCTCAACATCCTTCGCGAATGTCAAGCCGCTTCTGACGCGCAGGGCTGCCCCGCCTTAGCGGAAGTCCTCTACTGAATCGCAGGGCCCGCAGAGAATTGAGCTTCCTCTCGGACCAGGTCCGCTCATCGAGTCAGACCGGGGCGCTCGGATGTATTCTTGCGGCCTTTCAGGCCTACCGGATCGGTCGGGTGGCACGGATTCCAGGCCCTCGGCCTTTGCTGTAACCTCGCGGTCCTTCAGGCCTCGAGGATCGGTCGGGTGGCACGGATTCCAGGCCTTCGGTCTTCGCTGTAACCTCGCGGTCCTTCAGGCCTCGAGGATCGAACCGGACTCACGCGGGCCAGGAGGTTTGCATCCCTCCCGCCAGGGGTGAAGGGTCTCGTTCACGTTACCGGCTGCAGAGACATGCTTCACAGAGGCTGGGAGGCTGGAAAGAACTCCCGACTCTTGCAGTCAAACGGTACTACGGTCCTGCTGTCCGGACGCCGCGGGCGGCACCTCGATAGCCTTGCGCTTCTGGTCGCATTCAGATCCGATCCTCGTGCGACGACCGAGAAACCGTTGCCCTCAAGGGTCGGAGCGTCCCGGAACAGCTTCCTTTCGCTGCCGGAGAAGCGCCTTTGCGCCAACGATCAGAGTCACCACCAAGCACACCCCCAGGAACCAATCGCCTGCGACCTTGTAGAATGTCCACCGCGGTCGGTCGGAAACCCAGCCGGCAATCGCCCCCTCGAATCCCGCAGGCGCCTCGGCCACAATTCGGCCGTCCCCATCGACAATTTGAGCGAAGGCACTGCTCTCGCCGCGAGCAATCGCGACACCGTTTTCCGCTGCCCGAAAGGGAGTGAACGCGCCGTGCACCGCTTGCATTACGCCGAAGGGGCTTTCCGGCCCCATGCTGGGCAAGGAAATCGAATTCACGCCAGGTAGGCTGGCGGTCTCTCGAACGATATAGGGAAAGCACGAATCGAAGCAGACAAGAAGCCCTACATCCCCCTTGCGAAAGCGCGCCGAAGTCGGCTTACCCCCTGGCAGATGCATCGACCTTTCTCCACCAAACAGCTTGCGCTTCCGGTAATTCCCCAATGCCTTGCCCTCGATGAAGAGAGTAGACACGTTGTACGGTAACGTGCCTCCCTCCAATCTCGGGTAGCTCGTTACGAACGCAACGCCTTGCTCGCTTACCTTCTGTAACTCTCCAACGTCCCCACCGACCACCCACCCGGATGCGCTGAGTTCGGGCCACACCACGTATTCAGGCTCATGCGCGGCCGCCTGTCGATGGAGCCGATCGAGTTGGTCGGGTTCATGACTCAGTGTCTGAATGGCTGCTAAGAGCATTTGGCCCTGTTTGCCTTCGCCCAATGCCCCGGGGGCTGGGGGCGGAAACCGCCAAACCACGGTTGCGAGTATGACTGCGAGCAAACTTACGTCCAGGGTCCGAGCCGCAAGCAGCTTCGATCTTTCGCGTAGTCGGCCGTCGGCAAACGCCATAGCCACGCGGACATTCGATGCCCATACGAGGTACGAGACTCCCCAAATGCCGGTGAACGAGGCCACTTTCAATAGAAACGGGGAACGATAGTGCGCCAGTCCCAAGTGTGCGGGAAGGTAGAGCAGTAGCGTTGCTTCCGCCACAACGGCGATCGCAGGGAGCCAAAGCCAAACCCAGCGTGACGTCGTCTTTAGGTCGGCCCAAATACCCGCAACGGCGACCATCGAAAGGGAGAACAAGAAGAAGCCCACGTAATGCCAGGCTGCCGTTTCATCGAGGCGGGCGACGCCAGGATAGAACACGCCAATCACACTCAGCCACGCTGCGATCAATGCCGCCCCCAAGGCAGCCAACGAACCGACGACGAAGCCAGACCCACGAACTCCGATCAGAAGAGGGGCCATGCAGAGCCAAGAGAGCATCCCAAGGTCGGCGGGCGGCATGGCGGCCGTCAGCAAGGCTCCGGACACCAGAGCGCCCGCGCCAGCGGATGCGAGCTTCCTCATACTGTTTCAGACGGTGCGGCGAGTTCTTAGGATCGGGCGCACCGACAACCACGCTGGACAATGCGGAGTTTTCGAGAGTCGGGCAGGTTTCGGGAGGTGTCGTAGGACCGCGCGCGGCGTCCGTGCGGTGACCATTTCCCGCTTGATCAGTGCTGCTCGACGCTGGATGCTTGGGCAAGCTGCCGGGTTCGACGAATCACTTACGCTGCCAGTTCCCAATGCATTCTCATCACATCATCCAGTTCGAGAAGTCTGCCTTTGCCGTCCTTTCGGCGATTTCGCGGAGTACGTCGAGGTCCGCGTCCTCGAACTTGCGGAAATTGATGCAGCTTCGGCCAATGCTCGCTTTGGGTAGCTTCTCGGCGTAGGTCTCGGGCAGCGTTTTGCCGTTTTCGCCGGCCGCGCAAGACGCAAACATAATCGAGTTCTTGTTACTCGCCAGGCCGAGCTTGAACCACTCTCCCGAACAGGCTTTACTTTTGCCCTGGTAGGGGAACTTCCCAAAGCCGATCTTGCCGGAGACCATCCAAGGCTCAAGCTCGGGCGCCGCCTTGCGAATGAGGTCGAAAAGCGTTTGAACGTGCGTTCGCCTTGGCTCGTCGAGCCCGGCGATGTACTCTTCAGGCGTCGTGGGCGGATTCGGTCGGGTCATGGCCCCAATCTACCCTCTCCCTACAAGGCGCTCTTGGCATCGTCCGAATTGCCTTCTCTAAGGAGACGGTAAGCTCCGCCCCATGCTCGCCTTTATCGCCGCTGCCGGCTTGTTGGCCCCCAACCCGCTCATGGAATCGATTGAAAGACCCACCCGGACTTCCGAGGCCCTTGCCCTCGACTCCTCAGGTCGATATGCGCTCCGTTCTCCGAGCGGATCGCTCGACGTTCAGATCGCCCTGCCGCAGGGACGTTCGACTAAGAGACCCTCTTGGAGCCTGAAGCGGGGGACGAAAACGCTCCTTGATGGGTGCCTCTTGAGCCTGACCGAAAAGGCGCGGGGCGACCTCATGGAGGGAGCGCGGGTGGATTCGGTTGAGACGAGGTTCGTCGATGAGCGAGTCCCGATCCTGTTTGGCAAGTCATCGGAGGGTGTGAATAGGTTCCGCGAGATTCGACTTGGACTCAGGACGCCCGATGGTGGCAGCCTTGCGCTCGTCTTTCGCTGCTTCGACGACGCGGTGGCGTTTCGATATGAGGTCGAGTCGCTTCCCGGTTCGAAAGGCGTGGTCGTGCAGGGTGAGGACTCGAGCTTCGTGCCAGCGGGGGAATGGACGGCCTATGCGCGCTACATGGCAAATTTCGCTAACTCGCGTGAGCATCTCATCGCGCAGGTTCCACTCAGCGGCCTCCGGCAAGGAGTACTTCTCGATACTCCTCTAACGCTGCAGAGACAAGATGGAATCACCTTGGCCATTACTGAAGCAGGCTTGCGTGAATTCCCTGGAATGTCCCTGATGCGCCCCATCGGAGATACTCGTCAATCGCTGTTCGCTCGATTGTCGCCGCGGTCCGATGGGTCCAAAGCCGCATGCATCGTACCTTTCAAGACCCCTTGGCGAGTCGTATTGATCGGGAAACGGCCAGGTGATTTGCTCGAATCTACGACGCTCTATTGCCTCAACGATCCCCCGGCGATCGGCGATGCCTCGTGGATTCGACCCGGCAAGATGACCTGGTATTGGTGGAACGGTTACGTAGGTTACCCAAAGCCCAGCGAACCGATTCTTTCGTTCGAAGCGCAGAAGCGTTACATCGACTTTGCCGCAGCAAACGGAATCCTCTACCATTCGATCATATCGAGCGAGAACGACGAACCTTGGTACATCAACGGCCAGCCCGGACTGTTTCCTGCGGCTGGCGCGGACTCGACGAAGGTAAGACCCGACCTCGACCTGAAGAGGATCGCCGACTATGCTCGATCGAAGGGGGTGAGACTCTGGACGTGGGTCCACCAGGCGACGCTCCGGGGCAAAGACCTCGACGCGGTGTTTGCCCACTATCGAAACTTGAGGTGGAGCGGAATGATGGTCGATTTCTTTGATAACGACGATCAGGCGACCGTGCAGTTTGCTGAGGAGATACTAAAGGCCGCGGCTCGACACCAGATTTTGATTCATTTTCATGGAATGTATAAGCCTACGGGTTGGGAGCGCACCTATCCTAACCTCATGAATCACGAAGGTTCGCTGAACCTTGAGTACCTGAAGTGGAGAGATACCTGTACGCCCGAACATACTCTCAGGGTGATGTTCACCCGGCAGATCGCTGGGCCGATGGATTACCACTTGGGAGGTTTTCGGTCGGTCGTCAGGGAGGATTTCGTTCCGCGGAACGTCGGTCCAAACGTACTCGGCACGAGAGGATTTAACTTAGCGCTTTACGTCCTTATCGATAACCCTAACCCTATGGTGTCGGATTACCCTGCTGCGTATGAAGGTCAAGCGGGGCTGGACTTCCTGCGCGAGGTCCCTACGTTTTGGGAGGAAACAAGGGTCCTTGCGGGCAAGGTTGGCGAGATCGCCCTTATGGCGCGGAGAAAAGGCGTTTCTTGGTGGGTGGGATGCGCGTCGGCTGGCGAGGCGCGAACGGTGAGGTTCTCCGCTTCGTTCCTGGGCAGGTCGAACTTCCGGATGAGGGTATGGCGCGACGCGGTTGGGGCCGATCTCGATCCGAACTTGCTGACGGTGGAGACCCGTGAGGTCGGGCGTGGCGAAGAGATCGAGGTGCGTGTTGCGCGCGACGGCGGCTTTGTGGCTGAGTTCCGCCCGGCGAAGTGAGGGTCGTTGGGTTCCTTTATCATCCTTGCTTCCACTGCGAAAGAAGGAGCCCCTTCCCCAGATCTCCCCATCCCAAGACGAGGCAACCCGCTCCGCCGGTACACTGCACGCCATCATGGAGCGGAGCTGCCTTTGGTACATCCGAAACTTGAACTTCTTCCCCCAACTCACGGAGGCTCAGCAGATGGACCTTGCCGCGAGTTCGAAGATGATCCCCTCCAGACGCGGGCATAAGCTGAACGTCGCCACAACCGCCGGGGGCAACGCTTACCTGATCAAGGAGGGCCACGTGCGACTCTTGAGGGCCGCGGAAGGGCGCGAGGTGGCCGTGGACCTGCTCGGGCCGGGAGACGTGCTGGGCCTGACGCCGATCCTGACCGAAGACTCCGACGCCGACCACGCCGAGGTCTTGGACGACGTACTGTTTTGTAGGGTCCCCGCGCGAATCTTGCGAGAACTGCTCGAGGCGACTCCGGGCCTCGCCCTGCACTTCTCCAAGCAGCAAGGCCTCCGCCGCAAGACGATCGAACTGCGTCTGATCGACATCGCCTTTTGCACGGTCAAAGTCCGGATCGCTCGCCTTCTGGCTGAATTGGCAAAGAGATTTGGCGAGGACCACCCCAAGGGCCGGAAGATCGGCCTCAAGCTGACTCAGCGAGAGATCGCGGAAATGGTGGGCAGCAACCGCGAGGCGGCCAACCGGGCGACGCTCGGGCTCGTCGATGCGGGCGCGATCGAGTTCGAAGGCAAAAACATCGTGATCGTGAACTCGGACAAGTTGTCCCACGAAGCTCAGTGGGACAAGCCTTGGCAAAACGTGTCGTAGGGCACAACCTTGGCTTGGCGACATTGCGTTTCTTGCTGTAGGACGGCCCCAAGAACGGTCGCCCCAAGGAGAATCCAAGAATGAAAGCAAGAATCGTACTTTCCGTAGCGGTCGCAGCCCTCGGCCTTACCCTGGCGGGCGCTGCCGATCAAAAGTTCAAAGTCGGCGACGCCGGCGGCATGAAGGTCGCCCAGACCTTCTCGTTTACGAGCGAGGCCCAGTTCGAGAACTTCACCGGGCAAACGCACAAGGTCACGGGAGCAATCAACTTCGACCCGGTTAAGCGAACCGGCAGCGGCAAGATCGAGGTCGATCTCGGGTCGGTCGACACAGGCATCGCCATGCGCAACGAACACCTGCAGAGCGACATGTGGTTCAACACGGCGAAGTTTCCGAAGGCCACCTTCGAAACGACGACCGTGAAGCACGTGAAGGGCGACGAGTACCAGGTCACCGGTAAGCTCACTCTCCACGGAGTGACCCGGACGATCACGACCACCGCCACGGTCAGGTACCTCCCGGAGAGCGACGCAACGCGCAAGGCGATGTTCATGGGGAACGTGGTGAACTTGAAGTGCCGGTTCCAGGTCAAGCTGGCCGACTACGGCATCATGATCCCCGACATGGCGAAGGGGAAGGTGGCCGAGACCATTGCCGTGAACCTGAACGTATTCGGGTACACGGGCTAGCGAAAGGAAGGCGCTGCATCGCCTTCAGCCGTTGGGTTGGCGCTATTCGTGCTGGGCTTCATCGGGGCGGTCGACGTCCCGATGAGCCGGACCCGCTAAGACCTTGCTGAAAAGTGTCCCGGAAGGGACGCGTATCGAGGGCCAGTCGTCGAGCGTAGGGAGCCCCAGGGTTTGCTCGCCAAACCTCCGGACCCCGACATCCTATCCTCGATCGGCCTGCGGCAAAGCGATCCTGATCGGCAATCCAAAATAGGCCGTCGGTGCGGGCGACTTCTCAAACTCACTCTCCGTTGACATAAGACGCTTGTTGGATCAATCTGGCGGGCGCGGGGATTCCCGCCTGCTCCAAATAGTAGCGGACCATCCCTGCAATTGTACGCTCCATTGCGAAGTTGCGATAGACAAGGTCGTTTTTCGAGAAGTGAATGTGCGGGTAGAGGTTGGCCTCCCAAACGACCACCCGGCCTTGTTTGTCGAGAGCGTAGTCGACTCCTAAAAACTCCAAATCGAGGGCCTTTCGCGCGGCGCGCATGAGTTCCTCATGGGGTTCTGGAGCGAGCAGGTATTCGATCTCCTCCTCGCGTGTCGATGCGTTCTTGATTCGCCCTTTTCCCCGCGAAATCCAAGACTCCGTGACTTGAAGGTGATGCGAGTAGACGGCGTCTCCCAGCAGGATACACCGAAACTTTCTGTAGGCTCCGTCTGGACTAGCCACATCGATGAACTCGGCCAGGACCGGGTCACGAAATCCATTGAGGTTTGCGGTTCTTGCCCCCGACATCGAATCGATTCGCACGAAAGGGCTCTGGTGAGACCTATTGTCGCGCAGAATTACAGGAGGTTCCATGCCGCAAAGGCAATCGCGTAGCTCCTCCTCGCTCGCAACGGCCACGACCTTGGGAGTGCGGATGCCTGCCGAAGCGAGCCGTCGGCTCGCTTCCAACCTGGAAACGTTCGCATGCTTGTCCACGCGGTTGATCGTTCGGATTCCTCGCTCGTCGCACTGACGCGACAACTCAGTCGACCAACGGTAAGCGGAAGCGTGAAGGTCCTCAACGGGATCTTGCAGCCAGGGGATATGGAGCCGGCATTTGGAATCGCTGGGAAGCGAGTAGGGCAACGCCCTTCCTGCGACGTGGCGAAGCAGATCGGGGTGCTGCTGCTCAATCCAGTCCAATACCACGTCGTAGTGGTGGGGGTTCAGTCCGTTGCATCGGGAAATCAGGATCGGCGAACCTAGGCTCAAGAGGTCACCCCCTCTCTTTCGGCCCCGCCGCGAGACTCGAAGTACTCCCTTAGGTACCGGTGAAGTTCGGGCCTCTCGGAACTCCATTGCCAAACGCCCCTTGGAGACAACCTTAGGTCGCTGTAAGGATCGAATCCGAGGGCGCTTAAGCCCCGATGACGCTGCCTCGCTCTGCGGCTTTCCATACTTCCATGCCACAGATGGTGAATCTTCTGGGGAACGAAGGTGATCTGACCGCGGGTCTCTGCGTAGAACCTCTGCGCCCACAAAGCGTACCGCTGAGCCTGCGCCTCCCCCATTGTGTGGAGCTCAATCGCGACTTCCGGATGTCCAAGGGCCGCACTGACGACTGCAGTGTCGCCTCCTCCTATGATGCAACCATCGTACAACCCGCAGCGTTCGACCACATCGCGCCGCGCTGCCCAGACGTGTCCCGAGCAGGGCGACGTGCCCGTGCGGTTGAGCGCAGAATCAAGGGTCTCAGCGACTGTCCCCCCGCACGAAAGAGCGAACATTGTCGAAGGATGCCATTGTATGTCCTCGCTTGCCGGAAGCGCGATGCGTGGGGGCAAGTGCAGGACTTCGGCGAACCCCTGTACCAAAGTCGCATCCTCGAGCGCGTTGGCGATCGCGAGAGGCCATGAAGGGTCGGGAGCGACTATATCTGCGTCGCACCAGACGACCTTTGTGCAGCAATCAGGAAGACGCGCAAGCGCCAGCGAAAGCAAGCGCTCCTTTTGCCACATGACGTCTCCCCCCTGAAGTTGAACGAGCACCTCCGATGCCCTTGCGTCCAGAGCGAACGGTTCGCCGAAGGAGAGTTCCACAGTCACGAGGGGAAGGCGCAACGCGTTGCGAAACTCCCAGTAATTCTCGATGCGACGTGGCGATGAAACTCCAAAGAGGCAGGTGATCGCCCACAAATCACTCTGAGCGTCTCGAGCCGTGCTCACCGTCTCGTTGCCTCAATGAGGTCCTGTCTGGGGTCGGGATGATGCTGCGCCCGCGAAACGACGGTCAGGCCGTCTCCCAGGCATAGGCTCAGCACCTGGTAGGCGGGGTCCAGGCGGAGGGACTCCATGAACCTACAAACACTGTGCGTGTAAGCGCGATTCTCGCCGTAAATGCTCGACTGGCGCTCGCGAACGCTGTCGTGAAAGAGCACGAGCGCATCGGATCGGAGCTTGGGCTCAAACGCAGCGAAATCGAACTGCGCCTGTTCTTCCGTGTGGTACCCGTCCACAAAGAGCAACCCGACTTCATCGAGGGCTCGGTACCCTTCGGTCGTCACGAACTCCTGCGTGGTGCAGCAGTAGTGACGGACGTTCGTGATTCCGTAGTTCTTGAAGTGGCGCCGCACGCGAGGGGGCGACAGCCAAAAGTCGTCCACCAGCGAAGGGTCGATGAAGACCACGTCACCCCTACCGTTGTCCTGCAGAGCCTTCCCAAGCACGAGAGGAACAAAGCCCCTGAAGGAGCCAATCACGACCGCCGTCGAGGGTCGCAGCGCTCTAGCAAGTCCATAGTAGATCCATCCAGAACCAAGATTCTGATCCTCGATGCTCTGGGCGTGGCCCATCCGCGCCATGTTCGGGTCGGCGTACAGTTGACGAATCCATTCGTACACGAGGGTAGCCCTCCAAAAGCGCTAGTCTACTGGATGCCGCGCCCGCTAGTGCTGAATCTGGGATGTGCGGGTCGCTTCAGACTTGGGACAGCGTAAAGCGGGAGCGACAACGAAGGAGCTGCCGAAGTGGCGCCCGTCATGAACGTCACGAGGTTAGCAGGCCAGGAACTCGCCGGCGATCACTCGCAGACATCGTACGACCGGGGGTCCGCAAGCCCAAAGTAAGGCGAGTTCTCCGAGCGGCCAAGCGTCGCGATCATGTTTCCATGTCCATCATACAACGGAAAGCCCACAGTTTCCGCCCCGCCGTCGACCGATTTGGCGAGAAAGTCGATCCCCCGCGCGCCGATGCCATACCGCATCACGGTCACCACAGGTTCGTTCTGCCCCTCCACGGTGTAGTCGTCTTCCACCATCATCTGCCCGTCGTAATAATACCGGCTCGTCGGCAGGTTCTCGGCCAGGTTCTCGTCATAGTGCCCGCTCACCTCGAACCTGACCAGCACCTCGCTGATCGAAAGTCCGACGCGACCAGACCATTACAACTGCCATACATAAGCCACCAATCCTCCGCATCACTTCGAAAGATACAGATTCTGAAAAGGACGGAAATCTGCTTGGTGGAAACGTGCAGTAAATGGACACGCCTAGCGCACTACAGGCAAAACACATTAGCAGCCGCCTTAGAGAAAGTCTGCTCCAATGGCAAATAGTACTTGCTGTGCTATTTCGAACGATAGCCCTATACGCCGCAAGGGAAAGGGAATAGAGCAGGAACGCCATTAGCATCGAACGAGGCAAAATGACGAGCCAATTGTCGACAGTAAGGTGTAAGGTAACAGAGGACCCAACTATCATCGCAACCAGGCCAATTAACCAAGTCATCGGGACCATGACATAGTTTAGGGCAACGATGTCGATCAGGAGCCCGCAGTAACTTCGGATCACGGCAATTGCGGCTGTTCTCGATGTACGCACTATATCATTCGTCCCCTACATCGACAATATCGTTAGCGAACAACACGTCAAGAAGAACCGTCGCAATTCGAAGCATCCAACCAAGTGCGATTGCCATGATGCCTTGCGTGAGATGCTTCCTCGCAAGAAGGGCTCCGGGACCCGCCGCTGGCCCTCCCGCACGGACAATCCCAAGGATGGCCAGCCCCCAAAGTGCTTCCTTATTGCCCTTCCGAATGAGGAGCGTTGAAACGGATAGCATTGCCTTCGTAAGGCAGCCCATTGCTCCGATGGAAAGCGTGACGATGACGTCGTATGCATACCTTCCCAGCTCGCCGTAACCCTTGAGTAGGTCACGAAGCCAAACAAACGCGCCACTCCACTGGCTCTCATTCCCAGAGGAATCGACATTCAGTATCGGGTCGCACCCTGCATAGACATACCAGTTGACACCATCGCCAGCAGTATCCTCAGAGATGAACCTCCCACTCCACGGCTCGTAGTACCTCGCCCGCATGTAGATCAGGCCGGATTCGTCATCCTGGACATGCCCCAGGTTAGCGCAATACCGCTGCTTCGGGTCGCCGGTGGTGGAGCCAGACCTCACCGCGCCCCAAACATCATACGACCGCAGGTCCGCAACCCCAAAGTAAGGCGAGTTCTCCGAGCGGCCCAGCGTCGCGATCATGTTTCCATGTCCATCATACAACGGAAAGCCCCGGTTCTCCTCCCCCGCATCCACTCTTTTGGTCAAAAAGTCGATGCCGCGGGCCCCGATCCCATAACGCATGACCGTCACCTGCGCTGTCTCACTGAGCTCCGTCGTGAAATCGTCTTCGACCATCATCTGCCCGTCATAATAGTAGCGCGTTGTCGGGTAGTTCTGGTCCTCGTTGTAGTCGTAATACCCCAAAATCAGCGACGGGAAGCCGGGAGGAGGCACCCCGGTCACCGTCAACCCTTCGACCTTTTCGGTCCTCATCGCCTCGAAAGAATCCTGGCTGGAAAAGCCATTACCTATGTTACGCAGAACCCTTAGAGTTGCCGGATTGCATTCCGCATCCATATGACAGTCACCCTATAATTGGTCATCTTCGCTCAGTCCGCGGAACTCTACTACTGCGAGCACAAGGGCGATGTTGCCAACACTGGCGACTGCAAAACACCAGAACGCACCGACAGCATAAAAAGGTAGACAAATCATCCCGACCATCAATACTAAGCATGATGCGATCCAGAGTTGGGACGTTATTCGAATTGCCAAACCGAGCCTACGGTGCATTCTTTGCATGTAACTCCGAGAATAGATCTGCGTCAAAACGCTGATTAAAAACAATAGCACCAGCGAAAGCAATTACTCCTCCATGTGTGCAAGAAGATACATGCCATACAGCTCCATTGCGATATGGCCAGCGCCCCCAAAAATCATCGCCCTCCACAAGGGCGCAAAGTGGTTCCGCTTAAGCGAGGTACTGGTGCCGATTCCGATCATCTTCACGAAGTAAGTGGCGAAGTCGCCCTCGACCCAAGCTTTTCGATGAAGGGGAGTCTTCAACATATAGAAGGCCCTCCGAACGAAGTGACCGTACACGCCCCCAATTAGTCCAAAACCTGCGGCCACTCCAACGCTTGCCCAATCCAGGTTATCAAGCGATCTACCTGAGGCAAGTTGGAATCCTATCTCTACGGCGGCGGCTATGATGACTTCAATCAGGATTACAAGGAGGCTCGCCAGAAAAGCTGCTTGGCCGGTTGAATCGACAAACGTAACTGGATTGCAGTTGGCGTACGAATACCAATTCCACCCATGGTTCTTCGGATCCTCAGAGAGAAACCTCCCCGTCCACGGCTCGTAGTACCTCGCCCTCATGTAAATCAGGCCAGACTCGTCGTCCTGAACATGCCCCAGGTTGGCGCAATACCGCTGCTTCGGGTCGCCGGTTGTCGAGCCCGACCTCACCGCGCCCCAGACGTCATAGGAGCGGAGGTCAGCAAGGGAATAGTAGGGGGAGCCCTGGGTTTGCCCGAGCGTGGCGATCATGTTGCCGTGGCCGTCGTAGATCGGGTAGCCCTTTGTCTCAGGGCCATCGTCGACGCGCTTGTCCAGAAAGTCGATCCCCCGCGCCCCGATGCCGTACCGCATCACGGTCACCACTGGCTCGTACTGCCCCTCCACGGTGTAGTCGTCTTCCACCCTCATCTGCCCGTCGTAATAGTACCGGCTCGTCGGCAGGTTCTCGGCCAGGTTCTCGTCATAGTGCCCGCTCACCTCTTCTTCGCCAGGCGGCACCCAGCTAAGCGTCAGCCCTTCGACCTTTTCGACCCGCATTCCGTCGGCGCGATACACATACCGAGCCCCATAAGCCTCACCCACGACCGAAGTCGCCCGGTTCAAGGCGTCCCATTGATACCTCTGAACTCCAGACGATCCAAAGTTCCTCCAAGTTCTGTTTCCGAGAATGTCGTGCAGATAACTGTACCCCGGACTCGCGGTCATCCTATTCAAATTGTCATAGCTCCACCCCGAGCCTTGGACAGAGTCGGTAGCGCGGTTGCCGGCCGCGTCGTAGGTCCAGGTCTGGACCTCGTTGGCGAGGCCGTCGTTGTAGTCGACTTCGGTGAGGTAGTCGAGGTCGGGGTCATAGGCGTAGGTCTCGGTGCGAATGAGGTCGAGGTCGCCGTCCCAATCGGGGTTGTTGGAGAAGCTGGCGGCGGTGCGGAGCCTCTTGGTGGCGTGGTAGGCATACTCTTGGCCCAAGATCGGGGTACCCGTGTAGCCGGAATTGTAGGTCTGCCAGGCGTAAGCGAGGCTGGTGATGCGGCCCGCGGGGTCGTATTGGTACTGGGGGTGTGACCACCCCGCATTTTTGCGGTCTTTTCTTGCCATCGAGGGTGGTTTGGCGAGAACTGCAGTACTTTGCACATGGTTTTCTGGCGTTCGGGACTCCCATCTCGAACCTCACTTCAAAGGAGTTATCAACATGAACATCAAGACAATTTCGCGGGCAATGCCGTTCGCGCTTGCAGCAACTGCGCTCTTTGCCCCGACTTCTGCCTATGCTGGCCTGGACGGTTCGACCATGGGTTGGCAGTACTACGCCTATGGCGGAGCCTACAACTCTCAAACGAATTTTGTGGTGGGGCCTGGCGTCGAGGGCAACTTCGCGGGCTATTTCGACATCGATGTGGACGACACGTCGATCACGTTCGACTACATGGCCACATCGACTTGGAGTACTTCGAGCCTATCCCTGTCGCCGACCATTTACAATGGCATCGCCATGCGCATGGTCTCGGGGCCCGCGTTTAGTTCGGTGACGATCGACGCTTCGACCAACATGGTGGGCTTCAATTCGAGCCGGGTTAGCTTCACGGGCTCTGAGATCCAAGTGGACTGGATGGATCTTTCGTTCACGCCCGACACGATCGTCAAGTTGAACGTCAACGCGGTTCCCGAACCAACGTCGATGGCGGCGCTTGCATTGGGTAGCGTGGCGTTCTTGCGGCGTCGCCGGAAGTAATCGCCGTAGGAGCTTGCATCGTGAAAGCGCCCTGGTCCGCAAGGAGCAGGGCGCTCTATTGTGGGGCTCACAGGCTCCCGAATCTCACCGAATCGCTTGTTCGGTCTCGGCGTCGAACACGTGGATTTCGTCGAGGTTGATGAGGAACTCCGCCGACTCAGTCTCCTTCACCTTCGAAGTGGGGTCTAGGGTGGCGATGAGGTTGTGCGTGCCGGTCGTTAGGTAGGCGACATATTCGTGCCCGAGGGGTTCGAGGACGTCGATCTTGAGTTGGAGGGTGTTTTCTTGCGATGCCTTGACCGACGAGGGCACCTTCGCATCGAAAATGGCTTCGGGCCGGATTCCGAGCCAAACCATTTGACCGTCTGCGACCCCCTCGCTCGCAGTTCCGTTCAGGGGAAGCTTGAAGTCGGAAGCGTCGATCCACACCTTGGCGCCTTCCTTGCGGATGTGCGCCTCGACGAAGTTCATGGGCGGGGACCCGATGAACCCGGCGACGAACTTGTTCGCGGGCTGGTTGTAGACGACCTCTGGGACGTCGCATTGCTGCAGCACGCCATCCTTCATCACGGCGATTCGCTGCCCCATCGTCATCGCCTCTACCTGATCGTGGGTGACGTAGATCGTGGTGATCTGGAGCGATCGGTGGAGCCGAATCAACTCGGCGCGTGTCTGGATTCTGAGCTTGGCGTCGAGGTTGGAGAGGGGCTCGTCCATGAGGAACACCTTGGGCTGGCGGACGATGGCCCGACCGAGCGCGACTCTCTGCCTTTGGCCGCCGGAGAGTTCCTTGGGCTTTCGGTGAAGCAGGGTCTCGATCCCGAGCATTGCGGCGGTTTCGCGGACCCTCCGGTCGATGTCGCCTTTGACTTTGCGCGCTTGGCTGAGGTGGCTGAGTTGCCAGAACACGCCCTTGAGCTCGCGCAGCCTCAGCCCGAACGCGATGTTGTCGTACACGTTCATATGAGGGTAGAGGGCGTAGTTCTGGAACACCATCGCGATGTCGCGGTCTTTCGGGGGCACGTCGTTGACTCGCCGGTCCCCGATGAAGATGTCGCCGGTGGTCGCTTCTTCGAGCCCGGCGACCATCCGCAGCGCGGTGGTCTTTCCGCATCCCGAAGGGCCGACGAGGACCATGAACTCTTGGTCAGCGATTTCAAGATTCAGGTCGCGAACAGCGTGAACGTCCTTCCCGAAAACCTTGCCGATGCCGTTGAATCTGACTCCTGCCAAGCGAAAACTCCTGGAGCCCGGCTGCCGCGGCGTCGGGCTGTGAGATTATAACCTTCGGGGACGCCGCCGTGGGTTCCTGCCTGCCCCAAAACCGAATGGGCCCCCCAAATTTGGGAGGCCCGGACCATAGACTCGCGTGGCTTGCTTACGAACGCCTGCGCCGAAGCAAGAGTACGATCGAACTTGTGGCCAGCGCAACCATCGTCGTCGGTTCGGGAACGAGCGTAACGTAGCCTCCAAACGTCCCGTTCGAGAAGTCCACGAGGGTCGCTTGTGCCCCAAGGGCTTCAGGGGTGTCGAAGTACCAAGGGTAGTAGTCGGCGAACTGGGAGAGCGTCGTAAAGTCGCCATTGATTACGGCAGTCGCAATCGATGCTTCAGAGAAGTCGGGGAACAGGGATTCCCAAGACTGGCCCAGCATGGAACCGACGTCGTCGGCGCTAACGCCTAAAGAAACGCGATCCACGTCGATGCAGCCGATCGTTCCCCAAACGCCATTCTCTTCGGCGACGATGAACTCGGCGAAGAACGGCGTAGGTCCGGGCGCCGGAAAGAACGAAGTGCTTGTGTTCAGATTGATCATGCCGGTGGCAGCGTGCGGGCTCGACACTCCTGAAGCGTAGAGAAAGGCCATAGGCCCTTGTGTCGTGACGTTTTCGACCGTCCCATAGAACTCCGTCGCGGCACCGACTCCCCAAGTGCTGGCAAGGCCTAGCGTCAAACATGCTCTCGAAATATCTCTCTTCATAGGGTCTCCTTTGACTGACCTCGAACTTCAGAGCGAACAGCCCTTCAGGTTCGCAGTCCAGAGTGCATTGTAACACTAAACATGCATGCCATCTTCGCCTTTTCTGTAAAGAATGGAGATCGGCTGAGTATCCCGACTCAGGCTTCGGATTCAAACTGCCGCTGAAGATCGCGAATCGCGGCGAGGTTTTGTTCAGCAAAACCCGCGAACTGAGTGTTCCGCAGTCCCTCGAAGCAGGCAACCGCTTCGTTCAGTTCGCCGAGCCTTGCGTAGCAGACTCCGAGGTTCAGGTGCAGTTCGGGTCCGAAGATTCTCGGATGGAAGCTCGTGGTCTTGTCGTACGATTCGTTTTCAGCCATGGCTCTAAGGTGTTCGAGCGTCTCCCTTGCGGATTCGAACCTGCCCTCGCGGAACTCAAACGATGCCCGAAGCCAAGCTAGCGGAGCCGAGTTGGGGAACCACCGGGCAGAGAGTTCCCTGACTTGGTCCTTGGACCATCCGCCAGGCAGGTTGTGTTCTGGGATCTGCAGCAGGACTTCCAATAGAAGGGCCGCTTGGTGGCTCGGCGCAGTCGGGGCCGAAATATGCGGTCGCAACGTCTCGCACGCCTGGAGCAAGGCAGCGTTGGCCCGGTCACTCCCCAGTTGCATTAAGGTCGTCGCAAGTTCGACCTGATAATAGAACTGCCCTGGCCGATCCTGTAGCTCCAGTTCCAAGAGCCTTGCCGATCGCTCGAGCTTTGCGGGTTTGAGTTCGGCAACGTAGCCGGTGTGCCTAAGCCGAACGTTCGAGAGGACGACCTGTCTGCCCAAGGAGCGCGCGACGTCCTCCAGCGGTGGTTCAAAGTGCGGGTGGCAACGTCCCACCTGCTGAGGAAGACCCTCGCTGCGAAACAGTCGGAGCTGCAGCATTTGCGTGAACTGAGAAGGGTCGTCCGCCGAAAAGAGGTCTTGCCGGAGCACGTAAGCCCCTTGGGCCTCGGGCCGTCGGATGAGCGTTCGAATCTCCTCGTCGCTTCCGGGAAGAAGCGTCTCATCGGCGTCGAGGTGAAAGATCCAGTCGCACCGCGCGGAAGAGAAGAGGAAGTTGCGTACCGCCGCGAAATCGTCTCGCCAAGGATAGTCCAGCACTGCGGCCCCGTGATTCCGTGCCACCTCACGCGTGTCGTCGGCGGACCCGGTGTCTACAACGACTACCTCATCGACGAGGCCCTCGAACGACTTGATCGCTGTCCCGACGTTTGCGGATTCGTTTCGCACGAGCAGGCAGAGGCTGAGCGTGTTCTTCATGCGCCTGAATACATTACTGCACACAGAGGGGAGCCTAGGAAGGTCGGGCGACTCCGAGGCCTGGGTCGGCAACGCACGTGCGGGCCCACAACTCAGGGAATCGAAGGGATAAAACCGCCTCGCCGGAGACCGAAAGCCGACGGTGCTAAGGGCTCGCAACATCCAACCGCAGCCTGACGGGTCATAATGAGACCCATGTCCCAGGACATTCTGCGCATCGTTGCAACCGACTGTGGATCGACTACGACGAAGTCGATCCTGATCGAAAGGAACCCCGAAGGCAATTACCGCTTGGTCGCGCGAGGGGAGGCACCTACCACAGTCGAGCGTCCCTTTGAAGACGTTACGAAAGGCGTCCTCAACGCCGTGACGGAACTCGAAGAGGTCACCGAGACCAACGTTCCCGAGGCCGAAGGTTTCAAGCCCGGCCGGCGGAAGCTGCTGAAGGACGGGAAGGTGTGGCGCCTTCAGAAGAACGGCGAAGTCGTCGATCAGCGCTCGAACGAGTTGGAGGCGGCCGATCTTTACGTGTCGACAAGCTCTGCCGGTGGCGGCTTGCAGATGATGGTTGCGGGCGTCGTCAAGCGCATGAGCGCGGAATCGGCGGAACGGGCGGCGCTCGGCGCGGGGGCGATCTTGATGGACACTCTCGCCGTGGACGATGGCCGCCGGGAGTTTGAGAGGGTTCAGCGCCTGCGGCAACTCCGCCCCGATATCGTGCTCATGTCAGGGGGGACCGACGGCGGCACCAAGCAGCACCTGATCGACATGGCGGAGGTGGTGCGGCGGGCCGACCCTCGGCCGCGTTTCGGCGACATGAAGCTGCCGATCATTTACGCCGGCAACGTTGCCGCGCGGTCTGAGGTGAGCCAAGTCCTGGGTGAGACGATCGAACTCAAGTGCGTCGACAACCTCCGGCCGACTCTCGACCGCGAAAACCTCGACCCCGCGCGGGACGAGATTCATGAGATGTTCCTTGAGCACGTCATGCAGCAGGCCCCTGGATACGCAAAGCTCCTCGAATGGACGAGCGAGGAGATCATGGCGACGCCCAACGCCGTGGGCAAGCTGATGAAGTCCTACGCCGACCAGGAGCGCCTGAATCTATTGGGCGTGGACATCGGTGGGGCCACCACGGACGTGTTCAGCGTCTTTGGCGGGGTTTACAACCGCACGGTTTCTGCGAACCTCGGGATGAGCTACTCGATTTGCAACGTGCTCAAAGAGGCCGGAATCGAGGACATCGTGAGGTGGCTGCCGTTCGAGGTCGATCCCTTCGAAGTGCGGAATCGGTTGCGGAACAAGATGATCCGTCCGACCACCATCCCGCAAACCTACGAGGACCTGCTGATCGAACATGCTGTCGCGCGGGAAGCGTTGCGTCTGGCGTTCGAGCACCATAAATCACTCGCAAGGGGGCTAGTCGGGGTGCAGCAGCAACGCGATGTCGGGCAGATCTTCGACCAGAAGGAGTCGGGGCAAACCCTGGTGCAAATGATGAAGCTGGACATGGTCATCGGGTCGGGAGGAGTGCTCTCCCACGCGCCGAGCCGGGCCCAGTCCGCGTTGATGATGATGGACGCCTATCAGCCCGAAGGCGTGACCATGCTCACGGTCGATTCGATCTTCATGATGCCGCACCTAGGCGTCCTTTCGGAGCACTTCTACGATGCCGCGCGGCAGGTGTTTGAATTCGACTGCATCGTAAAGTGTGGCGACTGCGTCTCCCCTGTCGGCAAAGGCAGCGAAGGCGAGCCGTGCGTTCGGGTGACGGGCGCAGGTGTCGACGAGTCCGTGGCCTGCGGGCAAATCAAGGTCATTCCTCTGGAGCGCGGGAAGTTCCTTGAGGCCACGATTGAACCCGCCAAAGGCTTCGATGTCGGGGCGGGGAAGGGCAAGCCGATCACCAAGCGGCTGGAAGGCGGAACGGTGGGGATTATCGTCGACGCGCGAGGCCGCCCGCTCAACATCGACTCTGTGCCGAACCGGGTCGCCAAGCTGAGGGAGTGGTTGCAGGCGATGGGCCTTCCGCTCGTTTGAGGCAAGCGCGTTCGCAACTAAAAGTCCCAGATATTGAAAGAAATCGCGCGATTTTCGAAGAGCGAAAAAGGATCATATCTCTGGCAGGTCTGGCAGAATCCCCGATTTCTCCGGTTCCTTGCCATTTTGGGGGGGTTGCCCTTGAGTCGCTGGAATTGGTAGCTTGTCCCGCTGGAACCGATGCGAAACTCATGTGGGTCGGGACTTGGAGGTTGGCGAGGGGGCCGGATGGCGCGTCCGCTCGCGGTCTTCTTGGTTTGCTGCGCCCTGCTCGCAGGTTCAGCCCTTGCTTCGCTCAGCCAGCAGTCGAAGAGCGATCCGGATGTCAAGGTCGTGCTCGCGCGGGAGTCGAAGCCGATTCCGTATCCGGTCGTATACGAGTTCAGCCGAACTGTGGGCCAAGGGAGAGTGGTCAAGAAACGCGACGGTGAAGATGGGAAGTTGACCAGCACCTACGCTGTGACCCTCAAGAACGGCAAGCCCATCGCCCAGGTCCTTCTCAAAGAAGAGCGAATCGAGCCTGTTGAAGCGCTGTTTCACATGGGCCGGATGGGCTATCCCGCGAGCCGCGGAAGCCACACCAGGTCTCAAGTGATCGAGATGGAAGCGACCGCTTATGAGCCCAGCGCGGGCCGGGGCAAACGAGCCACCTACCGCACTTCGACGGGTCTCAGGGCGGGCTACGGTATCGTTGCCGTCGATCCCACTGTCATCCCTTATGGCACGAGGCTGTTCGTCGAAGGGTACGGCTATGCGATCGCGGCCGACACCGGTAGCGCGATCAAGGGCAACCGGATCGACGTGTGCTTTCAGACCCGCGCCGAGGCCCTCGAATGGGGACGCCGGAAGGTCAAGGTACACATCTTTCGCGAGCGTCCATAATCGCTCTGTTGGTCGACTTGCACGAACCTCGCGCGTTGCGGGCCTTTCTCTCGCGGCACGGATACTCTCCGCAGAAATCCCTCGGGCAGCACTTTCTTTGTTCGAAGCGGGTGTCTCGCGCCATCGCAAACGCGCTCCACGGGATGAAGGGCGCGCTTGAGATCGGTCCAGGCCCTGGGGCTCTTACGTCGCTGGTGTGCGAGGTCTGCGAGTCCGTGGAGGCGATCGAACTCGACGCGAGAGCCGAAAACGCCCTTGCTGAGTCGGCGCCTTGCGCGAAGGTCACCCTGGGGGACGCCCTGAGCGTCGATTGGGGGGAGATTCTCGAACGGCTGCCCCGGCCTCGCGCCATCGTGTCGAACCTGCCCTACCTGATTACCGGCCCACTCATCGGACGGGTCGAAGATCACGCCCTGAGAATCGACCTCGCCGTGCTCATGATGCAGGCGGAAGTCGCCGACCGAGTCCGGGCAGGGGCGGGGGATTCTGCGCGCGGCGCGCTATCGGTGACGATGCAGTGTCTCTTTTGCATCGAGAAGGTCGTCGAAGCGCCGCCAGGTTGCTTTGTGCCGCCGCCCAAAGTCCAAAGCACGGTTCTCAAGCTCACCCCGCGCAAGCACATCGATTGGGTTCGAGCCGCCGAGATCAAGCGCCTTTCCCACCTTGGCTTCCGCCAGCCCCGCAAGACCCTCCTGAACAACCTCAGCCTGCAATACTCCAAGTTGGTCGTGGCGGAGGCGATCGAAGAGGCGAAGCTCGCAGCTTCCGTTCGTCCCCACCAATTGGAGCTTGAGCATTGGGAGCTCCTGGTCCGGAGGTTGAGTGGATTGTAGCGGGGCTCACGACGGCGACGGGTTGAAGCTGCGGGCCCTGGAAGAGGGCTTTGACGCGGCGGGAATCTGCGATGCCCAGCCTCCACCTCACTACAGCGAGTACGTTCGGTGGCTTCAGCAAGGGTTTCACGCGACGATGGCGTATCTCGACCGTCACCGCGCTCTCAAGGACAGCCCCCAAAACCTCCTGCCGGGCGTGCGATCGATCCTCGCGGTCGCACTGAACTACAACCAGCCCACGGAACAGCGGCCGGGCCATCCGCGCGTCGCTCGGTACGCTCTCGGGCGCGATTATCACAAGATCATCCGGCCCAGGCTTCGGAGATTGGGTGAGTGGGCGGTTCGGGAGTTGGGAGGAAACTTCCGCGTGTGCGTTGACTCTGCGCCGATCTTGGAGCGGGATTACGCCCAGCTCGCGGGCCTAGGCTGGTATGGCAAGAACACCTGCCTGATCGACAGTCGACGGGGAAGCTGGTTCTTGATCGGGCTCCTCTTGCTCACCGAACGATTTCGTCCCGACGCGCCGGCCGTCGGAGGTTGTGGCTCGTGCAGGCTGTGCATCGACGCTTGTCCCACCGGGGCGATTGTCCCCGCCGAGGACGGCTGGAGGGTCGATGCCCGAAGATGCGTGAGCTACCTCACCATCGAACACCGGGGGCCGATCGACCCGGGCCTCCAAGAGAGAATCGGTGACTGGACCTTTGGCTGCGATGCGTGCCAGGAGGTTTGTCCCTTCAACCAGCCCCGCCCGCAACAGCCATTTCGCGCACAGGCCACCGAGACGGCCGACCTCTTACGCCGCACGGAGTTGCCTCCGCTGGATCGTCTAGCAACGCTCTCAGAGGATGAGTGGGACCCGCTGACGAGGGGTTCAGCGCTCAGGAGGGCAGGCTTCGAGGGACTCCGGCGAAACGCCGAAATCAACCTACGAAATTGCCAGCGGCCGGGCTCCCCTCGCTAGGGGCGGTCCCGCGGCGATGCCGCACCGCTGATTCGTACATCTGCTGGTACCTCACCGCGCTCGATTCCCACGAGTAGTCCGCCCGAAGGCAAGCCTGCTGCAGGGCATACCATTTGGAAGGGTCCAAATAGGAATCGCGGGCGCGAGTTACGGCGTCGAAAAGGCCTTCGGGCGTCCGGTCTCCGAACACGAACCCCAATTCCCCGTCGATCACGGTATCGGCAAGGCCCCCCGTGCTTCGCACGATCGGCGCGGTTCCATAGCGCATGGCGATCATCTGGCCGAGGCCACAAGGCTCGAAGGAACTCGGCATGAGGAACATGTCCCCTCCCGCGTATGCGCGTTGCCCGAGTTCGATATCGAACCTCTCCACAAAGCGAAAGTGCTTCGGGTACTTCTGTGCCGCCTCATCGAACCGGTCCGCCAGCCACGGATCGCCGATTCCCTGAATGAAAATCTGAGTGGGCAAGGCGACGAGCCGTTCCAAGGCGCTCAGGATCAAGTCCATGCCCTTTTGCTCGCTCAGCCTGCTGACCGCCACAAGCAGCGGAGTCGACTCTATCGGTTCGAGTTGAATCTCGCGCATGAGGTCGCTGCGACAGATCGACTTGCCTGCTGGGTGGTGGGCGTCGAAGTTGGCGGCGATGCGAGGATCGGTCGCGGGGTTGAACTCGTCGGTGTCGATCCCGTTCAGGATGCCCTGAAACCGCCCTGTAGCCCGAAGATGCCGCATCAGACCCCACAACCCGCAGCCAAACTCCGGAGTTTCGATCTCGCGCGAGTAGCGTTCGCTGACCGTGTTGACTTGGTCCGAATACACGCATCCGGCCTTGAGGAAGTTGAACGCGCCGAACGTTTCGAGCTTGTCGAACCTGAACAGCGAGTGATCAAGCCCCGCGTAATCCAGTACGTCGATCCCGAAGATCCCTTGGTACGCAAGGTTATGGATCGTAAACGCGCGGGCCGTTCGCTCCCAAACTCGGCTCCCATCTTCCTCCATGAGCACGGGCACCAGGCCCGTATGCCAGTCGTTGGCGTGAACGATATCGGGAATCCAATCCTGTCCGGCGCACGCTTCCAGTACGGCCTTGGCGAAAAACACGTACTGTTCGAAGCCCGACTGATACACCGTCTCACTGGAACGCGCGGCAGCAAACCGTTCGTGGCCCCCGACGAACCAGATTTCGACCTTGCCGAACTGAGTTCGCTTAAGATACGCCCTGCGGTTCCACAGCGAGCCCGTGCCCACTTCAAAGGTCCCGTTAACCGGGACGACTTCGAGCGCGTGCTGTTCCTCGATCATCCCATACGCGGGCATGATCACTCGAACCTCATGGCCCATCTCGGCAAGGGCTTTGGGAAGGGAACCAATGACATCCGCCAGGCCCCCGACCTTTGCGAACGGAGCGACTTCAGCGGACACGAAAAGGACTTTCAAACTGATTCCCTTCAACCCTTTCCTTGGACAAATCGGGGAGCCTTCCCGCGGACTCCTGTTTTCAGGCCTCGCCTGAGGGGGATGCGTTGTCTGGGCGTTTCAATCTGGTCTTAGCCGCAGCCACGCCTTCTAATTGACGGCTTTCCGCATTAAGTAGGTTCCCCCAACAGGCCAAAATGCTGGGAGCCTAGGTGAGCGCGAGAATTCGCACGATCGTCGCGCCTTGAAACGAGCAGTCGATCGCCTTGGCAACGGCCAGCGACCGCCCATTCCATGCGACCGTCTCGGAGAGGGCCGTCGTGTCGTCAAAGGGCACGTAAGCGAGGTACATCGGCATCGCTGCGCCCTGTTGCTCGGCCGCCGTTAGCAAATCCGAAGCCTTGGCGCCGGCGAGCACGGCAAACACCCCCATTCGCTGCTGAGCGTCCACCTCGAAAGGGTCACCCAAGCGTTCGATCACGTACTTGAACCTTCGCTGAAGAGGCGTCATAACCCGCTTTCCTCCGGAATCTTCGATCCGCCCGTAAGGACGGTCGCGAGGACGCCTGCGACGTCGGGCTTCAGAAAGGGCCTCAACCGCGCCCAGCCCTGACGCTTGAGCCCCGCCAAGGTGCTCCAAACTTGGGGCGGAGGCGGGGAAAGCGCAAGATCGCCGATGCTGACCGATTCCAAGGCGCCTGGCTCGCGAGCGATCTGTTCGAGGAGCTCCCCGCAGATCACCTCCGTTAGACCTAGCTTCAGCGTGGCTTGTAGGCCCGTGTTACCCGTGTCCGCGAGGTGCTCTCCCCGAATCGCAAACTCCACGACCGGCGTGATCTCGCCAATGAGGTTCGAGATCGTGGCGTCATAGTCCGACACCGTGATCCCGCACTTCTCCTTGACCCGGGACGATGTGACGCTGAGACTCATGATTGACCTCCAACGTTGAGCCTTTCGGCGACCCTCCCCAAGAGAGTCGAGTTCTCGCGGACGTTCTCCGTAAGTTGCTCGATGGCCGCTTCGAAGTGCGTGTTGACCTCCTCTTGCCTCCGCAAAGAGCTTTCGAGGAAGTCAACGAACCGTTCGGTCATGGCGCGGTGCGCGGAAAGCGCCAGCCGCACCAGACCGAAGGCAGTCGCCAAGAAGCTGCCAACGAGCGCTAGCAGTTCGGCGCTCGGGCTCATCGGATTCGAAGCACCTTCTTGAGCCGGTTCAGCGCCAGCCGGAACGCAGAGACCTCGTTCTCGAACTCGTTCAGAGCGACGGCGAGAGGACCGACTCCTGGGTCCCGGTTCTCCGAGAGATAGTTTCGGAAAGTCGAGGAGAGGTTTTCGTACGAATCCAACACCCGAGCTGCGCTCGAAACCGTCGAGATCAAGGCCCCGGCGACTCCGCCCAGCCCCAAGAGCGAAGCGATCAGAGCGATCTCGGTCCAGTTCACAGGATCGCTCCGTAAGCCGTCTGCCAGAGCCCATAGCCTACGTTGTAGCGAGCCCGGACGCCGTAGTAGAACCGATCCCGCATGAACGCGCTCTCGCTGCCGCTTGTGTTGTCGAGCGCGCCGAACTCCACCGGAACGTCGCTACGTTGCTGCAGAATCACCGACCGGATCGGGCGCTGAGTGTCCAGCAGGAACCAGTAGTCGTCGCTCGTGCCGGTCAGGAACGGGCTGACTACGACGCGGAGCCTGCCCTGAAAGGCGTTCGAGTACGGAGTCGACGGAGCGGTGTCGCTGTCGTTGCCCTTGTACACCACCACCGGGCTTTCGACGAGCTCGAGCGCGGTCCATTGCAGTTTCGGCCCGACCAAGAGCGTGTCCGGGGCGATCCCGAGGGGTGTGCCGTGTTCGTCCGGGACGACCATCATCGTCGAGATCGCCTCCGCCAAAGCCGCCTCGTCGAGCGCCTTGGTCGTGCGGTTTGGGTGTGTGCCAGTTCCCGCCGGGTGAGCCGTGTTGAAGAAACTCACGCCGTCGTATCCGTTCTGCGCGAACCCGTCGGAGAGCGCCTGTACGATCATCTGATGGCGGTGCATGGAGACGCGGAACGCCATGTCGCGGATGCGCAATCGGATCAGGTCGAGTTGATCGTCCTCGATCGCCTTCCTCTCGACGGCGATGGTGGACTCGAACGTCTTGTCCTCGATGGTCACGGCGTTGGCGGCGAGACCCGAAGGGCGTCGCTCGTCGACGAACTCTCGCATCGGCGGGACCGTTCCTAGCCAGGCGTACTTCTGAATCGGTAATGTCGTCTGGATCGTGGTCGCAATCCGCTCGGCGGGGCTGTGGTCCACTTCGTTCTTGTAAGCCTGCGCGAACTCGGCCTTCAAGCCGGGTAGCAACAGGTCGGGAATGTCGCTCGGGGTAAGAGCCATAGAGAATCCTCCTATTTGAATGCGTAGGTCGTGCCAGGGGACGCCTCTTCACGACGTCCGGGGCCCGAGTTACTGGGTGTAGTTGTCGATCCGCACGCGGACGCCGGAAGCTCCCGTCGAGGTGGTCTCGATGCCGACGATCGTGCCGACCTTATAGGTGTTCGTGAGGCCTCCGGTCGAGGTCTGAACCTCCCAATCGGTGTTCGCGTACACCTCCTTGCCCAAGTCCGCCTGACTCGGCGAGAATCCCGTCGCGGCCTTGAAAACGAACGATCCGGTTTTCGTCAGGTTGAGCGACTTGTCGCCCGCTGACCCGCCGGAGTTATCGGCGGTCTCGTTGGCCACGCCCGCGAACTTGAGGTTGGCCGTAGCATGGTCGAGCACCACCAGATAGCCGTTGCTGTCGATGGCGCAAAGGGCGCCCTTGTAGGCCTTGATGTTGGACAGCTTGTAGCTGACCACCAGGCCGGGCTTTTCGAAGGTTTCGTAAGGTTGACTGAGTGCTGCCAAGAAGGGCCTCCTAAGGGG
Organism: Candidatus Nitrosymbiomonas proteolyticus; assembly: GCA_017347465.1. GTDB lineage: Bacteria > Armatimonadota > Fimbriimonadia > Fimbriimonadales > Fimbriimonadaceae > Nitrosymbiomonas > Nitrosymbiomonas proteolyticus. Next base: position 2,687,119 of record AP021858.1, on the reverse strand, counting down.
TTGAGAATGGGTAGGTCATTGCCGATTTCGCCTCGCGGCGATTTCGTCGAGATCGAGAGTGGGGAAGTAGCGCCGGTAGAACGCAGCCTCGTCGGGTCCGAGTTCGGGTGCTCGGCCCGAGGGCTCGCCCTCCGGGGCAAGTTCGCCGAACAGCTTGAGCGGCGGTTGGCGCTCGATGAGCGCGAGTAAGAGAGTTCGAACCGGCCGCTTTTCCTCCCCGAAGTCGAGGGTCTGTTCGCACTCCAGCAGCGCGCAGGCGAACTCCACTTGCGCCGGCGTGAGCTTGCCCTCGCGCACGAACTGCTGGACTTGCTGCTCGGCGCCCGCAAGGCGCATCGAACGCTCCAACGCTTCGAACTTGCTCCGCCAAACGGGGTCGTCGCCGCGCTCGTCACCGCCGATCAAAGCGCCGCTGAACTCAATCGAGCCCGAAAAGAGCTGCGCCGAGGCGACTCGCGGGTTGGAGACGATGCTGACCTCCCGAATCTCCGAAAGATCGCTCGCCAAACCGAGAGAGAGCGACCTTGCGCCGGAACTCTCGATGAGCCGGTTCGCCTCTTCCGTCAGCGAGACCGTGCCATGAAGCTCCGAACCGCGAGCCTCGACTTGAGTCAAGTAGCCCATGTGCAACGGGCTGTTGGAGTGCTCGATCAGTACGGGAACGGGCAGGTCGAACCTCTCGGCGAGGGCCTTGAGGTGCTCGTCCGTGATTTCGACGCCCTTGTCGGGGTAGCTGCCAGCCTCGAAGAGCTTTGCGGGCCGGTCGATCCACCGCGTGGCCTGTTCAAGGTATTGGGGCGCGGCGATTCCAGCGCTCCGTGCCGCCTCGGCAAGGGCCTTCCGTCGAGGGTCCGAGAGCGAAACTCTTCGCCCCCGATACCCCGGACCCGCCTCGGCGAGCAGCCGCTCGATTTCGCCCGCGCTGTGTTGTGAGTATTCGTTTTCTGGGTTCACGCTCACCTCCTTGATGAGATGCAACGTGAGAGTAGGCAATATATGTCTACTATGTCAACCACCGCGTTGGCAGGTTGAAGCCTACGTGGAGCCTTTGATTTTCGTCACCAACAAGCTGCCCAGCAGCGTGGCGACGCCCGCAAACAGAAACGCCACTCGGTAGCCTTGGCCGGCAGACTGATGATTGATTTGGTCGATCACCCACCCCATCAGCCCGCTAAGGAGTTGGGGAGCGGCCACGCCCATTTGCCAAACGCCCATGTCTCGCGCGGGATTATCGGGGTCGGGCAAGACGTCGGAAACGAGCGCCCAATCCGCCGAAAGGTACGACCCATAACCGACCCCGAACATGACCGCCAGCGGGAACAGCACGGCGTAGCTGGAGGTGAAACAAAACACGATCAGCGGTACGAACATCGTCCAGCCGGCGATCACGACGACCCTTTTCCGGCCGATCCGATCGGCGCGCTTTCCCCCCACGACCGCTGCAAACGCGCCCGAAAGCGCCAAAACCGAAGCCAGGACGATCGCGGCCTCGAAACTCGAACCCAGCTTCAGCGGACCCACCTCAAACACCTTCACCACGTCGGAGAGGTAGAAGACGAGGTAGTTCAGAACGATATAGAATCCCAGCGCGTTCAAAAACCTCGTCCCCCAAGCCCAGCGAAAGTCCCTGTCTTTGAGAGGCGACCATAGGGAAGCGAACGAGGGCGCGATCTTCGGGCGCTGAACCTCCGGCGCGGCGCTCTCAAGCTTGCGAATCGAGTGGATCGAGACCGCGGCGCAAGCAAGGTTCACGAGGGCGATGCTCCCAAATATCCACTGGGGGCTCGATTTCAAGGCCAAGCCGAAGCCAACCGCAGCCAACTGCCCCGTAAGCTGAAGGAGCGCCATCGAACCTGAGGCTCGCCCCCGCTTTTCCAATGGAACGAGTTCCGGGATCGCCGAACTGTAGGGACCGGTCCCCACGTCGTCCGAGATCTGAACCAACAGGTACCCGATCGCGAATGCGGCGACGGAACCCGCCTCGGACATCACAAGCATCGCGATTGCGGTCATCCCCGCGCCCACCGCAAGATAGGGCCGCCGTCGCCCCCACCGGGAGGTCGTGCGATCGCTCAGCCACCCCATGAGCGCCGGACCGACCATCGCTTCCGTCGCGCCGATCCAGACGATCATTCCCCAGTACGTGCCCTTTTCGCCTCCAGGAACGATCTGCTCCACCAGGCTCGGAACGAGGAAGAACAGGATGAACCACTTGAAACTGGTCGCAAACCAGAAGGCCGAAAGCCCGAAATACCAGGGGTTGCGTGGCGGTGTCACCCGATAAGGATTCCCCAGCGCATAGGCCGTATCCTTGCGGACCGCCAAAAGGCACAATAAAGAGCGCATGCGAAGGCTCTCCGACACCATCGTCGCTCCGATCACCGGCGCGGGTCCCGCCCCGGTGGCTGTAGTTCGCCTTTCGGGAGCCTCCGCATGGGAAGTTGCGGCTCAGGTGTTCGCCCCTTGGCCGGATCGACCCGTTTCGCACCGCGCCTATTACGGTCTCATCGCGCAAAGGGACGAGGGCCTGGCGCTGGTTTTCGAGGGCGGACGAGGGTTCACTGGCGAGCCGGCCGTGGAGTTCTCCGTACACGGCTCCTTGGCAGCGGTGCGAAGCGTCGTCGACGCCTGCCTCGAAGCTGGGGCGAGAAGCGCGGAAGCGGGCGAGTTCACTTACCGAGCCTTTCTCAACGGCAAGATCGACCTCATCGAAGCCGAGGGGATACGCGACGCCATCGAAGCGAAGACCGAGCGGCAGCTTCTACAAGCCAAGTTGCTTCGATCGGGAGGTCTGAGCGCGCAGGTTCGAGAGATCGTCGTGGCTCTCCAAAAGGTCCTCGCCGCCGTGGAGGCGAGCGTGGACTTCAGCGAGGAGATCGGCGACCTCGACCGAGACGCCGCCGCGATTCGGCTGCGCGACGCCTCCGCCAAACTCGATTCCCTCCTCGCCACCGCTCGACCCGGGAGAATCCTTCGCCAAGGGCTGAGGATCGCCCTCGTCGGCAGGCCTAACGCGGGGAAGTCCTCCCTCCTCAACGCGCTTGCCGGAATTGGCCGGTCGATTGTCACGGAGGTCCCCGGCACGACGCGCGATTACATCGAAGAGACCGTTGAACTGGGCGGAGTTCCTTGCGTTCTGATCGATACGGCGGGCCTCCGCGAACCGAACGACCCGGTCGAGGCCGAAGGGGTCGCTCTCACCCGTCGCTGGGTCGAATCGGCGGACGTTGTGGCGTACGTCTACGATGCTTCGGCCGGGCTGAACGAAGACGACGCCGAACTGCTGCGGCAGATCGATCGCGAACTTCTGATGATCGCGAACAAGACCGACCTTCGCCCCGGCTTTCGCGCTCCGGACGGGCATATCGCGGTCTCCGCAAAGTTCGCTTTGGGGCTCGAAGCGATCTCTCGTTGGTGCGAGGCGTTCTCGGACTCCGATCTCGCAGCCACAACGCCTCTCGTTCAAGGGCGGCACGGGCCGCACCTCCGAAGGGCCAATGAGGCCGTCCAGTCTTCGCTCGAAGCCTTGTTCGCCTCGGTACCGGACGACCTAGTGGCGGTCGGGCTGGTTGCGGCGATTGACGAGTTGGGCCGGATCACCGGCGAAAGCGCGGACGAAGACATGGTCGATCGAATCTTCAGCGACTTCTGCATCGGGAAGTAGGCAACGCCGCCCAGGGGGATTACAATGTTCGTGGGGCGACGGGACGTTCGGAACGGCCCCCGGGTTGGACCCGTTATAATAATGAGCATCAAGTTATTTGATAGCAAGAGGCTAAAGAGATTCGCATGAAGTTCGACAAGCTCACCCTCAAAGCGCAAGAGGCGGTCCAGGAAGCCCAGCAGGTTGCTGCGAACTACCAGCACACCGCCCTTGACGCCGAACACCTCCTCCTGGCCCTCCTGAAACAGGAAGCGGGGACGACCCGTCCGATCCTCCAAAAACTAGGCGTACCCGAGCCCCCGCTCAACTCCAAGGTCGAATCCGAACTCGAGCGAATGCCGCGAGTCGAGGGGCAGTCCGCGACTTACGGCGCTTCGCTCGGCGGGCGTGTGCAACGCGCCTTTACCGACGCCTTCAAGCTGGCCGACCAGATGGGTGATTCCTATGTCTCTACCGAGCATCTCCTGCTTGCCCTCGCAATGGAGGCCGGCACTACCGGGAAGCTGCTTCGGGAGGCAGGAGTCACCAAGGAGGCGCTCACTCAAGCGATCGCAGAAATCCGGGGAGGCAAGAAGGTCACCGATCAAAGCGCCGAGGATCGCTACCAATCGCTGGAAAAGTACGGCGTAGACCTCACAGAAAGGGCGAGATCGGGCAAGCTCGACCCCGTCATCGGACGCGACGAGGAGATTCGGCGGGTCATCCAGGTGCTCAGCCGGCGCACGAAGAACAACCCGGTCCTGATCGGCGAACCGGGAGTCGGCAAGACCGCAGTCGTCGAGGGTCTGGCGCAGCGGATTATCGCCGGCGATGTACCCGAAGGGCTTCGCGACAAGAGCCTCGTCGCCCTCGACCTGGGCGCGCTGATCGCGGGCTCCAAGTACCGAGGGGAGTTCGAAGACCGACTCAAGGCCGTTCTGGAAGAGATCAAGCAGGCCGAGGGCCGAGTGGTCCTGTTCATCGACGAACTCCATACGCTCGTGGGGGCGGGTAAGGCAGAGGGGAGCCTCGATGCCGCCAATATGCTCAAGCCGATGCTCGCCCGAGGTGAGCTTCGCTGCGTGGGAGCGACGACGCTCGACGAGTACCGAGAGCATGTGGAAAAGGACAAGGCATTGGAGCGGAGGTTCCAGCCCGTCTATGTCGACGAGCCCTCCATCGAAGAGACGATTTCCATTCTGCGCGGACTCAAGGAGAGGTACGAAATCCATCACGGCGTGCGGATTACCGACTCCGCGCTCGTCGCCGCGGCGACCCTCAGCTCGCGGTACATCTCCGACCGTTTTCTGCCCGACAAGGCGATCGACCTCATGGACGAGGCCGCTTCTCGGTTGAAGATGGAGATCGACTCCGTGCCCACCGAGATCGACGAGGTCGAGCGCCAGATCATTCAACTCGAAATCGACCGAGAAGCGCTCCGAAAAGAAGAGGACAAGGCCAGTCGGGAGAGACTCCAGTCGACGGAAAAGAAGCTAGCCGAACTCCAAGAGCAAGCCTCCAAACTCCGCGCGGAGTGGCAAAAGGAAAAACAGCAGATCGAAGCGGTGCGGGCTCTCAAGGAGGAAATGGACCTCCTAAAAGGACAACTCCAGACGGCAGAGCGCGAGGCCGATTGGGGCAGGGCGGCCGAAATCCAGCATGGGAGGCTCCCCGAACTGAAGGCGAAAATGGACGCGGCGATGGCGACTCTCGAAAGCATCCAAACCGAAGGGAAGATGCTGAAGGAAGAAGTCGATAGCGACGACGTCGCCGAGGTTGTGGGCAAGTGGACCGGAATCCCCGTGAGCCGCTTGCTCCAAGGCGAAATGCAGAAACTTCTCACCCTCGAAGATCAGCTCCGCAAGCGCGTCGTGGGGCAAGACGAGGCGCTTCGCCTCTTGGGGGATGCGATTCGCCGCGCCCGAAGCGGACTCTCCGATCCCAACCGCCCCATCGGCTCCTTCTTGTTCTTGGGCCCAACTGGCGTCGGGAAAACGGAGACCGCGAAAGCCCTCGCCGAGTTCATGTTCAACGAAGAGAAAGCGATGGTGCGGATCGACATGAGCGAGTACGGCGAAAAGCACTCCGTGGCCCGCCTGATCGGCGCTCCTCCCGGCTACATCGGCTACGAAGAGGGGGGACAGCTCACTGAGGCTGTTCGGCGTCGGCCTTACAGCGTCGTTCTCCTCGACGAGATCGAGAAGGCCCACCCCGAGGTGTTCAACGTGCTCCTGCAGATGCTCGACGACGGAAGGCTCACCGACGGACAAGGCAGAACGGTTGACTTTCGAAACGCCGTCGTCATCATGACCAGCAACCTCGGATCGCACCACTACTCGGAACCGTTGGGATTGCCCACAGGCGAAGCAGAGGCAGAAGGAAAAGCGTCGCCCTTCGAAGCCACCAAGCAGAAGATCCTCGACGAGGTGCGCGCTTTCTTCCGGCCCGAGTTCATCAACCGGCTCGACGACATCGTCGTCTTTCGCCCGCTGGGGGTCAGCGAGATCAAGCAGATCGTGCGCATTCAGCTCGACCTCCTCGCCCAGCGTCTCGCCGAACAGCGCGTCACGCTCGATGTTGCCGAAAGCGCGCTCGTCGAAATCGCGACCGTCGGCTACGACCCTGTGTACGGCGCGAGGCCCCTCAAGAGGGCGATCCAGCAGTACATCATGAACCCGCTGGCCAACAGCATCCTCCGGGGCGAGGTCCAAGAGGGCCAGGTGGTCCGGGTGAGCTTTGAGGGAAGCGAGTTCGTCTTCCGCGGCGAGTCGGCCCAAGTCCAAAACTAACCTCGATTCGGGATTCCCTAGCAGGGTCGCCAGATACCTGACAAAAGAGCGTACAATCAGCCCATGTGCAGATGGCAATCCGCCTTGGCCCTTGGGTGTCTCGTGACCATCGCCGGGTGTAGCGGCGCGAAGGACGAACCGGACCCCGCACAGACGGCGGCGGCCGAATCCAAGCTCAAAGTCGCCCTCTTGACCCCCAGCCCGATCAGCGATGCGGGTTGGAGCGCGATGGCCTACGAAGGGCTGAAGGCCGTTGAGAAGGAACTCGGCGCGGAGGTTCGCAACCAGGAGGCAAAGTCGGCGCAGATTCCCGACGCCATGCGCTCCTACGCGCAAAAGGGATTCCGCATCGTCTTCGGGCACGGGTACGAATACAATGAGCCCTCGATCCGAGTCGCCAAGGACTTCCCGGAAACGGTGTTCGTCAGCAGTTCGGGCGGACACACCGCGGACAACGTCGGGGCCTTTCGTTTCGCTTTGGAGGAAGGCTTTTTCCTCGCGGGGATGGCGGCAGCGAAGCTCTCGAAGTCGGGCGCGGTCGGAATGGTCGGCGGCGACGATGTCCCTTCGATTCGTTCAACCTTCAAGGCCTTCGCCGCCGGAGCGTGGTCGGTCAATCCAGAAATCAAGGTCCGTGAAGTCTTCACCGGGAGCGGAAGCGACTCCGCGGCCGCGAAGCGCGCGACGCTCCAATTGATCGAGGAAGGTGCGGACTGCATCATCCACCAGGCGAACGCGGCCGCAAAGGGTGTGTTCGACGCATGTGAAGAAAAAGGCGTCATGGCGTTTGGGGCGAATAGCGACCAGAACTCGGTGTCGCCCGCCATCGTCGCCTCCGCCGTCATCGTCGCAGGCCCCGCGTTCCTCGAACTCGCGCGAGAAGTTCAATCGGGCAACTATAGGGGCCGAATTCAACTGATGCAAATGGGCTCCGGCGCGATCGACTTCGTTTGGAATCCCCTCTGGACCGACCGAATCCCTGCCGAGGTCCTCGACCTGATCGCCAAGTCCAAGGCAGACATCTCCGCTGCAAAACTCAGCGTCCCCATGGACGAGTTCTGACGCAAGGCGATGGCGGAAGAACTGTTGGCGGCCCGATCGGTCTCGAAGCGGTTCGGGCCGACAGTCGCCGTCGACGACGTAACGCTCTCGATCTCCGCCAGGGAAATTCACGCCGTGATCGGTGAGAACGGAGCCGGAAAATCGACCCTGATGCACCTCTTCGAAGGTCGTTGGGTCCCCGACTCTGGCGAAATCCGGTCCGCGGGAAGGGTGGCGATGGTTCACCAGCACTTCACGCTCGTGCCCGCCTTTCGCGTCGAGGAAAACATCGCCCTCGCCAGCTTGGGTCCCTCTCTGCGCTCCTTCGACATGGACCGGGCGTCTGGTCCGGGGCTCGAAGCCGCGCAACGGCTGGGCTGGAAGCTCGATGCCCAAGCCCGAACTGAAGACCTTTCGGTCGGGATGAAGCAGCGAATCGAGATCGCAAAGGCGCTCTCTACCCAAGCTCGCGCCTTCCTCTTCGATGAGCCCACCGCCGTCCTCGACAAAGCGGAGACTGAGGAACTGTTTCGGGTCTTGCGGGGCCTTCGCGATCAAGGCGCGGGCGTGGTTCTAATCGCTCACAACCTCACCGAAGTGCTCTCGGTTGCGGACCGAATCACCGTCCTCCGAGGTGGAAAGATCGTAGGTTCGGTGGAACGCAGCGAGGCCAACCTCGACCAACTCGAGCGCTGGATGATCGGAGACCGCCTCGCCAAGGCCGAAGCCCTTGCGCCGAATCTGGGGGCGGCCGTACTTGAGGCGACGGACGTGACGGTTCGGGGCGCTCGCGGAGAAGTCGCCGTCCATAGGGTCGGGTTCCGACTCCGCCAAGGCGAGATTCTCGGGTTCGGCGGGGTCGATGGCAACGGGCAAGTCGAACTGGCCGAGGCCCTGGCAGGAGTCCGGGCCATTCAATCCGGCACTATCGACCTTTTCGGTGGTTCGAGGCGGCCCGCATACATACCACAGGACCGCAGGAGCGAGGGACTTGCCCTCGGCGCGTCGGTGTTCGATAACCTCATGATCGAAGGAAGCAGACTTCCGACACTGCGGCTGGGTCCCTTCGTGAGGATCGCGGCCGCTCGCGAATGGGCCGGTAGCCTGATCGAGGAGTTCTCGATCAAAACCCCCGGACTCGACGCCCCAGCAGGTTCCCTGAGTGGGGGCAACCAACAGAAGATCGTCGTAGCGCGGGCCTTGCACCAAACCCCGGACGTGCTGGTAGCTGTGAATCCAACGCGTGGGCTCGACTTGCGAGCGACCGAGTTTGTACGATCACGAATACGATCGGCCGCTGCCAAGGGTGCGGGCGTTGCGCTCTTCTCCAGCGACCGTGACGAACTCGACGAACTGAGCCATCACGTGTTTCGCATGTCGGGGGGAGCGCTCGTGGGGGCTACTTGAACCGGCTGGTTCTTCTGGCTGCCGGCGTCGCGGTTCTCGGAGCGGTCCTTGTCTTCGTCCTCCTCGTTTTCGGGCTGCCCGTCGGCTCCTCGTTGGCTCTGCTCGTCGAAGGGGCGTTCGGCGACAAGTTCGGCTGGAGCCGTACCGCAGTCAAGGCGACCCCGCTCTTGCTCGCGAGTCTGGGGATCGTAATCGCATGGCGCTCCGCGATGTACAACATCGGAGGCGAGGGGCAGCTTCTTGTCGGCGCGACAGCGGGCGCATTGGCTTACAAGCTCGTCCCGCTTACGCCCGGACTGGTCCTCACTCCGCTCGTGTTGATCGCCTCCGCGATCGCCGGCTCGCTCTTCGCCGCATTCGCGGGCTGGCTCCACGTGAGACGGGGAGTCCAAGTCGTGATTTCGACGATCCTACTCAACTTCGTCGCGATCCAGGGGATCAGCTACGCAGCGTCCGGTCCCTTGCGGGAATCCACGGGAGCTTTGCCAGTCTCCGACCGCCTGCCCGAAAACGTGATGCTCACGAGGTTCGACGCGCAAACCGACTTCCACACCGGTACCCTCCTTGCGATCCTGCTGGCTGGAGCGCTGTTCGTGTATCTCTTCCGCACCGCACACGGCTTCAATCTCAGGCTGGTAGGCGAGAACCCCCAAGCGGCCGACGCGGCACGGATCGATGGAGGGCGCATCCGCATTCAGGCAATGGCGCTTTCGGGCGCGCTTTGCGGGCTCGCCGGCGGAGTCGAATACGCTGGCGTAGTCGGGCAGATCAGTTCAGGATTCTCGCAGAACTGGGGGTTCCTCGCGATTCCGGCGGCCCTGATCGGCGGACTCCACCCGCTGGGGGTCGTCGCGAGCAGCGGGTTCGTCGGAGCGCTCTTTGCCGGGTCAGAGAACCTCGCCAGGTTGTCAGCGGGAGGAACGACCCTCATCTACGTCATGCAGGCGATGGGAGTCCTCGGCTTTGTCGCCCTCCAGACTCTCCTCAAGAACCGCGCGGTCAGGGGAGGCCTATGAGTGAGCTCCTCCTGCTCCTCCAATTCAGCGTGCCGGTCGGGCTTGCCGCGCTTGGCGAGACCCTCACTCAAAGGGCCGGATTGATCAACATCGGCCTCGAAGGCACCATGCTGATCGGCGCGTATGCGGGGATGTTCGCGACCCATCTCACGGGCAACCCGTGGTTGGGCGTCGCCGTAGGCGGACTCGCCGGGCTGTTGCTGTCCCTCGTGTTTGGGCTGTTTACGATCACGCTTCTCGTCGATCAAGTCGTGACCGGCGCCGCGATCTCGCTCCTGGCATTGGGGGTCACCGGCGCGCACTTCCGCAGCCAATTCGGCGAATCGGGTGTCCTTCTCAGCGTCCCCAAGATTCCCAACTGGCAAGGCGTCGACTGGGTTCTCCTCGCAACCCTGCTCGCCGTCCCCGTAGTGTATGTCCTCCTCTTCAAGACCCCGTGGGGGCTGGGCGTTCGAGCTTGCGGAGAAGAACCGGCAGCCGCGGACGCTCTCGGTTGGGATGTCGCCCGACTGAGGTTCCAGGCCCTCGCCCTTGGGGGAGTTCTCGGAGGGATCGCAGGCGCATACTTGAGCCTCGGAATTGTGGGATCGTTCTCCGAGAACATGACGGGCGGACGGGGGTTCGTCGCGATCGCGATGGTGACGTTTGCGCGATGGAATCCGTTGTTCGTCATAGGCGCGGCGCTTCTCATGGGATACCTCGACTCGCTTCAATACGCGTTTCAAGCCAAGGGCTGGAACCTCCCCTACCAGCTCTTCATCGCCATGCCGTATGGGGTCGCCCTACTCGTCCTGATCGCCGTGGGGAAGGGCACGGCAGCCCCCGCAGCGCTCGGAGTTCCATTCCGGAGGCCGAAGTGACCTGCTTCAAACTCACCCGGCGCGTGGTGTTTTCGTGCGGGCACAGGTACTGGAGCGATCGCCTGACTGCCGATCAGAACCGTGCCCGGTTCGGCCGGTTCGCCTCCCCCTTCAACCACGGCCATAACTACGTACTCGACGTCACGGCGCAGGGCCCCATCGACCCCGAAACCGGTATGGTCGTGAACATCAAAGACCTCGATCGGGAATTGCAGAGCCGGATCGTCGGCCCTCTCGACCAAAAGAGCCTCAACGACGAGATTCCTCGGTTTCAGCGGTGCCCGCCGACAACCGAGAACCTCACGCTCTACATCCGCGACACGCTCGCCGGATGGAGCTTGCCCGTCCAACTCACACGCCTCCGCCTCGAAGAGACGCCTACGCTCTGGTGTGAATGGCATCGAACAGGAGACCAAGAACGAATGACCCTCACCCGATCGTATGAGTTTGCAGCATCGCACAGACTCCACAACCCCGCGCTCTCCGAGGAGCGCAACCTCGAACTCTACGGGAAGTGCTGGAATCCAGCGGGCCACGGGCACAATTACGTGCTCGAAGTCACCCTCGAAGGCGACCCCCATCCGGAGACGGGAATGCTCGTCGATCTCGATCTCTTCGACAGGGCGGTTCACGAAATCGTGGTGGATCGTTATGACCACAAGAACCTCAACGTGGACGTTGCCGAATTGAAGGGGCTCATCCCTACAAGCGAAGTCGTCGCGCAGAAGATTTGGGAAGCGCTCGAGGGCACCCTGCCCGCGAAGCTTGTTCGGGTCCGTCTTCTGGAAACGGCGAGGAACGCCTTCGAGGTCGAAAGATAGTGAGCCAGGAGTTCCGAGTGATCGTCACAGGCGCTTCCGGAGGCGTAGGGCGCGCCAGCGCGACGGCCCTCGCCCAAGCGGGAGCGAAAGTCATCCTGACCGGGCGAAACCCGGAGAGGTTACGGGCAACCGCCTCTGCCTGCGGCGACGCATGCCTGACTAAGGTTGAAGGCGACACCTCCGACGAGGGGTTCTGCGCTCGCCTCTGCTCTGAACTCGCTCCGGAAAAAGGGGAGTTTCGCCCCGTTCTGCTTCTATCGGCGGGCTCCGCGAAGTATGGACCCACCCATGAACTCACCCTCGACGAGCACCGTAGCCAAATCGAGTCCAACCTAATCGGCCCGTTGGCGATGTGTCGCGCCGCGATTCCCCACATGCTCCAACGGGGCGGCGGGCGCATCGTCATCGTGTTGAGCATCGCGGCGATCCGGCCGTTCTCCCATGCGGCCGCCTATTGCTCGGCCAAAGCCGGCGCGCGAATGCTCGTGAAGTGCCTCAACGAAGAGTACATAGCGAGCAACATCCGAACGGCAGGCGTCCTGCTTGGGGCGACCGATACCCCGCTATGGGACGCACAATCGAGCGCCCCCGACCGAAAGCGGATGCTCAAGGTTGCCGACGTAGGGCAAGAAATCGCCCGGATTTGCCTGCGTCCCGAAGGAAGCTGGCTGGAAGAAATCACCCTCTTGCCGCCCGACGGTGTGCTCTGAACTAACCGGGACGAGGGTAGATCGGGCGCGATCTTACCGATTCAGTCATCGAGCTGGGAAACGTCGATCACGCCGTCTTTCGGAGCGTCGGTGGGCGGGGGCGAGTCGGAATCTCCGGGACCAGCGACCTTCTCCCAAGCACCCTTCCCAACTCGCCGAAACGTCGAAAACCCGCGTTCGGCGGCCTTTTCAGGATCGACTTTCTTGGAAACTGCGATCGACGCCTTGCTGATCACCCTCTTGACCCCCAACCCGCAGTACGGGCAGTAGACCAGTGGCGGGTCCGAAATGCCTTGAATTACCTCGACGCGTCCCGAACACATCAGGCAGTCCCGGTCCAGCGGTTCGTACTCGTAGATCGGCATCTTCCTTACATCTAACAACGTTTGATCGGAGCCGATTGCCCGCAGTCGCGCCATTATTCGATGGAAAGTCCACAATGAGACGTGCCGTGGGAAAGACTGAACGAGAGGATCGAGAGTTGCCGGAACTGCCCGAGGCTCGTCGAATGGCGAGAGCGGGTGGGGCAAGAAAAGCGGGCGAGCTTTCGGGATTGGGAGTACTGGGCTCGGCCCGTACCGAATTTCGGCGACCCCCAAGCAACCAAGCTGATCGTTGGACTTGCGCCCGCGGCGCACGGCGCAAACCGTACCGGACGAATGTTCACGGGCGACAGGTCGGGGGATTGGCTTTACCGCGCCCTTCATCGCGCCGGCCTTGCCAACCAACCCACCAGCGACGACACGGCGGACGGCCTGCGGCTCAAGGGAGTCCTCATTACCGCAATCGCGCACTGCGCCCCGCCCGGCAATAAGCCTCTTCCTTCGGAAATCGAGAATTGCCGCCCGTTTCTCGCGGAATTGCTCGCTACTCAAAGCTGGCGAGCGGTTCTCTGTTTGGGGAGCCTGAGTTGGAAGGAACTCTTCCGAACCCTTGGCCGAAGGCCCCTCGCCAAGTTCGCTCACGGGGTCGAGGCCCAGGTCGAGGGATTGGGAGTCTGCCTCGCCAGTTACCACCCCAGCCAGCAAAACACCTTCACCGGGAAGCTCACCGAAGCGATGCTCGATGAGGTCGTCGCGAGGTTCGCCGCTATCTGACCGGCCAAGGGTCCAGTAGCCTCATTCGCAGGGTGCGATCTACGGTTCCGAACCGTCCTTACGACGAGATGCTGGCTACGCTTGTTTTGCTTGCTGCGGTAAGCACCGTTGGACAGGAAACCTTTGCGACTCCGTTCGCAATCGAGACCCCCGAGAGGCTGATGCTCACTCCTTTCGTCGACGGGGTCCTCGAAACCGCCGAGTGGGACTCCCTTGGCGATGCCGGAGGAGCGGTCTCGTACCTCCAGTGGGAACCGGGCGTACTGCATTTGGCCGCCACAAGCCCCTTTGGGCGCGAGATCGTGTTTTCCCTCGATATGGCCAATGACGGATGGCTTCGGGGAGAGGATAACTTGGAGGTTCGGCTGAGGTGGGACGGAGGTAGAGCCACCGCCCGCCTTCGCTGGCTCGACGCGACCCCTGCGACGGGCCCTGTGTGGAAGCCCGCGCCGGGATTCGAGAAGGCCCTGGTCGTTGCCGGCGCGCAATCGGGCGAACTCTGGTCGGTCGAGGTAACCCTCATCGACCCCGGCTCCGGAAGACTCCCAGCCCGTAACAAGGGGACCCTCGGGATTCGGGCTGACGGAGTCCCCTTCGTCGAAGACGACTATCCAGCCTACTTGCCCCGAACGCTGACCCCTGTTCGGTTCGCCGACCGCAGGCTGGCGACCCCGCTCGAGGGCCTCAAAGTTAGCTACGAGGTGAACACGCCCGTGATGGGAGTCGGCGGCGAAGTGTGGATTCGATTCACCTTTGAAGGCTCCGAAGCCCTAGGAATCCGCCGGGCGGTGGTAGACGGAGTCGGTTTGAATTCGACCAACCTCGCCTTGCTCAATACGCCCTTTCCGCTATGGGACAACAAGAATCGAGCGTTTGTGGACTACAAAACGCCCATCGTCCCACCGGCCCTCCCAGGCTATCGCATCGCCCGCGTCCGGCTCCAATCGAGTTCGGGCGACAGCGCAGAAGCCCACGTTAGCTACCGGATCGCAGCCATTGCCGAGTTCGATTGGGTTCAGCCCAACGTCGTTCCGTCTCGCGATACGGAGCAGCGCATTCGGCTCCCGTTCTATGTCCGGACGTTTTCCCCGGAGGTCGTTCGAGGGATGTACGCGGTCTTGACTCCGTCGGGCTGGAGGGCGGAAGAGGGCGGAGATCGCAACTTTAGCCTGCGTGGGATGGGCGCTGCCGCCAGGCGAGTGCTCCAGCTTGTGGTTCCTCCCGGAGCCAAAGGCACGTTTCCCCTCGTGTTTCGAGCCGACCTCGGCGATCGCACGATCGAACAGACGCTTTGGCTGACCGTTGATTGAAGATACGCAAACGAAAAGACCCCCATCGCTTTCGATGCGGGCCTTCTCCGGTGCTAGGGCGAAGATTAGCGCTTCGACTTCCGCCGGTTGCGAATCAAACACAGGAAGCCGACGCCCAGCGAAGCGAGCGTCGCGGGCTCTGGCATGATGCCCAGCCTGACGCTGTTCGTGGCGGGAGTCCACGTGGTGCCGCCGTCCAACGAGATTTCGGTGAAGATGTCAAAGAAGCTGTCGATGTGGTACTGTCCGCCTCCGATGTCTGTCAGAGTCGTTTGCCCCGGACTCGGCATCGTCTGAGACAACCGGAGATTGCAGCCTGAGAACGCGACGCCTTGGAGGTCCATCATCAGCAACTCGGTTTGAATGACCTCGACGCTACCCACCGGAGGTTGCGCATTGCCGCGGATAATGACCGTATTGCCGGTGTGCTGCGAAGGGAACCAATTCGCGCCGCCATCGAACGAAATCTCGGTCCAAATGTCAAAGAACGAATCGATCATGTAAGGCGTTCCCGGAGGCTCCGGTATGCGGCCGCCGCTGCCGTTCGTCCAATGAAGGTTGCGGATCTTCGTGGGCGTCGAGCCAAAGTGGATCATCGTGTCCGCAGGGGTCATCGGCACGTAGCTCGCGCCCGTAGGCGGGAAGACGCGCGAATTGGCGATGTATTGGGCATGAGCTTGCACGGTGAGCGCAAGGACTGCCGTTCCTGCCACGCAGGCGATGCCCACGGTTCGGAATGGGTTGGGGTATTTCATGTCAGTTGCTCCAAGGAGGCGTATTGAGGGCTTTACATAACAGGTTGATCCCGAACCGCTCTCTTGTGACAATTCCCAGAAAAAACCCTGGCGCCGCTAGAGGAATGCGAGGCATCGCGCCTTGGATCGAGCCCGGAAGCCTCGGCAAATCAGCCGAATCGGATGGTGTCGAAATCGAAGCCGCTCTTGGTTCGCCGAGCTGGTGTTTGGGGAAGGGGAGCCTCCGAACCCGCTGTCGGACAGCGGGCAAATTCCCGGCCTGACGCCGACCACTGATGAAGAAACCGGGCAAGTAACAACCAAGGGAAACAGAGGTTTGCGGCCCCTGCTTCCCATTCCCTCAATGGGTTCAGGCTATCGCTTGGCTCTGCGCCGTCGAGCGAGCGCCATCCCGCCAAGCCCAAGGGCGATCAATGTCGTCGGTTCAGGGACAGCGGCCACGATGAAGTTGGGACCGTGCCGCCCACGCGCCCCGGCGTTCGTTAGTGATGGGTACACGAATCCCAAGCTGCCGGCCGATGGGTACACGCTTGCAGTTAGAGTAATCCAAGGGTCCGTCACCACAGTTGTGGGGTTCGAAACGTAAGAGTCTGAGTCCGTCGCGGTGTACATCGCACCTGCCGTGTAGCTGGCGCCCGAACTCAACTGCACGGGCGAAATGCTCTGGTACATCCAGTCGCCGAGCGTCGTGGCAGTACCCGGATCGACAAGTGCGGATGCCATGAGCGCCTGGTCCGAGTCTCTCCAGATTCCGACCATGTGGCTCGATTGCAGCCCATCAGTATCGATATGAACTCCGAGATCGGTGACGAAAAAATCCGCGTTGGCGGTAAACCTAAAACCAACGACGTCCCCCGTTGATCCGCCGTAGAAAATCCCAAACGAACTGCCGCCTGTAATCGATGAAACGGCCGGATTGCCATAAACAACGCAAGCGGCGAGCGTTGCGCCCAAGACGAATACGAATTTGCGGTCCATAAGTCTCCTCCTCTTGGTCCGGCTGCTCCGAGGTACTGCAGGTACCAAAATACGCGAAGCAGTCGATCACCGTTCATAATAACCGCGTTCTTGCTGGCTTGTGGATTTTCGGATGAAACCTGGCAGTCTTGCGGGGTCGAGCTAGCCTGTTCAGAACCGCCATTGGTGGCCTTCGGCGGGGCACCAAACTGCAAGGGGGCGAACGCAACGTGCGAAGAATACTGCCCGTTTCTCGGTCTACCTATTGGCGATGTCAGAAAGTGCGGTTGAGTGGATCACGGCCTCCTGTGCTGGCGACGAACGGCAGCCAACCGACCTCGTGCTTGCCTCGATCGACCGGTGGCGCGTCTGGGGATACCGCCTCGCGCTGAAAATCACTGGCTGCCCCGATGCTGCGGCCGACGCCGTCCAAGAGGCCCTCATCCGAGCCCACCGCTCCCGAAGGTCGCTACGTTCCGTTGAAGCAGCCGATGGTTGGTTCAAGAAGACCCTTGTGCGCGCAGCGCTCGATCAGCGCGCTCGTGAGAGTCGGGCCCTTCCCGAACAACCAGCCGCCTCCGATCCCGACCTCGGAGCGTCGCTCCAGGTTCGATTGACGCTGCGTAAGCTGAAGCCGGAACAGCGCGCCCTCCTCGCCCTTGCGCTCGGAGCGGGCTACTCCTATGCCGAGATCGCCCATCTGCTGGACATCCCCGAAGGAACGGTCGCATCCCGACTCCACGCGGCGAAGTCCGCGTTTCGAAAGAAGTGGGAGGAGGCACAATGAACGACCCCATGAAGGAGCTATCCCGCTTCTACGATGCCTGCGACGAGGCCCTCCCACCCGCTGCGCTCGGCGTCCAATCCGCTCTGAATCGCGTTCGGGAGTCGCTGGTCGGCTTTCTCTGGGCCATGGGCGCGGGGGCGGCAGCGACCGCGGCGCTGATCGTCGTCGCGCTCTACGCTCTTCCCGTATCCCCCAATCCCAACCTCGCGCCACTGCTTGAGATCAGCGCAAAGCGAGCCGGACTCGACTGGCCCGAAGAAACCCAATACGCAGAGCCAACTTCGAAGTCGAAGGAGAGCGAAGTATGGCCAAGCTGAATCCCCTCCTGGCAGCCGTAGGCGTTGCCGCCGGGTCGATGATCGTCCTCGGCGCGCTTCCCTCGACCCGCTGGGTCCTGGCGGATCAATTCAGAGCCCTGATTACCCGTCACCCCACCGGCGACCCGTACGTTGAGTTTTCCACGGGAAACATTGGGGAGCTATGGCGCACGAGCCCTGCGCCGGCCAACCTCAAAGCGGACGAGTGGGCGTGGCTCTTACCAACTGCTCGTGTGTCGGTGGAAGATGTAGGGCCGAACGAGCGGACCACGAAGTTCCTAGAGGCGCACGCGGCGAAATATCCAGACGATCCAGTGGTTCAAGGTGTGCTGGCCAGGAACCTATGCAGGTACGTCCAATGGGGTTCGGCAGTAAGGCAACCCACGCAACTGCAAGTCGAAGCAGCTCGCACCCTTATCGAAGTTTGCGAGCGAGGTGAGAAAGCCGATCCCGACAACGCGTTCTTTCCCGTCCTGAAGGCGGCCATGCTGGAGGCTCTCGGAGAACTCGAGCGGCCAAAAGAGTTTTTTCTCAGAGCATCCCTTCTCGATCGGTTCGACGACTTTTCGCGAGACGAATCGGAAGCGGTCATAAGGACCGCCGAAGCGAGGTTTGGCTTCGGCGGAAACCGCTTTCGTTTGGAGGCCTCGTCGGTGGGCTTGCACCATCTTCCATTAGTAAGGGAACTCCTGCGAGAAATACTCCGAGCGAACCCCGGCGACACAGAACTCCGGCTCGCCGTCATCCGCCAGCAGTACGTTCTCGCAAAGACAACAGATGCTCCGGCCGACATCATGTTAGCAAGGTCGGGTCTGACCCTTGCAACTGTTCCACCCGACCGCCTTAAGCCCGGCAGTTCATACAATGCGAAAGACCGCGAGCAGTGGAGTCGCGACTTCCTCTACGATCTGAGGACAAAGGGCGACGCCCGTAACGCGGAATGGGCGCAGGAGGCGTTCGACCGAGTGGAGGAAGCGCGTCGTGCTACGTTCGTGGTCACAAGCGGACTGGACACTACTTTCAGCGAGCTTTTCTTGAACAAGACATGGCACCCATCGAGGATGGCCGCAGTACTGTTCCTGTCGGTCTTTGCAGCGCTCGTCGTGGTTGCCTGGACCCGAAAGCGAATGCCCACACGGGCGTCAGGACCCGTTCTGGGCGCGATCGCGGTCCTCGGTGGACTGGGGCGACTCTTGGCCGAACTGCTGACGAACGCAGAATTGAGCATGACCCTCCCTTGGCTGATCCTGCTGGCGGTCCTCGCCGCCTTCCTCCTGTTTCTCGATCGACTTCGGGCGCACGATCCCCAATCTCCGCCACCGCCTTGGTGGATCGCTGGCGTCGCGGTGGTCCTGTTCATTCCGGCGCTCGTGATCCCCGAGAACTTCTACATTGCGGGGGGCGCCATGCTCGCGGGGGTCGGCCTACTGCTCCTCGTGCTTTATTCGAACCGCCCATTCCTCTACTGGGTCCTTGCGATCCTCGGCTTGGCGGTCTTGGCTCTGCTCACGTTCTTTGGAGCGACCCCTGAGTTCCTTTCAATCGTTCCCGGAACGCTGCTTGTAGCTTACGTACTCCTCCTCGTCCCCGCACGAACCCGTCCGGCGGCCGCATCAACCCTCATATTTGCTTCGCTGGCCGTCTACTGGGTGGCCGTCGGCATAGAGCTTCAGCGAGACTCCGCCGCGGCCAATCTGCTCCGCGCGTGGCAAGCGGAACCCGAGCAAATCAAGTCCGCCTCCGGCTTGGACAAGCCCCTGCCGCTCTGACCGGCGCGCCCCCTTCCCCCAATCCCCTACCAACGAGTAAAGTATGCCCATGAGCAAAGTCAGAGTCCTCGTCGGCACCAAGAAGGGCGCCTTCATCTGCACCTCCTCCGACAGGAAGAACTGGAACATCGAAGGCCCGCACTTCACCGGCTGGGAGGTCTACCACCTGAAGGGCTCGCCCGTGAACCCGGACCGCATCTACGCCTCGCAGACCAGCTCATGGTTCGGCCAGGTGATGCAGCGCTCCGACGACGGCGGCAAGACCTGGGTCACCCCCGGCAGCACCGAGGCCGAGCGCATGGCCGACTGGGGATTCCCCGGCGGCGAGAGCAACAAGTTCGTCTATGACGGTGTCGCCGGAACCCACAAGACCTTCGACGGAACCGAGGTCCCCTGGGTCTTCAAGCGCGTGTGGCACCTGGAACCCTCGCTCGATAACCCGGACGTCTGCTACGCCGGGGTCGAGGACGCCGCGCTCTTCATCACCCGCGACGCTGGCAAGACTTGGAGCGAGCTCAGCGGCCTGCGCAAGCACACCACCGGCAAGGACTGGCAGCCCGGCGCGGGCGGCATGTGCCTGCACACGATCCTGATCGACCCCAAGAACCCCAAGCGCATGTGCGTCGCCATCTCCGCCGCGGGCGCCTTCCGCACCGACGACGGCGGCGAGACCTGGAAGCCGATCAACAAGGGGCTGAAGTCCGACTTCATGCCCGAGCCCGAGGCCGAGGTCGGCCACTGCGTGCACCGCATCGCCTTCCACCCCTCGAATCCAGACAAGCTCTACATGCAGAAGCACTGGGACGTCATGGTCTCGGAGGGTGCGGGCGACCTTTGGGTTGAAAAAAGCGACGGCCTGCCCAGCGACTTCGGCTTCCCGATCGACGTCCACGCCCACGAGCCGGAGACGATCTACGTGGTGCCCATCAAGAGCGACAGCGAGCACGTCCCGCCGGACGGCAAGCTCCGCGTCTACCGCAGCCGCACGGGGGGAAACAACTTCGAAGCTCTAACCAACGGCCTGCCTCAGGAGCATTGCTACGTCAATGTGCTGCGCGAAGCTATGGCAGTCGATACCCTCGACCCATGCGGCGTATATTTCGGAACGACCGGCGGTCAGGTCTACTGCTCCCCCGACGGCGGCGACCACTGGTCCGCCATCAACGAGCACTTCCCGGGGGTCCTGAGCGTGGAAGTGCAGACGTTGAGGTAAGCCTGACCGCGCCGTATTGGCGAGCGGAGGGCCCATAATCGCTTCGTGGCATTTGAATGGGA
The DNA here is from genome assembly GCA_017347465.1 of Candidatus Nitrosymbiomonas proteolyticus. Lineage (GTDB taxonomy): Bacteria > Armatimonadota > Fimbriimonadia > Fimbriimonadales > Fimbriimonadaceae > Nitrosymbiomonas > Nitrosymbiomonas proteolyticus. The sequence goes on along the minus strand of AP021858.1, from coordinate 2,666,565 downwards.
CGATGACAAGGCGCGCGCCAATATCGAGAAGCATGGGGTTTCCTTCGACGAGGCGGCGACGGTCTTTCGCGATCCGCTGTATCTGATCTTCGCCGATCCCGACCATTCGGTCGAGGAAGCCCGGTTCGTCATTCTGGGCGAATCGAGCAAGCGTCGCCTGCTCATCGTCTCGTATACTCAATGAGAGTACGCTATGCGGTTGATCAGCGCCCGCGAGGCGACCCGAAAAGAACGGATGCACTATGAGGAAGAAATTTAGCGACGACGACCTCCGTCCCGAGTACGACTTCTCCAAACTCACAGTCGTAGCACGGGGGGCCGGGCGCAGAGCAAAGGGAACGCCTGTTGAGATCGCGCCGGACGTGGCGAAGGTGTTTCCAACGTCGGAGGCCGTCAATGAGGCGCTCCGATTCTTGATTCGAATGGGCAAGGCCACGCCCCAGTAATCCGATTCGAGCTTTCCCCTCCCTTGCGCCAGCCGTACCGGGTTGGAATGGCAGTTTTTCCTCGACCCTGCGGCGTGTATTTTGGGACGACAGGCGGCTAGGTCTACTGCTCCCCCGACGGCGGCGACCACTGGTCCGCCATCGTCTCCGCCACCGCGCAGCCATAATCAGTTCGTGGAGAAGTTCATGACGACCGAGAACGCGGCGAAGTATCTGGGCGTGACGCCGCAGCGGGTTCGGCAACTCGTCGCCCGAGAGGAAATCAAGGCGGAGAAGTATGGACGTGACTACCTTTTGGACTCGGAAAGCGTCCGTTCCTACGGGAAGTCTCGGCGTAAGCCGGGCCGACCCAAAAAATAGTTGCGTACGCGCAATGATTTGTAATAAAGTAGACGAATGGCGACTACACTGACCGTTTCGACTTATTCCTCGGCTGTCCCCACCCTCCGTGAGCTTGCCGCGATGGAGGCTTCGCTGGAGGCACGATACGCGGACAAGCTCACTGTGAACGCCTCGTTGACGAGGCAACTCGTTTCCTTTCAGGCGAACAAGACCGAACCAGTCCTCCGATGGTTCAGATATAAGGAGGGCTTTTCCTCCGCGCTTGTGAGGAGCTTCCTCGAGTCCACTGCGTTTCCGCCCGGCCCAATTCTCGATCCATTTGCAGGTGTTGGAACAACCCTTTATGAGGCAAGCAGCCTTGGGCGAGACTCGTTTGGGATCGAGCTTCTTCCTGTCGGCGTCGAGGTCATGCGAGCTAGGGAGGCGGCGTCTCTGCTATCTCCCGACGAGGTTGCGGCCCTTGGAAGAATAGCCCACGAGAGGCCCTGGAAGTCATGGGTTGGATCAGGCATGCCTTTTCCCCATCTTCGCATAACAAGGGATGCGTTCCCAGCGGACACGGAAGTTGAGCTTGGGCGCTATCTTGCCTTTGCACATTCGATGGATGATCCATTGTTTACGGTCCTGCGATTCGCCGCGCTCTGCATTCTCGAACCTATTAGCTTCACACGGAAGGATGGCCAATATCTCAGGTGGGATCATCGGTCTGGCAGGCGTCAGGGCAAGAAGCCCTTTGACAAAGGCCGAATTCTCGGCTTCGAGGCCGCGATAGGTGGGAAGTTGGCAGAGATTTGTGCTGACCTGAATGGACCCGGAGACAGATTGCAGGGACTTTTCGATGAACCGATTAGGGGCCGAATGACCGTGGCGGCAGGAAGCCTCTTTGAGAGGCTTTCCGAACTGGAACCGAGATCAATTGCAGGTGTCATCACCTCTCCGCCATACTGCAACCGCTACGATTACACACGGACGTATGCATTAGAGTTAGCTGCCCTTGGGGTTGGCGAGGAGAGACTAAAGGAACTTCGCCAGTCACTCTTGACGTGTACGGTCGAGAATCGGGAAAAGGTCCATTTATCGCGCACGATCCCGGATACAATTTGGAGGTCCGCCCTCGAGGCATTTCATTGTCACGAGTTTCTTCAAGGGACGCTCGCATATCTTCGTGACCAAAGGGATCGTGGTCAGCTGAACAACGATGGCATCGCTCGAATGGTTGAAGGCTACTTCTTGGAGATGACCGTCGCGATTTTCCAGTTGGCGGAGATTCTATCAGAGCGCGCTCCTATCGTTATGGTCAACGACAACGTTCGCTACGCAGGCGCATCGATCCCGGTTGACCTCATCCTTTCCGATTTCGCAATGCGAGCGGGGCTGCGCACGGAACGAATCTGGGTGCTCCCTACCGGGAAGGGCAACAGCAGTCAGCAGATGGGAGAGCACGGAAGGAAGGAGTTGCGCAAGTGCGTCTACGTGTGGCGTAAAAGTTAAAGGCCAATGAGCCACTCGCACAGGTCCGTCACTTGTGCGGGCTTCGTCAGATTCGCGGCATGTGACAACAGTCCATCCTTCAAGCGTTGAAAGATCTCATCTGCCATCGCGCTTTCGATGGCAGCTCCAACGAAAAAGAGCTTTGGGGCGTATCCCTCCGTCTTGAACTGATCTCGAATTCGATCCAATGCCGTGCGCGCGGTCTTCCAGTGCTCGTCGGCACCCGCTGGGTCAATGCCTCCCTTAAGTTCGCCACAAGCAATGTAGACGGACGGGTCGTCCAAGTTCGGTTGGCCGGCTGTCGCGTCCGTTAGTACCGCATCTATGTTGTTCCTGACGATCCCGCAGGTTCGATTGAGAAACACGATGCGCGTACCCCAACTCACGCTGTTGACCTTGCCTCCCGTGCTGGTGCCTACATTGGGGCTAAGCCCCTTCGCCCTTAGGATGGCCACCAATCGGTCCAGAAATCCTGCTTCGGCCTGCTGACCGACCAAGTTACGCATTGAGCCGCCGAGCGCGTCGCCCCACGTAAGCGCCGCTCGCGAAACCAGGACCTCTTTCCACTCAGGGTCGTTGGCTTTCAACTTGACCAACGAGTCTTCGACGATCTTATCCAACGCCGCTCCCACGAGGTGGCCAGCCGATTTGTTCGAAATCAGACAAGCAGCTATGATTGCGCTGCGGAATTCAGCCCTCAGGTACAGAGTGTAGGGATCATCTTCGGTTGCCAAAGCATGCACAAGGGCCTTGAGGTTGTCGAGATAGGGCGCCGCTTTCTTGGTCTTCTGCTGAATCTGATCTTCGAATCCCCTGATCGTCTCACTAAGCTCAGTTCGCAGATCTGCAGCACACTTGACATGATCCACCCACATTTGAAGCATGATACTCCGCTATCCTGCCATTCCTGCAGGACGTCTACGTGCCGTGCGAGGTCTTTAAGGGTCGGCGTTACAACCGCGAGACGCTGGGGGAGTCCCGGCGATCGGGGTCCGCGATGCGCAGCACCTCCACACCTAGAATCCGATCCCCGTGGTCCCGATCAAGAGCGACTCCGCCTGCCCCGACTATCGGGGAGCATCCCGACTCGTCGGGACCTGCCCCGCCACCCCTGGTCGGGGGCAAGCTCCGCGTCACCCGCGGTCCCGAGACGTGGCGAGGGCACTTTCGCCCGTCCGTTGTACAGTGGACCCATGAACTGGCGGGAGGTCATCACCGTCGAGCCGGACAAGCGCAGCGGCAAGCCCTGCATCCGAGGGATGCGGGTGACGGTCACCGACGTGCTGGAGTACCTCGCCTCCGGCATGACTCCCGAAGAGATCGTCAAGGAATTCCCCTACCTGACGCTCGACGACATCCGCGCGTGCCTCGCCTTCGCAGCTGAAAGGGAGCGGCGGCTAGCGGCTCCTCTCGAATGAAGCTGCTCTTCGACGCAAGCCTCACTCTCCGAGCGGTCCTCCATTCCAGAAACTGCTTCCGCGCGGCATCCGGAGAAGCAGTTCCCGCTGAAAGCTTTCAGCCCGCCTCGATTCGCTTGCCGCGCCTATCGCCGGAAGGACTCACGCCCTCACGGCCCTTACGGCCCGGCAAATCATCTCCCGGATTTCTTCGTCCGTGGCGGAGCGAGCGGCTCGCATCGACCGCCTCAAACCCTCCTCCGAGAGCGCGTTCTGAACCTTGGGGAACTCCCGGTCGAAGTCCCTCTGCTGGGTCGGGAACATCGTCATGCCGTGCGACTCGCGCAGCGCCTCGGCTCGGCCCCAACAGAGTGCCGCATCGTCGTATCGGCCCAAGGCGGCCAGAATCGTGCCCCCGATGGTGAGCGGCGTCTGGCCAAGTGCGATGCCGGCCCCCGTGAACGCCATTACGGACTCAGCGAAATTCTCCATCGCCGCCCGGAGCCTCCCATGCCGGTAGTCGATGAGACTTCGATAGAAGTAGGAATGGCCGAGTTGCCCCGGCTTCCCAAGCTCCTGCATCTGTTCCAACGCTCGGTCGAAAATCGGCTGGGCATCCGGGTGGGAGCGATGCCCGACCGAGCAGGCGAGTCCCAAGAGCGAGGAACCGATGGTTTCGGTGTCGCCGCTCGACTCACCGAGCTCCAGGGCCCTGCGAAAGAAAGGCTCTGACTCCACTTCGTCGCCCCGATCAAAGACGACCCAGCCGTAAAACAGCGCTGACCGCGCAGCCGACACCGGCTCTCCTGCCACCAGCAAGAGCTCCATCGCCTCCGTCGCCGCCCGTTGTGCCTCCTCGAATTGTCCCAGCAGCGACGCCGTGACCGAGAACGACGAGCGGCATCGGCCTCGCAGAAGAGGCGAACCATCCTCATCGGCAGCGCGGACGGCCGAGGTGATGTGACGGTGCGCGTTGCGAATGTCCCGAAGGTTGTAATACAGAAGTCTCAGAGTCGCGTGCGCTTGGGACAACGTCGCCTGCGACAGTCGTTCGCGGGTCGCTTCAAGGAGGGATTCGATCGCCCGAATCCAAGGTTGCGCCCAGCCGCGGTATTCGCAAAGTTGGACCAGGGGAAAAGCGAGTTTCCAAGCCTCCTCGGGCTCGACTACGCCGTCGACGCACGCCTGCAGAGCGGCAAGCACGTTCACGGTTTCCGTAGAAACGAGTTCGGCCCAAAGACTAGCTTCCGAATGGCTCTCGACCTGATGGATTCCTTCCGTCAGGTGGGTCGCCCACCGGACGAGGGCCGCGCATGCGTCCTTCTTCGCTTTCGCATCCTTTTCGAGCAAGCGTTGACCCAGTTCACGTACTGTTTCGAGCAGGCAAAAGCGCAGAGTGTCCGACCTTTCCGACCAGGAAACCAGCGATGAACTCGAAAGATGGTTCAGAGCCTTATCAGATCGGCTGCCAAGAATGGCTTCGGCCAGGTCGCGCTTGAAGCTCCCCCGACAAACGCTTAGCTTGGCGAGCGCCTTCTGTTCCTCAGCCGGAAGCTGATGCACGCTCCACTCCAAGACCGATCTCAAATGCCTGTGACGCGACTCAATGCGCCGATCGTTATCCGCCAGGTCGGTCCGTCTGCCAATCGCTCCCACGAGTTCCGCAGGAGACAGCGTCCCCAGTTGCGCCGCTGCCAATTCAACGGCCAGCGGAATGCCTTCGAGCATAGCGCAAAGAGCCTGGACTCCACGAGCGTTGTCCGGCGTAACTGCAAACCCGGGCCGGACGCACTGCGCGGCGTTCGCGAGCAACCGCACAATCGGGGAATCGAGCAATGTCTCGAGGTCCGTTCCTTCCGAAGGAACGGGGAGGCCGCCGACCGGCACGGCGAGTTCGTACGGCAGCCCAAACGGGACTCGGCTTGTCGCAAGAATCCGCAGTTTCGGACAATTCGCAAGGAGTGCTTCGACAACGGCGGACGCTTCCCGAAGAACTTGCTCGCAGTTGTCGATCACGAGCAACCCGGGTTGGCTCCCGATTCGCGCCCCAACGACCTGAACAGGATCGGAAACTCGTTGGGGTAGCCCTTCGAACGGCGCCATGAGTGCTTCCTGGACCTCGTCTTCGTTGCGGCATCCCAGGAGGGAAACCATCCAAGACCTGCGTTCGAACGAGTCGAAGCTCTCAATCCTCGCTTCTTCGGCGATTCGGGTCTTGCCGAAACCGCCTAGCCCGATCAATGTGATCAGTCGAAATCCGTCCTCGCTCGATAGCTGCTGGCGAACGAGTCCAAGCTCCGCCTCCCTTCCAAAGAACGCGGCGCGGCGAGTAGGAGGCTTGGATGCGAAGCCAGGCGACGGCGACTCGGGAGCGATAGTGTCCGCCCGGACATGAGCGATCGCGGTTCGAGGCAAGGACTCCAGGACCTCTCGGGCCGCCTTGCCAGGCTCTTCGCCCCACGTCTCATCCACCATCCGCTCGAGCTCCTCGTACTGCTGGATCGCCATCGAAGTCTCGCCGGCGAGGGCGTATGCCCGCATCAGAGCGACGTGCAGGTCTTCGCGGGTGGGACAGAGCGCGATGGCCCTCTTTCCCAATCCGGCCGCGCCTGCAAGATCCCCTTCCTGAGCTTGAATCAGGATCAACTCGCACGCCGCTTGCGCGAAGGATTCTTCCAGCGGGAGAGATTGGGGGTAGATCCATTCCTCCGCGAATCCGTCCAAGAGCGGCCCAACGTAGAGTCCCGTCGCAGCGCGCAAGTGGCAGGCCTTGGAGGATGGGTCTTCGATGCTGTTCGCGGCGGCAAGGTGCGCTCGGAACTCTTGAACGTCCGTGACAAAGCCACATGAAGACGCTTCCAAGGTATCGCGGGTCGAGGGAAGGTGGACTTCGGGATTCCAGTCGGGTGCGGCAAGCGCGGATCGCAGCGAACTCGCCGCCATGCGAAGGGAATGTCGTCCCTTTTCGGAATCCGAATCGGGCCAGAACGACTCCACGAGGCGCTCCTTGGATACGGTTTCGCCCAAGTGGAACACCAGGTGCGCCAGTAGGTTGGCAGCTTTCTTGAGCCCGAAGGTCGCCTTGCGCCCGTGTCGTTCGGCTCTGAACTCTCCGAACAGCCGGACACGCCACGGCTCGAAGGCGTCCGCTTCCTTCTCGCCCGATTCGGCCCGCGAATTGCCCGATTCGGAAGGAAGGCCTGCTCCATCGGCACGTTTGCGCGCGCCGTTCTTCATCCCAATTCAGTATAGAGAATCCAGCGTTCTTCGTCAAATCTTCGCGCATGGGCAGTATTAAGCGGGGGCTCTCAGTCCCGTTTCGAAAGGCATGATGCGGGGCGTACCGTCAACGGGGCGTCATTTGGGGATTGACGGTTTCTTGACGGTAAGACTCGTTCAATGTCCCTTGCGGCTGGCGGTACCGCTCCTATGGGAACTCGGCGCCTTGGCCGGCAGGGAGAAGTTATGAATCAGTTTGCATTCGAGGGATTACGGACGGGCCATGCTTCCTTTCTGAGGGCACTGATCGAGCGCGGTTGGCGCGTGGCGGTCTTCGCCGCAGGCTTGGGGGCTTTGTCCACAGGGGCTGCAATAGCCCAGAGCATGTATTGGTGGCAGGTATGGCATCCCAATGTGTCGACCTTCAACGACTACTACTACAAGAACATCATCATGCCGAACGGCGACCAGTACTTCGCTGGGAGTTATGGCCATCCGGTGACCGGCGTTCCCAGAGTCCGTTTCGGACTCTATCCGGCGGACCTGAGCCAGCCGCCGAAGCTGTATTTCGACGAGTGGGCGCCCGCCGGGGCTGGCCGTCCGTTCGTGAACTCAATGGCAGTAGATTCCTCAGGGAACATGTACCTTGGGGGCTCGACGCAGGGCGGTGCCCAGGGGAATTGGGCCGTCGTCAAGTACCGGCCAGATGGCACCAGGCGATGGAGCGCCTTCTACAACGGAAGCGCCAACGGGGACGACGTGGTCAATTCGGTCGTACTCGACGACTTCGGCAACGTGTTTGCCATTGGCTTCTCGAAAGAATCGGCAACCTCCTACGATGCTTGGATCGCCCGCTATGAGCCAGAACCCGCAGGGTCCGCAGCCGTCCTTCTAGGAGCCCACAGGCTGTTCACGAGCAACTGGGATTTCCACATGAGCGGGATCGCGCACCCCGAGGGCGGAGCGGTCGGGTTTGGTTCGTGGTGGTTTGCGGCCGAAAATCGAAATGTAAGCGAGATCATTCGGATCCGGCCCACTTCAACTCCACCCTATTTTGATTGGCCCTATGCTGTGGCCTTCTGGGCTGATCCGGCCAACCATCAGACGAACTGGGCATGGAACGGCGTGGTCGATTCGAACGGTGATTACCTTGCCGTCAGTACCATCGGCGCCAACCCGACCTTGCCGCAATTCTTGACTCTCGGCAAGTTCTCGGGGACGATGCCGGCGACGAGGCCGTGGCCCGCCATCGTGATCCCTGTGAACAGCACGGAGCCCTATGACTTTGCCTATCCGCCCATCGCGCTCGATTCGAATGACAGCGTGGCAATTGGCGGCGGATACGGAGGTAAGTCGTTCGTCCGCAAGTACGACACGAACGGCATCCTCCTCTGGGAGAGGTTCCTCCAGGGCGACGTCCCCAGTAGCTGGAACTTGGTCACAGACCTACAATTCGATGCGGACGGCAACCTCTTCGTTTGCGCGATTACGTGGAATACTGGCCGCGAGAAAGACGTGCTCGTCGCTCGGTTTGATCCGTTGGGCAACCTTGTTTGGTCACACACGTTCAACGGGCCGGAGAACGCCAACGATGTCCCCTATGACATCAGCGTAAACGACGACGGCATCATCGGAGTCGTTGGTTATCTGACCCGGGCCGGAAAAACACAGCCGCTTATCATGTTCGCGGCCGAGCCCACGATCGCCATTGCCGACAGCTATGCGGTAGATGAAGACAGCCTCTTGGCGACCACGTCCGTGAACGGCGTCCTCGTAAACGACAAGTGGAAGTCCAACGCAACGGTGATCCTGGAGTCCGACGTCCTGCACGGCGCGCTGACCCTTCTGAACGACGGCAGCTTCACCTACGTACCCGACCCGGACTTCGACCAAACCGATTCCTTCACCTATTCGGTGGATCGCTACGGCTCACGAAGCCAGACCGTGACCGTCACGATCACGATCAACGCGATTGCCGATGTATTCGATCACATGATCGATGCGGGCACTGAAATCCAGGACCTCATCGCCCTGTACGGAGGGTCGGCTGGAGACAGACTCCAAGACAGTCTTGATCACCTCGGCGCGGCGCTGTCGTTGTTCTACGCAAACCTGTGGGAGGACTCTGCGTTTGAGATCGTTGAAGCCATCGTGGACCTCGAACTGTCGGTCAATGCCGGACTCCCACCGGAGCTCGCGATTCCCCTCATGGAGGTGCTCTGCGAGGCCTCGAAGATGATGGCCCTCGATCGAATCACAGACGCCATCGACCAAAACGGCGATCCGCAGAAGATCGCGCAAGCTCAGAGGTTCGTGACCCAGGGAGATGACAAACGTGCGGGGGGCAAGTACCTTCAAGCGGCGCACAAGTACAAAGACGCCATCTCCCACGCCGATGACGCATAGGACCCTCGTTCGGTAGGGAACCCCCGCCCGGCCTTGCTGTCGGGCGGGTTCTGCTTGGTCCGTCTTCCCGGGGCCCTCTCTGAACTCCGCCCGAACCTCGTCGAGAAAACGGAGCCAGAGGGCACTCGGCCACCACGCCAGCCACCGCCTCAACAACGTCATGAAAACGCGGTCTGGCCCTTGCAACCTCTATCCGGATCCTGTAGACTGCGTTCTACGTGCATCGTCTCCTAATGGAGGGCCGTCTATGGAGTCAATGAAGCTTGCTGACCGTTTTGATCCGGATGCGAACGCTGTTCTCTTCGCAGGGGACTGCCTCGATTTGCTACGCTCCGTTCCGGACGGCCTTGTCAAGCTCGTCGTGACTTCGCCTCCTTACAATCTCGGAAAATCTTACGAGAACCGACTTGACATCGGCGAGTACCTATCGCTGCAGCGAAGCGTAATCGAAGAGTGCGTTCGAGTGACCTCCAAGAACGGGAGCATTTGTTGGCAGGTCGGGAACTTTGTTGACAACGGAGAGATCGTCCCATTAGACCTGAAGCTCTACCCGATTTTCGAGAGCCTAGGGCTCCGACTCCGGAATCGAGTAGTTTGGCACTTCGGACACGGCCTCCATGCGTCCAGACGTTTTTCCGGACGATACGAGGTGATCTTGTGGTTCACCCGCACGAACGACTACACTTTTAACCTAGATGCTGTGCGCGTCCCGCCCAAGTACCCGAACAAGAAGCACTTCAAGGGACCCAAAGCTGGCCAGCTATCGTGCAACCCGCTAGGCAAGAATCCAACCGATGTGTGGGACATTCCTAATGTCAAAGCCAATCATGTAGAGAAGACAGAACATCCGTGTCAGTTCCCAGTGGAGCTCGTTGAGCGGCTAGTACTTTCACTGACCAACGAAGAGGATTGGGTGCTGGACCCCTTTATGGGGGTTGGTTCGGCACAGATTGCTGCTCTGATCCATGGTAGGCGTACAATCGGAGCGGACATCGAGCCGCGGTATGTCCGAATTGCCGAAAGCCGCATTCGGGCGGCAGAGGCCGGAACCTTGCGTATTCGACCGATGGAAAGGACGGTGTATGATCCCAGTTCACCGAAGGAAAGTGTTCCGCCCAAGTACGTGTCGCTTCACAACCGTGAAGACCAAATGAAGCTGTTGGAACGCAAAACCATATTCCCTTCCGTTTCGAGGGGCGAGTGAAGGTTGTCTATACGTATTCGCACCTGGGAGGCGAGGAGATCCTTTCCGTTCGCAAGCCGGAGGTCCTTTCGGATATTCAGGCAGTTATTGGTGAAGTGAAGGCACGCAGACTCAAAATCAGCAACGAGAAGACAAAGAAGGGTCGGGAGTTGTTCAGCCCCAAGGATATGAACCGACAGTTCCGCGAGGCCTTTCGCAAGCGTGATTTTGCAGAGCTTGTTGATCGGTATGTCCTCACCATCCCAGATTGGAATGTTCGCATCGCAGGGGCGTACAAGCAGGTCGATTTCGTGCGAGACCGGGTTTTGACCGAGGTTCAGTTTGGTAAGTACGCATTCATGTTCTACGACGTAGCCAAGTTCCAGTACTTCTACAATGAGCAGAAGTGCGACGTGGGAGTAGAGATCGTCCCTTGCCACGCCCTACAGCAACATATGTCGAGCGGAGTGTCTTACGGCGAGCACCTTGTTTACGACATTGAGCGGCTGAAGCGGCATTTTCCTGCCGTCCCTGTCATGGTGATACTTATCGATGCGGACTAGAACGTATAGCCCCCTCACGCCACAGACAACTGCCGCGCGAGTTCTTTCAGGAAGAACTCGACGTCCGTTACGATCCCGACCGCCTGGTGAGTGCCGCGGTCGGTCAGCTTAATCACCGTGTCGGCGTCGCTGTCCACGCAAAACGTCTTGACCGTCGCCGGGAGAATGTTGCCCGTCGCGACGCTATGCAGGGTCGTCGCGCACAAGATCGCAACCCCCACGCCCGGAACGTGGCCCCTCATCGCGTCTTGCCCTTCGACGTTGTCGGTAATCACCCCCGGGAGCGGCCCGTCGTCCCGAATCGACCCGCAAAGAACGTAGGGAATCGGCTTCAGGACGCACGCACGCATGATGCCCGACGAGATGAGCCCGGAGCGAACCGACTCCTCGATGCTTCCCACCCGCCGGACGCGATTGATCGCCCGCAGATGGTGGGTGTGCCCGTGCGGAACCGAACGGCCCCGCCCCAAATCCACCCCGAGCGACGTCCCGAGCATCGCCGCTTCGATGTCGTGGGCGGCCAACGCGTTGCCAGCGAACAAGACATCGATCCAACCGTCTTCGATCAGCTTGGCCAGCACGCCCGCGCACCCGCTATGGACGATCGCGGGGCCGCCCACCAAGAGCACCTTCTCTCGCGCGGATTTCGCCTGCCGAATCGCCCCCGAGCAGATTTCGATCAGCCGAGATTTCGGGCGCTCCGAACTCACCTCGTTGATCATGAATCGGAACTCGTCGTCCTCGTCTTCGTCTTCGAGGGGAGGCAAAACTTTGACGCCGCCATGCCCCACCACAAACCGATCGCCCGCACTCGCGCGGTGCATAGGACAGGTCTCCGCCCGCCACCGATCCCCCTCGCGCCAAACGCGGATCGCCGTGTCCATTTCGAGCCGTTCGACCTCGCACTCCTGGCCCTCGACGCGCACGATAGTGGGGAAGTTGGTGGTCGAATAGAAGCCCTCAGGCCAGACGCCGTCCACATCGGTCGCTTCGAGGGTGGCGTCTTCGAGTACGAGGTCCACGCCGAACGGCCTGCAGGCTTCGAGGGCCGAGCGCAGCGTCGCCTGGTCCTTGGCGTGGAGTTCGAGGTCGATCAGTGACTCGTCGGCGCCCCGTTCGCCGACCTTAAACCTCCGCACACGAAAGGCCACCCCATGCTCGTCGAGGGTCGCGAGCAGCCCGGACAGCTTGTTTTCGTCCAGGAGGTGCCCTTCGATGCCCAAGCGCTCCACGATCATGCCCGGAGTGTACCGACCCGATCTATGCGTTCACTTGAACGAGTTCGAACACTTCGATCTTGTCGCCCGCTAGGAAGGCTTCCCAATCGTCGAACTTCACACCGCAGTCGAATCCCTGAGTGACTTCGCGCACATCGTCCTTGACGTGCCGCAACGAGGCGATCTTGCCATCGTAAACGATGTCCTCGCCGCGATGAACTCGGCACCTCGCGCCGCGCGTCGCCCTGCCGTCCGTGACGTGGCACCCGGCGACCTTCCCTTGACGCGTGAGGTTGAAGACCTGACGAATCTCGACCTCGCCCAGATAGTTCTCTTCGAATTTGGGTTCGAGCCGGCCCTTGATGGCGGCCTCGATGTCTTCGATCAGCTCGTAGATGATTCGGTAGGTCCGAATCTCGACCTTTTTGCGTTCGGCCTCGGTCTTCGCGCCGCCCTCAGGCTTCACGTTGAACCCGACGACAATCGCGCTGGAAGCACCAGCCAGCAGAATGTCGCTCTCCGTGATCGTCCCCACCCCGCTGTGAATGATCTTGACCTCGACTTCAGGATGCTGAAGCTTCTCGACCAAGCCGCGGACGGCCTCCACGGACCCTTGAACGTCGGCTTTGATGATGAGGTTGAGCGTGTTGATTTCGCCTTCCGAAAGCTTGGCCTTGAGATCGGTCAGGCTCAACCCTCGGCTCGGCGAATGCAGCGACTTGATACGAGCAGCATCGGCGCGCTTGTCGGATATCTCGCGGGCCGTCTTTTCGTCTTCCTTGACCTCGACCTTATCGCCCGCAAGCGGCGTTTCGCTGAGTCCGAGAACCTCGACCGGCATCGAAGGGCCCGCCTCTTGAACGGCTTCCCCCATGAAGTTCGACATCGCGCGAATTCGGCCGTAGCATTGACCCACGACGATCGCATCGCCCACACGAATCGTCCCGTTCTGGACGAGGACGGTCGCCACCGGCCCGCGGCCCTTCTCCAGCTTGGCCTCGACCACGACCCCCTGCGGCTTGCCCTTGGGATCGGCCTTGAGGTCCAAAACGCCTGATTGAAGCAGGATCATTTCGAGAAGGTGGGGTACGCCTTCCCCGGTGATCGCCGACACGGGACAAACGATCACATCGCCGCCGAAATCCTCCGGGATCACCTCATGCTGCACGAGCTCCGTCTTGATCTTGTCCGGGTTCACTCCCGGCTTGTCGATCTTGTTGACGGCCACGATCATGGGGACGCCGGCGTTCTTGATATGGCTGATCGCTTCCTTGGTTTGAGGCATGACGCCGTCGTCCGCTGCAACCACCAAGATCGCGATGTCGGTCACTTGGGCGCCGCGCGACCGCATCTCCGTAAACGCTGCGTGGCCCGGCGTGTCGAGGAAGGTGATCTCCCCCTCAGGGAGCTTGACCTGATACGCGCCGATATGCTGCGTGATCCCGCCGTGCTCGCGGGCGGCCACGTTGGCCTTGCGAATGTAGTCCAGCAGCGAGGTCTTTCCGTGGTCGACGTGGCCCATGATCGTCACCACCGGCGGCCGGGTCTGATCGCCCGCCGAAGGCTTCTTCGGTTTTGCGGCGGCTTTGGGCTTGGGTTGATCGGCCCACCTGACCTTGAATCCGAACCCATCGACCAACTGCTCGGCGACTTCCGGCTTGAGCGAGGTCGTCAGCGTCGCCATGACCTTGAACTTGACCATCAGCGTCTTTTGCACCTCAGGGATCGTAAGATCGAGGGCAGTGGCGATGTCGCGGGGGTTGCAGTTGGCAGGCAACAGCACCTCGGCGCCCCTGTCGAGTTCGGCGAGCGACTCACGAACGAGCTCCAGGTCGTCCGCGTCCACGTCGATCGAACCGCCCTCATTCAGCAGCCCAAGATCGTCGAGGGCGGCAGCGACTTGCCCAGGCTTCAGCCCGAACTCCTTGGCTACGTCCGCGATCGCTAAGCTCATGGCTTCCTTCTTTACCTCAGTTTGCATAACAATTCTTCGATCAGACCCTCGACGTCGCCCCTTTTGAACTCCCGCCGAAGCGTTCGCTGCAACCTTCGCCCCTTGCCGGCCGCTCGAACGCAACCTTCGGACGGGCACACGTAGGCGCTTCGTCCTGGGAGCGAGGTGCGAGCGCCAACGATCTGCGGGCGATCCTCGACGCACTTGATGCGCAGGAGATCAGCCTGCTGCAGGCGCTGCCCGCACCCCACGCAGGTACGTAGTCTCGCCAACCCACCACCTCAGCTACGACCCAGCCTCCGCTTCTTCGACGGGCGGCTTCGACTCGGTCGCTGCCTGGGCTTCCGACCGAATGTCGATCTTCCATTCGGTCAGGCGGGCGGCCAGGCGAACGTTCTGGCCTCCCTTGCCGATCGCGAGGGAAAGCTGGTTATCGGGGACAACGACGTACGCGCTCCTGTCCGCTTCGTTCAGTCGAATTGAGTTCACCTTCGCCGGGCTCAAAGCGTTGATGATGTAAGTCGTCGGATTGTCGCTAAAAGGGACGATGTCGATTTTCTCGTCGTGGAGTTCGTCGACGATCGCTTGAACCCTCGCGCCACGCGGGCCCACACAAGCCCCGACCGCGTCCACCCGCTCGTCGGTGCTGATGACGGCGATCTTGCTTCGCTGGCCGGGCTCCCGGGCGACGCTCTTGATCTGCACGATACTCTGCGCGATCTCGGGCACTTCGAGTTCGAACAGCTTGCGCAGCAGGTTCGGATGGGTCCGACTGACCACGACAGCGAGCCTTCGTCGCGAGTCGTCCACCTTCAAGACGTACACCTTCAGACGGTCGTTGATCCGGTACGACTCCGTCGGCACCTGCTCGCGTCGAGGGAGTTCGGCCTCGACCTTGTTGACTTGAATGTAAACCGTGTGTTCATCGCGCCGTGTGACCAAGCCGTTCACGAGGTCGCCGATCTTCTCCTGAAACACCTCGTTGATCTGCCGAATCTCAGCTTCGCGCAGCTTCTGGCTCAGGACCTGCTTGAACGTCGATGCCGCAATCCTTCCGAACCTGTTGGGGTCCACTTCGACTTGAACAAAATCGCCAACCTCGGCGTTGGGCTGCTTCTTCCGAGCCTCCGCGACGCTTAGCTGGTAAGAGGGCTCGGTCACGATTCCAACGACTTCCTTCTCGACCACCACCCGCATCCCCTTGTCGGGGGCCATCAGGCGCTCGGGATCGATGTGAACGGCGACCTCGCCGGCTGCGCCGACGTATTTCTTATAGGCGACTGCCAGAGCCTCTTCGATCTCACGGAGCAATTCATCGAAGGGAATGTCTCGCTCTTGTGCAATCTGCCGTAGTTGCTGCAAGATTTCCATGTTCGACCTTTGCCACCTCACCCATTTTGTACCTCGCGAATAAAAAAAGGCGGCACAGGACCACCCGATGAGGCACACCTGGTTGTAAACGAAAGTATACCACAGCTTAGGCGCGAACCCAAGAGGATTGCCGGGGTCCATAGGATAGAATCGGGCCCATGGCGATCGTGTTCGTCAAGGGTTTGCGGGCCTTCGGGCGGCATGGGGTAACGGAGCAGGAACGGGTTGCCGGGTGCGATCTCGTCGTCGATCTCGAACTTCTAACTCCCGACGAGAGCGCCAGCACGGACGAAATCGAACACACCGCCGACTACGGGGTGGCCGCGCGAATCGCCCAGGAAGTGATCGAGGGGACCTCGGCCGCAACGGTCGAATGGCTCGCGGGCGAGATCGGACGCCGAGTTCTGTCGCAGATGCCCCAGGTTCAACAGGCGACCGTTTCGGTTGCCAAACCTACCCCTCCACTCCCCTACGACCTCGATTGCGTGGGAGCGACGGTCCGCACCGCGCGCTAAGACAGATTCAAACCCCCGAACGGCCATTCGAGATACCGGGCGCCCGGCTGAATCAAGGGCAGGTCTTCCGCATCCACGGAGTCGAGCCAGCCCGTCTCGAAGTGGGAAGTCTCGATCTTGAGGCCCGGTCGGAGGAGCCGGAGGTGACGAGCCACCCTCGAGCTAACCGGCCCTAGCGCTCGCACCGACGAGACGGTCTTCTCCGGGGCGCCGCCCGAAGACAGGGTTCGAAGAGAAGCCAGCACCGCCGAAACCGGATCGCCTCCCAAAGCCGACGGCTCCCAACCCGTCGGCCCGCCCGGAAGCCCCAAGTGCAGCACCTGCGCTAGAAACTCCGCGCCGCTGATTCCGAGATACACGCACAATCGAAAGTCGATGCCCTGGCTTGGTAGCACGAAAGCCCCCTCCGGGCGCGGCGAAAACCCTTCGTCGCAAATCGTTAACTCGTCCGAAGGGATCTCCAGCGCGATCTTGCCGTGTCGGCCCCACGGGATCAACCGCTCCGCTGCGTCGAAAGGCTCCGGACGTGGATCGGAGAGCCGGTCGGCCAGTACCTCCCGCAGCGTTCGAGTTTGCCGTAACGAAGGAGGAGTCACCCAGAGGTCGGGCGTGGTCGCAGGCTCCGTGCCCCGCTCGTAAGGGTTGTGGGCGCCGTCGGTCATCGGCATAGGCTCAGGGAGATAAGGGCTTCGCGGGGCTCCCAAGAGGTGCTCGGCGAAGAACGCATACATCGCCTCCCGCATCCGGCGGGAGTAGTCGTGACGGCCCTCCACGACCTCAAGCCGCACGGCTTCTTTCTTGCCCAAAGTCTCGTAGACTCTCTGAAGCTTCTGGAACGTCTTTTGGTGCCCCACGAGCGGAAACTCCTCATCCTCCGTCGCCGAAACGAGCAGAATCGGAGCCGGCGCGCGTATCGCAAGAAGGTCCGACCGGTCGCCCAGCCTCGTGATTCCGGGAAGATGATGGCAAAGACATCCGTTGTGAGGGTTCGATTCGAGGCTGGAGGCAAAGCAGACGATCGCCGCTGCGCCGATTCTCCGGTCATTGGCGAAGGCGGCCGCTGCGGCCAGCCCCCCGCCGCTCGCGCCGGTGATCCCCACCCGCGTCCAATCGATATCGGAGCGGGATTGGCAATAGTCCAAGCCTCGAACGAGGTCCCACACGTACTGCCCGGTGACCGGCCACCCCATCACGAGCGCGGGGTCGTCGTGAGAGCCCATTCCGGAGCGTTCGTTGCACTCGTTCTCGTCCCAACTCCTCCCCGGCGACTCGACCACGAGCCCGGCGAAACCAAGGACCGCCAAACCGATCGCTCTCGCCTGCACAAAGGGAGTCGATTTCTTGTGCGTCCAATGGCCGTGAGGATGCAGAACGAGGGGAAACGGACCCTTGCCTTCAGGAATGTAAAGGTGAGCTGCCACAAAGACCCCAGGCGACGATTCGTAGCGGATACGCTCGACGCGATAACCCTCGCGACTGAGGACCCCCGTAACCTGCGCCCGGAGTTCGCTTTTCGGCGGCTGGGGGTCGAGCCCCAAGCTCCGCGCGAGGGTCTGGGCGTCCGCGGCCGATCGGGCCGAATGAGCCTTCGCGTTCGACTCGGGACGCCGCGCCGCCCGCTCCCGAATGCAGGAGGCTAGCATCTTGTTGAGGGCGGCTGCGTCCACGTCGTCTATCGCTGAATTGGGGGGCGAGCTTACTTGAGGAGGCTCTTGGCGATGACCAGCTTCTGGACCTCGCTCGCCCCTTCGCCGATCTCCGTCAACTTGGCGTCTCGCCAGAGCTTTTCGATCATATAGTCGTGAGTCATCCCGCGCCCGCCATGAATCTGGAGCATCTTGTTGGTCACGTCGCGGGCCGTCTCGCTCGCGAAGAGCTTTGCGAACGAAGCTTCCTTGACGATCGGTTGCCCCTGGTCATAAAGCCAAGCCGCCTTTTGAACGAGAAGCCGAGCGGCTTCGACCTGAGTCGCGCTTTCGGCCACCATGTTTTGAACCGATTGCATCTGAGAGAGCGTCCGGCCGAACTGCTCGCGCTGCTTGCTGTATTCGATTCCCAGCGCCAACGCCTCTTCCGCGATTCCCAGAGCCATCGCAGCGATCCCTACCCGGCCCCGATACAGAAGGGAGATCACCTCTTCGAAAGAGCCCGGCGTGTGCCAAGCCACACAGTTCTCCATCTTGAACCTGAGCGTATAAGAAGCCGACACGCCCACCGTCGCAATGCGCTCCAAATCGACGAACCCGGGTTGGTCTTTCTCCATCAGGAATGCCGAGAGGTTCTTCTCGTCCAGGCGCGCGATGATGATGAACAGCTTGGCAAACCCGCCGTTCGTGATGAACATCTTCTCCCCGTTCAAATGGAAGTACCCGGGGCGTCCTTCGATCGGGGTGGCGAAGGATTGAACCCGCCTTGCGTCACTCCCCGCCTCAGGCTCGGTGAGGCCCCAAGCGAGGGCGATGTCGCCGCTCAAGATTCCCGGAAGATATTTCTCCCGCTGCTCATCGCTGGCGAACAGCTCGAAATGCGCGACGCAGAGAGCGTTGATCGCAGCGACGTTCATCGCAAGCGCGGGGTCTGCACGGCCGATCCTGCGGCACATGTCGGCGTAGGTCTGGCAAGAGAAACCTCTGCCACCAAACCGCTGGGGAAGGACGCAATTCGTGATGCCAATCTGGGCGGTCCGCTTCCAAATGTCGTCCGGAAACGTGCTTCTTTCCCACTCCCGGCTGTTCGGGGCGACGAAAGTATCGACGAACTGCTGCACTTCGGCGAGAAATGCCTGCTCGTCGGACGTGAATTGGGGTTGCATCGAGAGCTATTCTACTCCGCGATCCCGCGCCGTCCGCAGGTTCACCGAGCCGGAGGGCCCGAGAGCCCGCGCCTCTCTCTCCATGCGCGCAGGTATCGCTCGGCCTTCGGGTTGGACTCGTTCCACTTGGGCTCAGCCTGGGAATCCGCCAATCCCCAAAGACCCACCGCCACAGCTCGGACAACTTTTTCCATATTCGCAAAGTCGACCTTCTCCCAATGATCGCCAGGCTGGTGGTACTCCGGGAAAAGGAACGCCGTGCAAAGCGTGTGGGCGGGCACCCCGAGGGCAGCTAGCGCTACATTGTCGCTCCGCGCGAAGAACGAGTCGCTGTTGCGGGCGTGCTTCTGGACTTCGACCCCCACCACCTTCCCGGCCTCGGCAAACAAGGGCCCCAAGTCCGAAAAGTCGTACCCGGTCATGCTGAGAGCACCGACGCGAGGTCCCTCCAAATCGTCCGTCCGACCGATGTGTTCGAGGTTCACCATGGCGATCGTGCGCTCCAAAGGGAACACGGGGTTCGCTCCGTAGAACCTGGAGCCCACAAGCCCCCGTTCCTCGCCACAAAACGCGAGGAACACCAAGCTTCGCTTCGGCTTCGTTTCAGACTTTGCGAACGCCGCCGCGAGTTCGATCATCGCCACCGTGCCGCTCCCGTCGTCGTTCGCCCCGTTGTAAATGCCGTCTCCCTCGACCTCACGCGATCCCAGGTGGTCGTAGTGAGCCGAGATGAGGAGGTAAGTGTCCTTCAAAACAGGGTCCGATCCCCGCACGATCCCCACCACGTTGTGGGCGTTCGTAGGCTCCGATTGGCCCCGAACGGTGATCGGAACCTTCTGGAAGTACGAATCCCCGACTCCCGGCGCAACGCCATACCTCCGAAACTGCGCCGCGATGTACTCGGCCGCGAGGTCCAATCCCCTCGAAGGCGTCGCCCGGCCTTCGAGAAGGTCCGACGCGAGGAACGACAAGTGGCCCTTCATCGAATCCGCCGAAATCCGGTCCAAAGTGGCCTTCCTAAGGGGCGAAAGCCGGAAATCCCAACTCGCGCCCTGTCGGGCGAGCGCAGCTGCGCCAGTCCAAACGAGGCCCACAAGGACCAGCCGGGAAGAAAAAGTAAGGTATTTCATGTTCGAACACCCAACAAGACGGTCGGCGGGCGCCTTCGGGTTCCGCGCTCGGCTCAGCGCCTGCGGCTTTGCTCGACGAACCGCCTCATAGCGGCCAGCGACTCCTCGCTGACGTGGTGCTCGATGCCCTCGGCGTCGTTTTCTGCGGCCGTCTCCGAAACCCCCAACGCCCGCAGGAACGAGAGCACGATTTCATGACGTTTGCGCGCCTTCTCGGCGAGTTCCTTACCTAAATCCGTCAGAAAAACGCTCCGGTACGGCTCGCTCCTCACAAACCCGTCTCGTTGCAGCCTCTGGATGGTTCGACTGACCGTGACCTTGCTCACCCCGATCGCCGAAGCGAGGTCGGTGACCCTTGCTTCGCCGCGCTCCGCGATGAGCTGTTCGATGAGTTCGACGTAGTCCTCCGCGATCTCGCGACTGTGATCGGCGCGAGCGCGATGGAACCGGTCGGAGGGTGAGCGCGAAAGCATAACTAGGGAACCCAAAGGGCACAGGGGATTGTACTCGCAGTCTCCAGAACTCCATTCCGGCCCCCCGGCCGAAGCCCCCGACGTTCGCCGCAGTGCAACCTCCCCTTCGCCCCTCCGGGGGAGAAGGGGACCGAGGGGATGAGGGGCCCTTGCCGAGCAGCCTGCGCCTGCCTTGCAGAACAAACCCGAAACTGGGCGCGTTCTCTCTGAAGCCGAGGCCCAAGACCTCCCCTTCGCCCCTCCGGGGGAGAAGGGGACCGAGGGGATGAGGGGCCCTTGCCGGGTAGCCCGCGTCCGCCTCCCAGAACAAACCCGAAACTGGGCGCGTTCTCTCCATAGTCAAGGCCCAAGACCTCCCCTTCGCCCCTCCGGGGGAGAAGGGGACCGAGGGGATGAGGGGCCCTTGCCAGGTAGCCCGCTTCCGCCTCTCAGAACAAACCCGAAACTGGGCGCGTTCTCTCTAAAGTCAAGGCCCAAGACCTCCCCTTCGCCCCTCCGGGGGAGAAGGGGACCGAGGGGATGAGGGGCCATCCCAGGTAGCCCGTGTCTGACTCGAACCGCCCCCCAGACTCGACCACGTTCCCCCTGGAAGACGCGAATCTCAGGCCCAACGGGCCGACATACGAAAGCGAAGGGCACCGCCCTGGTAGAAACCGGCCCCAAAAAGGAAGGCGGCCTGTAGGGCCGCGACTCTCAACATCCTTCGCGAACGAAAAGCCGCGTCTGACACACCGAGCACCCCCGGACTCGACACCGTTCCCCCTCGAAGCCGCGAATCTTAGGCCCAACGGGCCGACATACTAAAGCGAAGGGCACCGCCCTGGTAGAAACCGGCCCCCAAAAGGCAGGCGGCCTGAAGGGCCGCGACTCCCAACATCCTTCGCGAACGAAAAGCCGCGTCTGACACACCGAGCACCCCCAGACTCGACCACGTTCCCCCTGGAAGACGCGAATCTCAGGCCCAACGGGCCGACATACGAAAGCGAAGGGCAACGCCCTGGTAGAAACCGGCCCCAAAAAGGCAGGCGGCCTGAAGGGCCGCGACTCTCAACATCCTTCGCGAACGAGAAGCCGGTAGTAGCACGCAGATCAGCCCCGAATCGAGCACCCCCCCCCGTTGCCAACGCACAAAAACCTCCCCGAGGTGAAGGGGCCGAGGGGAAGAGGGGCACTTCCCGAGGAGCCAGCCGTCTCAGAGCCGCCTTTCCGTTTCCCTAAGGGGACGGTCCTGCGGGCATCGATGCCGTACTGCACGACCGTGAAAATCGACAAGTTCTAACAAACGACCCCACAGGATAGTATCCTCAGGACCTCCTTTACTGAGTCTATCCGACTCATTTCGCACGACCACTGGGCGTATCTCGACGTGCAAGGAGATTGCCTATACGTCGAAAAAAGGACTTGGGATAGTTGGGATCGAAACCGTAAGAAAGCCAGCCCATCAGAAAGCCTACCAAAAGTGCGGTTTCAACGGCATCGTAATCAAGCTGATGGCCGCTTACAGTCCTAAGGACCACAACGAACCCAAACGATGTCAGCATCAATACGCAAGTCCAACCCAAAAAGACAATCATGCATCCATCCCAAACACGAGGACATAGATTACCAATGCCAAAAGATACGCGACTATAGTGCCGACCGCTCTCAGCTGCATAGGGTATGCCAATTCTGACTACGGCGTAAAACCCGCCTGCCATAGCGTCGCGATCATGTTTCCATGTCCATCATACAACGGAAAGCCCACAGTTTCCGCCCCGCCGTCGATCGATTTGGCGAGAATCCCTCACCTCCCGATCCCGCTGCCCAACGACAAGATACCAGGGCGCCCGAAGTCCCCACCGGGTTGCAGGGCGAGGCGTCACGGGCCATAATATAGGTCTTGGGTGGCGGCGTAGCTCAGTGGTAGAGCAAACGGTTCATACCCGTTGGGTCGGTGGTTCAAGTCCACTCGCCGCTACCAACCCCCCGAATCCCTTATTCCGACCGCAGAGCTTCAATCGGACTCAACTTCGCCGCCCGGACAGCCGGGTACAGGCCGAAAACCACCCCGATCAGAGCCGAAAACCCAACGGCTGCAAGCGCTGCGTAGTAGGGGAACGTGGCCGGCAAGCCACCCTTCGAGGGCCAACTCGTCGCGGCGGTCAAGAGCGCGAGCCCCTGGCCAAACAAATAAGCGATCCCCATTCCGATCAGCCCGCCCACAACGCTGAGCGTCGCCGACTCCACCAGAAACTGGACGAGAACCGTGCCCGTCTTTGCGCCCACCGCCTTTCGAAGCCCGATCTCCCGGGTTCGTTCGGTAACCGAAACCAGCATGATGTTCATGATCCCGATGCCGCCCACGAGCAGCGACAGCGCCGCGATGGCGGCGAGGATCGCTCCCGCGACTCCAATGATCGTGCCCATGACGGCGAGGATCGACTCGCGCGAGTCCACGCGATAGATTCTGCGGTTATCCGACCGGAGCATCAACGCTTGCCAAACCTCGTCCATGGCCTGCTTGACCGACACTCCCTCGCGGGGCCGAGTAGTGATGAACATCACCCGGTCACCGCCGATGTACTTGCTGTGCGCCGTCGAGATCGGCATCAACACATCGCGAGCGTTCGTCTCGCCCATGATGTCGAGGCGCTCCAGCACTCCAACGATCTCAAGAGTGATCCCTTTGAGCGAAATGTACTTGCCAAGCGCCCGCTTGTCGGGAAACAACCTGTCCCGAACTTCCTCGCCCACCACTGCGACGTTGGCCTTTCCGTCCAGGTCTTGCCGCGTCAGATGCCGACCCTCGATGACGCTCAGCCGGTTCAACTCAGGAAAGTTCTCGTCCGTGGCAAACAGCCGGGGATTCGTGATCTCGCGATCGAGGTACGTGACCGGCATCTGGGGAAGCTGCAAGATCGCCGAAGCGATGTCGAGGCTCTGGACGCGCTCCATTAGGTAGTCGACATCCCCCATCGTCAGCCCTTCGATTCCGCCCACCGTTGCCCCGCGTTCCCGACGCCCCGGGTCATAGAAAATCAGGATCGTATCGGACCCCAGACGCTGGAACTCACCGGTCATGTAGCTCTGAAAGCCATACGACACCATGACGATGATCGAGACGCTCATCACGCCGATGATCACCCCCAGCATCGTAAGGAACGCACGCAGCTTGTGCAGCCGGAGCATCCCCAAGGCGATAAGGAACGATTGCCAAAGGCTCACTCTTCGACTCCGGCTTCCATGAAGCCTTGCCGTTTCGGACCCTTGTACTCCGGCCTCGCAAGGATCGCGCCTTCCTTAACGCCCGAGACGATTTGCGCGAACGCGCCGGTGAGATCCCCGACTTTGACGGCCTGTTTCTTAGCCTTCGCGCCTGGCGCGGCTTTCTCCGGGGCGAGCATGACGAAGTAGCCCTCCTCGTCTTGCCCCAAGTACTCACGAGGGACGCGCAAGACGTTCTTCAGGCTGAGGGTAACGAGCGTACACTTCGCGGTCATCCCGCTTCGGAGGCCCTCGCTCACCTCGTCGATCCAGATTTCCACCTTGTACTTGACGACTGCGTCGGACGCGGCCTGCTGCAGGTTGCTCGAGACGCTGCTGGGCGCGATCTTCTTGACGTGGCCCTTGAAAGTGTCGTTTGGAAAGGCGTCTACGGTAATGTCGGCGGGCATCTCGAGCCGAAGCCGAGCGACGTCGATCTCGTTGATTTGAAGCTCGACCTGCAAGGCGTTGCGGTCCTCGATCCGCACGATGGTGGTTCCCTGAGCGAACGCGCTGAGGCCCGAAACTAAGTCGCCGACCTCGAGGAACCGCGCCGCGATCACTCCATCCATCGGCGCGCGAATCTCGGTCTCACGCAGTTGCCGCTCGGTGTCGCTCAACTGGCTCTGCAATTGAGCGACCGACGCCTGGCTCTGCTCGCGGGACTTTTGGAGAATCTGCACATCCGCGAGCGCAGCCTCCGATTTCCGAACGTCCGCAATCGCGTTCTCGTATTCGCGTCTCTTGTTCGCGTCCTGAATGCGGTTGGCGAGAACCCGATCGAGTTCCGCTTGCGCCCTCAGGACCGCTTGTTCGGCCTGCTCACGGGCTAAGCGCTGGCGCTGCTCTAGTCGCTTGGCGTCCTCTTGCGCCCTTTCCAGCCTCGACCTCGCTCGCTCGAAGTCCAGTAGCGTTGCGTCGAGTTGCCGCGTCGCGACATAGCCCTTGGCCTCGAGGTCGCGGATGCGCTCCAATTCGCGGCTCGCCGTCTCCGCTCCCGCTCGCGCTTCCCGAAGCTCCGAATCCGTCGCCACCCTTTCGTTGGGCTGCGTCGTTTCCACGAGTTGCCGGAGTTGCTGCTCCGAAGTGTTGAGGTTGGCCCGCGCCGAGCGGATGGAAGCGTCGGTGAGCGTGGGCTGGATATCGAGTTCTGCCTTTAAGACGGCCAGCCGCCTTTGAGCCTGAGCCAAGTTCGCCTGGGCGTTGATCCGGGTCTTCTCAATCTCCAGCGCGGTCCGCGCTACGCCGCTCTTCGCGCCCGAGAGCTGCGCCCGGTTCTGATCGACCTGCAATTGAATCTCAAGCGGGTCGATGATCGCAATGAGCTCGCCCTGTTTCACGAAGTCGCCTTCGTCGACGAAAAGCTGCTTGAGCCTGCCCGAAGCCCGGCTCCGAACATCGACCGACTTGATGGCGTCAATCGACCCCGACTCCACGACCTTCGATTCGATCGTTCCTTTTTCGACCTTGACGACAGGCGCAGCCTTTTGGTCCAATGCGGCTTGGTCGAGGCGCAGCTTATAGACGTACCCTCCAATCCCGCAAACCGCAACGATCACGATCAACACGACGATAGCGATCTTTCGCATAATCTTTCCCCGAAGTAGTATGCCGACGCCGGTGAGGGCGCGTTGACGTTCTGGGCCGATAGACTCAAGGACAAGGGAGTTGCGCTCCGTGAATCCCTGGGTATAATTTGCCCCTGCGCTATGGGCGCGGCGCGTTTTGCCGTCCGGCCTTGGCGCGCGAACCATTCGAAGGACCAGCATGGCAACGTATCGAGGAAGAAAGAACGACATCTGCCGAAAAGTCGGCTACAACATCTGGGGAGCCGCCAAGTGCCCCAGCACGCGAAGGCCCTACCCGACCGGGCAGCACGGCCCGAACCTCAAGGACCGCCGCCAATCGGAATACGGCGAGCAGCTTCTTGCCAAGCAGGTGATTCGGCGCTACTACGGAATGCTCGAGAAGCAGTTTCACCGCACGTTCGTCGAAGCCAGCCGATTGCACGGCGACTCGAGCCTCAACTTCCTCAGGCTCCTCGATCTTCGCCTGCAAACGCTCGTTTGGAGGCTCGGATACGCGAGGACCATTTTCCAAGCCCGCCAGATGGTGAGCCACCGCCACATTTGCGTCAACGGCAAAGTCGTCGATGTGCCTAGCTGCCGATTGCGGGTCGGAGACGTCGTTTCTGTTCGAGATCGAGAGTCGAGCCGCTCCATCGCGAGGGCCAACGCTTATGAAGGCGCGCCCGTCCCGGCTTACATGGAGCCCGACATCCCCAACTTCTCCGGGAAGGTCATCGCCTTGCCCGAACGCGAGGACTTCCCCAAGTTCTTTCAAGAGCAGCAGGTTATCGAGTTTTACGCCCGGTAACAAGCGTCCCCAGGAGCCCCGATTTGCGGTTTGCCCCCAGTTTCGGGAGCGAATCGCCGGTTTCTTGGCGTAAACTCCACTAGAACCGGAGGGAATTCACGATGCTACGAATCCATCTCGCAGTCGTGTTGGTTGCGATTGCCAGTTTCTTGTCGTTCGGTTTCGTTCAAAAGACGAACCCTGCCGAAGTCTTGAAGGCGATCAATGAGTACCGCGCTTCGACCATTGCGAAGGCGCGAGAGTCAGGAACGCAACTCGATCTAGCCGCCATGAACGCCGAAGTTCTTTCGAGGGCGAAGACCGCGGTCGAGGGAGTCAAAATCGAGTCGATCGACGCTGCCGAAGGCTATGCGTGGGCGCAGCTATTCCAACTGGCGGAAATGCCCAAAATGGCCTGCGACGCCGCGGCGAAGTACCTGACGACCAACCCAAGCTCCACCCAGAGGTACTCCGCGCAGTTCTTGATGATCAATAGCTGCAACTCGCTCGGCGAAGCCCACATGGTCGCGGAACTCCTCACGCAGATGACGCCGCCCAACGCTTCCGCAGCCGCGAGCTTGGCGAGTTCCACTGCCTATATGTTTGCCGACACGATCCATGAGAAGCTGGGCATCGCGGCGGCCCTCAAGGCGCTCGACGACGTCGAAAAGCTGATCCCCTTCGCTACGATGACCAGCGAAAACGACCAGCGCCTCGCGGATTCGGCCCGAGTCGGCCTTACGAATTCGCGCGCTGAACTCCTGTTGGCCGCGGGCAAGAAGCAGGAAGCGCTCGCTTCCATCGACAAGACTCTCGCCCTGATGAAGCCCGAAAACGCGAGCGTCCGCACCTTGACAGGGCTCAAGACGCGCATCGCTCTCGTCGGTTCGGCCGCGCCGGCCCTCACCTTCGAAAAGGGCTACGGCGAGTTCGCGGGCCTCGAGTCCCTGAAGGGCAAAGTGGTCCTGATCGACTTCTTCGCTCACTGGTGCGGCCCCTGCATCCGGTCGTTTCCCGATATGAAGAAGCTCTATGAGGACCTCAAGCCCAAGGGACTCGAGATCGTCGGATTTACGACGTATTACGGCTACTACAAGGGTGAGAATGCCCAGAAGCGCGACATGCCCAAAGACGTCGAGTACGCCAAAATGGCCGAGTTCATCAAAGAGCACGGGCTCAGTTGGCCGGTCGTATACGGCGATCGAACGAACTTCGACGCCCACGGCGTGACGGGGATCCCGCACGTCACCGTGGTCGACCGCAAGGGCAACGTCCACAAGATCAAAGTCGGCTACAGCCCTGATTCGTTCGGCGCGTTCCGAAGCGAGATCGAGAAGCTCCTGGCCGAAGGACCTTAGCCCCTACCTTTTGACGCCCCTTTCCAACTCGCGTGGGGAAGGGGCGTTTTCCTGTTGGGGGGAACGTGGCCCTGTGGCCCTAAGGCGGTTCCGCTTCCGAGAGTTGCCGCCCCAGAACCTGGACCCAGTAATACCCGTGCCGGGTGCGCGGTGCGTACACGAGGGCGATGCCGATCTCGGTGAACTTCGGCGAGAGCAAGGTCCGTTGGTGCTCCACGCTCCGCATCCAAGCCTCGAGGACCTCGGGAGCGGACTCGAAGCCCCCTGCGATGTTCTCGCCGATGTGCCGGAACTGATACCCGAGCCGGAGGGTTCGCGTGTCGAAAAACCCGCCTTGAGCGTCCGCATGGGCCACGTACTGAAGCCGAGCCATCTCGGCCGCCTTGAGTCGGGCGCTCTCTGCCAAAACCGGGTTCCAGCGCAGTTTCGGGACCCCTGCTTTGGCCCTCTCGGCGTTGCTGAGCGAGAACACTTGGGCAACCTGAAGCGGATGCGCGCGAACCACTGGCAAGCACCAGGCGCTTGCCTCTGCGAACCCATGGGAGACCGCAGGGAAGAGCCCTGCGATTGCCAGCAGGCGGGAGAAAGCTCGGATCGGGCGGACCCTATCTCCGAGTCGCATCCTTCAGCGCCCTCACCCAATCGACAATCGCCTGACGCCCCGCCCCATCGTTCCAATCGGTTGCGAGCCTTTCCACCAACGCCGAACCGACGATGACCCCGTCTGCAAGTCGGGCGATCGCCCCCACTTGCGAGGGGGTGCTGACACCGAATCCGACGCAGATCGGAAGGGAAGTGAACCGCTTAAGGCGGGCGACCAACTCAGCAGCATCCGGGGGAACGGGGTTCTCCGAGCCGGTGACCCCCGTTCGCGAGACCGCATACACGAACCCTGAGGAGCTTTCGCACACCTTCGCCAGCCGCTCGTCGGTACTCGTCGGAGCTGCGAGGAAGATTGTGTCAAGGCTCGCCCTCTTCGCGCTCTCCAGCCACTCAGCGGCTTCGTCGGCAATGAGGTCCGAGAGGATCACGCCCGAAGCCCCCGCGGCAACGGCTTCCGAAGCGAAATGCGGCCAGCCGAGTTTGAGCGCCGGGTTGCAGTACCCCATAAGAACAATCGGAATGCTTCGGCGCGCCCCCTGAAGAGCCGAAAACACGCCCGTCGGAGTCACGCCCCGTCGAAGCGCTCGAAACGTACTGGCCTGAATCGTCGGCCCATCCGCGATCGGATCACTGAACGGAATCCCGACCTCGATCACGTCCGCGCCCCCTTCGCACAGCGCGTCGATCACATCGGGTAACTGCGAGATCTCGGGGTCCCCGGCCGTGACGTAGAGAATCAACGCCGCCTCGTTTCTCCCGCGGAGTTGATCAAATCGCAAGGTGAGCGGTGTGGCTGGCGTCATGGGCGGGTTTTCGCAGGCGGCTTTGGAACGCTCGCCAAGGTTACCCGTCGAACGAATCGAGTACGCTACGCGTTGAGTGGAGTGGGAATAGCCCGAGTTGAGGGGACGAAAATGAGATGTCCGACCTTGTTATTGATCGCCTGTGGATTCCTTCTGATCGGCTGCGGAGGTTCGGGAACCGTCGATCCTTCCGGTTCGGGAATTTCCCGACTTCGTAAGGACCCCGCCGCTGTGGAACGCGCCACGAAAGCACTCTCCGAAGGAACGCCCGCCAAAGTGCGGACGGCCCTCAACGACTTCGGCTTTGCCCTCTTCGGCAGGGTCCTGAAGTCCGAACCCGCGAATAACGTGACGGTTTCGCCGGCGAGCCTTTACCTGGCGATGGGGATGGCCTACAACGGCGCCGGCGGCGAGACGCAAAAAGCCATGGCCAAGAGCTTGGGGATCGAGGGCGTCGCCCCGCAAGACCTCAACCCCGCCAACAAAGACATCTCGACCAGCTTGGCCGGTGGGGACGCCGGAGTTCTCCTCGAGATCGCGAACTCGGTTTGGGCGTACCAAGGCGTCGACTTCGAGTCTGCGTTCCTTGGCCGACTCAAGGACTTTTACGGCGCGACGGCGCAATCGCTCGACTTGAGCGCTCCTGAGAGCGTCAAGACCATCAACGATTGGGTCCATCTGGCCACCCACGAGCGCATTCCCACGATCATCGACAGGATCGACGCTGACACGGTGATGTTTCTGATCAGTGCTGTCTACTTCAAAGGCGACTGGATGGACCCTTTCAAGAAGGACTTGACGGAGAACCGCGACTTCCACTTGTCCGACGCCAAAACCAAGTCCCACCCCTTCATGACCCGCCGCGGAGACTACGATTTCTATGCCGGCGAGGGAATGAGGATCGTAATGCTTCCGTTCGGACAGGGCCGCCTGGGGATGATCTTCCTGCTTCCGGACGAAAACACCTCGCGAGCCGAGTTCGAAAAGAAACTTACGGCGAAGAAGTGGGCCGATTGGACCGCCAAGATGCTCCAAACGACGGGGACCGTAGTTCTGCCCAAGTTCAAGCTCGAATACGAAACGGACCTTACGGAGACTCTGAAGTCGATGGGAATGGCCCTGGCATTCGACCCAGAAAAGGCCGACTTCTCTGCAATGCGGTCCCAGAAGGACCTGTTCCTCCAGTCCGTGATCCACAAGACCGTTGTGCAGATCGACGAGCAAGGAGCGGAAGCCGCGGCGGTGACGGGCTTAGCGGTGGGAGCGACGGCCGCCCCGCCTCCGATGAAAGAGTTTCAGTTCGTCGCCGACCGTCCCTTCTACTTCGCCATCCAAGATCGAAGAACGGGGATCGTCTTGTTCCTGGGTTCGATGGCCGACCCAGCTTGGCCGCAAGAACCCCAAGTGCCTTAGCTGATGTGCGCGAGATACACGCTCAAAACCTCGGCGACCGTTCTCGCAGAGCTGTTCGATCTCGATGAGGTCCCGGACCTCGCTCCTCGGTACAACATCGCCCCCACCCAGGCGGTGCCCGGAGTCGTCGAGCGCGGTGGGCGAAGGGAGCTAAGGATGTTCCGTTGGGGCCTGATTCCCTCGTGGGCGAAGGACATGTCGATCGGACAGAAGCTCATCAACGCCCGCGCCGAAACTTTGGCCGAAAAGCCCTCGTTTCGGAGCGCGTTCAAGCGACGGAGGTGTCTTTTGCCCGCGGACGGGTTTTTCGAATGGACTGAGGTCGATCCCGCCCAACCGGACCCGAATCTGGGTTTGGCCGGACGGTCCCTCCCAAGCGCTAAGCCCTACAAGCAGCCCTTTCACATAAGGTTGCGCTCGGGAGAGCCGTTTGCGTTTGCGGGCCTGTTCGAAGTGTGGGAAACTCCCGAAGCGGGTCCCCTCGAAACGTGCGCGATCATCACCACCGAACCCAACGAACTGCTCGGTAAGGTCCACAACCGAATGCCCGCCATCCTCGCGCGGGAAGACTACGGGCTTTGGCTCGACGACGAGGCGCAATCACCCGGCCCGCTTCTGCCCCTCCTTGCGCCGTACCCGGCTGATCCAATGGAGATGGTCCCCGTGACTCGGCTCATGAGCAACCCCAGGTTCGACGATCCCGTCTGCGTCGCCCCCTTGGTTTGAGCGGCCCCAACTCCCTTCGATCCTTCGCACGAAAGGGGTCGCAGTTTCGTCCTTCCAACGATGGAGACTCTGAAATCGATTCTTCAGGTTGCCGGACCGATCGCGTTGATCCTCGGAATTGTGGGCGTCGTCGCTTCCTTTGCGACGTTCCTCTTGTCCCGGAGCCTCTTCAACAACCGCGAAGAGTTCCGCAAACTCAAGATCGCCGTACAGGGCAACCCCACGGACCAGCAGTTGCGGAAGGCGTTCGAATTGTGTCCTGAAGCCCTGCAATATCCCGAAAGCCAGAGGGTCTCGGAACTCATCAAGGTCCTCAACAAAGTCGAAGGTAAAAAGGCGCAGACCGTCGAGGTCGCCATGACCGCCACCCGGCAGTTCCTGGCTCTTGCGGTGATCTGCGCCGTGATTTATGTGGCCAGCCTATTGATCGGCAAGCAAGGCTGAGTTAGGCTAACGGATGATCGTCGGAATCACCATGACGATCAAGACTCTCTCGTGCTTGATGCCACCGGCGGAAGGTCGCTTGCTAAAGAGTGCCTGAATCACTGGCACGCTCGAGAAACCCGGAACCGAGAACTCGAGCCCCGCATCGAACCCGAATCCCGACTTCTTCCATACGTTGCCTCCTCCGGAAAGCCGAGACTCGTAAAGTCCGCCCATCAAGATCAGTTTGGGCGGAGTGACGACCGTTGTGGTCACCGACCGGCGGTTAATCAGGTCGATCGCCAATCCCACTCCTCCGCCGTAAGTCTGGAAGCGATCTCCGCCCCCCAGGCTTTGCGTCCATTCCAAGCCATATAGGGCCTGAGTGCCGCCTGCGCCTGGTATGCCAGTTCGAGCCGATACCCCTAGCCCGAATCCCCAGTCGATGCCGATGTCCTTGAGGTCGTTGCTCGTTGGAGCGTACAACTTCACCTCGATGTTGACCTGGGGAATAGGTAGATCAAGGTTCAAAGGCGCGACAGGTTTGGGGTCAGAGGCCAAGGCGGGGAGCGCGGCGCAAAGCAGCCCAGCTCCGACGAGAGTCTTCATTCTTGAGTTCAATAGTCCAATCCTCCACGATGGTTTCCGACCAAGTCTACAATGAATCTCCCGCGAGTGCAAACCCACCGCCGGGGTTCGGTACCATCCGATCATGTCCCTCCTGAACGTTCCCATCGGCCCGAACGCCCCGGGCGTCTTCAATACGATCATCGAAATACCGAAAGGAAGCACCAACAAGTACGAATTCGACACGGAGTTGGGGACGTTCCGACTCGATCGCGTCCTGTTTTCCCCGCTCTTCTATCCGTTCGACTACGGCTTCATTCCCCAGACCCACTACGTCGACGGCGACCCCATCGACGTGCTCGTACTCGTATCTCACCCGACGTTTCCAGGGTGCGTAGTCGAAGCGAAAGCCATTGGCGTTCTGAAAATGAGAGACGAAAAGGGCTCGGATGAGAAGATCATCTGCGTCGCGACCAAGGACCCCAGGTACGCAATGAGGAAGTCGCTGAACGACCTCCAAGAGCACACCCGAAAAGAACTCGTCCACTTCTTTGAGGTCTACAAGACCCTCGAAGAGAAGTCGGTGGAAGTCCTCGGCTGGGAGGACGTCGCCACGGCCGTCGAGATCATCGAAAAGTACCGCACGGACCGGTAGGCCTCCCTATCCCTTTTTCGAGCGCCGCGTTGCGGGCTTCGCCTTGCCCCGCTTAGTCTGCCGCCCCTTTCCGCGCCTTGAGGGACCTTGAGCCGCCTTCTTGCGGAGGAGTTCGAGTGCTTCCTCCAAAGTCAGCTTAGAAGGGTCGGTACCCTTGGGAACGGTCGCGTTGACCTTCCCGTCGGTTACATAAGGGCCGTAAAACCCGCTCATCACCCGAATCGGCGACGCCCCCGACGCGCTCGGCGGAAACTCCTGGATTGGAGCGCGGCTGTTTCCGCCTGACTTCCGCCCTTGCTTGGGCTTCGAAAGAAGCTCCACAGCCTCCTCCACGCTCATCGATTTGCCGGCGCGCCAATCCTCCACGCTCCTCATTTCCTGCCCGCTTTGCACATAGGGCCCATACCGGCCGATGCGAAACGTGATGGGCTCGTGGGTCGCGGGATGCTGGCCGAGAGTCGAAGGCAGCCCGCAAAGATAGTCGAGGTCATCCTGGGAAAGCTCGCGAGGATCGACTTCGCTCGGAAGGCTGATCCACTGAGGCTTCACCTTGCCTTCGATCTCGTCGTCCGTACGCTCGACTTCAAGGTAGTAACCGTTCTTCTTGCGGAGCAGAAGCCGTCGCCCGGATTCGGGATGAACCCCAAGGCCTTCGGCCTCCTGCTGCCTGCCCTGGCTCAATAGCTCCAACGCCTTAGATAGGGTCAACTGGTCGGGCTCCAAGTCGTCGGGGACGTTCGCAAACTGCTTGGTTTCGACGGGGCCCTTCTGCAAGAACGCGTGGCCGTCCTTACCGAGCCGAACGATGACTCTCTCGCCTGATTCGGGGTCCGTTCCGAGCTCCATCACGGGGAAGGGGATGTCGTCCTTACGCGATTCCACCGCAGGCCGCAAGCCCGGAGCGCCGTTGCCCCGCAAGAAGAACGTCTCCAGGTACTTCTTGGGGTCCTGCTTCCCGTTCGCTACCTCGTCAAGCGCCTCATCCATCTTAGCGGTGAACTTCAGATCGACGAACTCCTGGAAGCTCCCTTCGAGAACCTCCATTGTCAGGAACGCGAGCCAGGTAGGAATCAGCGTGCGGCCTCGATTGCGAACATAACCCCGGTCAACGATCACCGAAAGGATCGTCGCGTAGGTGCTCGGGCGGCCGATCCCAAGGTCCTCCAGCGCCTTGATGAGCGTCGCGTCGGTGTACCGAGGAGGCGGCTGCGTTTCGTGGCGCTTCGACTCGACACCGAGTTTTGCCACCAAGTCGCCTGCGGCAAGCTCCGGAAGCGGAGACTCCTTCTTCTCTAACTCCTCCTGCGGCGAATCCGAACCCTCCACATAAGCCAAGAGGAACCCAGGGAACAGAATCCTCTTTCCCGAAGCGGCGAAGCGAAGCTCTCCGGCGTCGGTGGCGACCTCGATCTCGACGGTCGTTCGGGCCGCGTCGGCGGGGAGCATTTGACAAGCGAGAGTGCGGCGATAAATCAATTCATAAAGGTCGTAGTGCTGCTTACTGAGTCCCTGAAGGGCCGCTTTCAAGCTCTCCGGGCTTCGCTCGATGGACGACGGGCGAATCGCTTCGTGCGCTTCCTGCGCGTTTGCGACCTTCGAGGAATAGCGATTCGGTTTGGCAGGAAGGTAATCGTCTCCGAACTTCCTAGATATCTCCTTCCGAATCGACTCGACGGCCTCCTTCGCGAGGTTCAGGCTGTCGGTTCGCATGTAGGTGATCAGACCGACCCGCTCGCCCCCGCCGATATCGACGCCCTCATATAGGTCTTGGGCGACCCTCATCGTTCGGTCCGCCGTCCATCCGAACTTCCGGTTGGCCTCCTGCTGGAGCGTTGTGGTTCGAAACGGCGCAGGGGCGCGGTCCTTGACGTTCTTCGTTTCGACTCGCGCGACCTTCCACCCATCGGCTCGGTCCGCCGCCGCGCGAAGCTCTTCGCACCTGCGCTCGTCCAGGAGCACGGCGCCCTCCGTTCGAACGGTCCCTGTGGAGTCGTCGAAGTCCGTGCCCGAAACCACCGGGGAACCGTCGACGAAGCGAAGGTCGGCTTCGAACTTGATTCCTTGGGACTCCAACCGCGCCCGCAGGTCCCAATACTCCCCTGTCTGAAACGCCCGTCGCTGCTTTTCACGATCCACGACGAGCTTCACCGCAGGGGTTTGGACCCGCCCCGCGCTGAGGTCGCGCGCCACTTTGCGCCACAGAACGGGCGAAAGCGTGTATCCGTACAGCCGGTCGAGAATCCTCCGCGTCTCCTGAGCCTTGACGAGTTGCTCGTCGATCGGGCGGGGGGTCCGAAGCGCCTGCAAGATCGCATCCTTCGTGATTTCGTGAAAGGCGATTCGCATGACCGGAACTCCCTTCCGAGGTTTTAGAACCTCCAGGAGGTGCCAAGAAATGCTCTCGCCCTCCCGGTCCTCGTCCGTGGCGAGGATCAACTCGTGGGCATCCTTCAAAGCTTCTTTGAGCGTGCGGACGGCCTTTTCCTTGCCGCTCGAAACCTGGTAGTAAGGTTCAAAACCGTTGTCCACGTCCACCGCATAGTCGGCCCACCACTTGCTTTGCAGGTCCTTGGGAAGCCCTTTACGGTTCTCAGGCAGGTCGCGGATATGCCCGACGCTCGCCTCGACGCGATACTCCGCGCCCAGGATCCGCCGAAGGGTGATCGCCTTTGCAGGGGATTCGACAATGACAAGCTTTTTCGGCATGGTTCAGGTTTTTGAAGGTTGGGGACTTGGCTTCATCCAGCAAATCGGTTGATCGCCCGTTTTCTCTAGGCGGACCCGGTCAGCCGAGCGCTTGCGATGCTACCGGTCCATAGGTCCGCTGTGTCAATGCCCGGTCAACCGGTTCCGAGCCGTTTGGACGCCCCAAACCCTCAAAGGGTTTCCTCCAGAGCGCGTTTTTTGCCGGGTCATTGGGACTCCCTTTGCGGCAGGGAACGAAGAACCTGGGCCTCATTGTTCGTCTCTAGGGTACGGTTCGCCATCACAATGAACGGAATGAAGCTTCGTTGGGTCCTCTTTCTCCTGGCTCTGGTCTCCCTAACGTGGGCAGACGAGACCTTCCTGACGATCCACCTCCAGGGTATGAAGGTCGGGTATGTCCGGACGGCGGTTCACGAAGAGAACGTGGGGGGCGAGGTGTTTCGCCGTACCGACTCGACGACCCGATTCGACGCGAAAATGCTCGGCGCGGCCCTAGGACTTCAGATCGAAGGCTCCACCTGGAACGACGCCAAAGGCGCAACGCGGTCGATGCGCTTTCAAGTGGAGAGCGGCGGCCGATCCCAGAAAATAGAAGCCACCTTCCTCGGCAAAGAAATCCGCGTTGCCGTGGACAATTCGGGCAATCTCACCACCAAGACCCTCGACCTCCCGGAAGACGCTCCCGTCACCGACGACGCAGTTCAAGCCCTCCTGACCTCCGGCCTCAGCCAGGGATCGTCCCAGTCCTACTACGTTTTCGACCCCATGACCGTGACCCTCGTCAAGACCACCGCCAAGCTAGTCGGGCCGGTGCAGGCTCAGGTGAACGGCGTAGAGGTTCAAGCGACCCTCATTGAAGTCAGCGAACCTCGCGCGGTCTCGAAGGTTTATCTCAGCGCGAAGGGCGACCTCATCAAGATCGAAGGCCCGATGGGGATGTTGATGATCCCCGCGACCCGAGAGGAGGCCCTCGCCGCAAGCGAAGGGGGCGAGTTCCGCGACCTCGCGAGCCTCAGCCGCATCGTCCCTGACAAGCCCATACCCAACCCGTCCGAGTTGCGGCGATTGCGTCTGAGAATCTCCGGCGTCGATCTCTCACGGGCGCCGGGAGACGACCACCAGAGCCTCAAGGAAGAGGACTCGTCGTGGACCGTCGAAACGCATCCGTGGCCGTTCCCGCTCGAAAGCGAAGCCACGATTTCGTCCGCTGCGCAGTTTGCCCAGAAGTGGGTGCGGCCCTCGATGCTGATCCCTTCGGACGACCCCAACATAGGCAAGTTGGCGAGCGGCATCATCGGCCAAGATTCGCGTCTTTCTTCTGCGACCCTGACCGTGGTCAGGTGGGTCAACCGGGAAATGAGCCCCAACGCCGGGATCGGGGTTTTGCGAGACGCAAGGGAAGTCCTTGCGACGAAGGAGGGAGTCTGCCGCGACTACGCCATCCTCACAGCCGCGCTCCTGCGGGCAACCGGGATTCCGACACGGTTGGTCAGCGGGCTCGTGTACCAAGACGGTGCATTCTATTACCACGCATGGTGCGAGGTCTTCGACGGCAAGCGGTGGTTCGGAGTCGATGCCACGAGGCCCACACTCCTAGTCTCGCCGGGACATATCAAGTTGAGCCAGGGCTCTGTCGAAGATGCCTACTTGTTCACGTTTTTGGACGGTGCGAAAATTGAAGTCCTTGAGTCTTTGAAAAAGCGGCCTACAATGTAAGGAAGATTTACAACTAAGGAATCAAGCGGTTGTCACGCAGACAGAAAGTATTCATCGTGATCCTGACGGTCGCGGGAGGCGTCGCCTTTGCGGTTGCGTCCCCGATGGCGCTCGATGCCATCTACCGCTGGGTCGCGATGCTCATCAATCCAGGCGAGCAGGACAACCTCGGCTATTCAGGGGCGAACTCACCGATCACCCAACTTGCCTTCGGCGTGCTTGGGCTTGTCGCGGGAGCGGGACTGGCGCGGACGTTCGTACTGGTCGGCGACAAAGTGGCCGAGTGGTGGGTCACGATGGACACCGGCGAACGAGTCACCCTGTTCCTTGGGACTTTTGCAGGGATCATCACCTCGATGCCGTTCCTGCTGCTCCTCAATTCGCTCAACCTCGGAATCTACATCCCGCTCGCCGTGATCGGCCTCACGCTTGGGTTCTCCGCGCTCTCGGTTTATGCCCTGAACTCCATGGCCGAAATCCTCCCCTGGTATAAGGGCAGCACCCGCCGCGGTCGAAGGGGTCTTCGCATCCTCGATACGAACGTCCTCATCGACGGCCGGATTTACGACCTCGCCCGTACAGGGTTCCTCGAAGGGCAGTTGTACGTCCCCGGATTCGTACTCGATGAACTGCAGTACATCGCCGACAGCCACGATCCTCTCCGACGCCAGCGAGGTCGGCGGGGGCTCGATATTCTCCGGCATCTCGAAGCGGACTTCCCGCTCGAAGTCCGAATCCACGACCGGCTCGCGCCTGATCTCAACGACGGGGTCGATTCGAGGTTGGTGCGACTCGCCAAGGCGCTCGGCGCAGACATCATCACGAACGATTTCAACCTCAACCGCGTCGCGAGCATTCAGGCGGTACGAGTCCTGAGCATCAACGACCTCGCGATGGCGATGCGCGCCAACGTGATGCCCAAGGAAGGTCTTTACCTCCACATCGTCCGCGAAGGAAACCAGCCGGGTCAAGGGATCGGCTACCTCGAAGACGGGACGATGGTCGTCGTCGATGGGGGCAAGGAGTTCCTCGGTACCGACGTGGACGTTACCGTAACTCAAGTCATCCAGACCGAGCGCGGCAAGATGATCTTTGCCGAGATCGACTTCCAGTCCGCGCATGACGGTGAGCCCGACAACCGGAAGAACGACGACCCCGAACTCGCTCGCAAACGCGGAGACATCCGCAAGCGGACGCAATCCTACGGCAAGGGGTTCTGACTTTCCGGTCGGTTCCGGGGTAAACCCGCCGACGAACCGCCATGAAAGTCGCATGCGCCCTCTTAGCCGCCGGTTCCGGAAGCCGGTTCGGCGGGGATAAGGTGCTCACGACCCTTGGGGGCAAGCCCCTTTGGCGTTGGTCGTTCGACACGTTTCTTTCGCACCCCGAGGTCGCTGAGGTTGGCATCGTGGCGTCCGCAACCAACCTCGCCGCGATCGCGGCCCTTGCCCAGGAGGCGGCTTTCGTCGTGGCCGGCGGGGAGACGCGCGCCGAAAGCTCCCGCATCGCCTTCGAGTCTCTCAGCGCCGACGCCGACGTACTCCTCATTCACGACGCCGCCCGTCCGTTCGTATCCCACGGCTTGATTTCGCGGGTGATCGAAGGGATAGGTCTCTCGGGGGCTGCCGCGCCGGGCGTGACGCCCTCGGACGCCGTTCGGGAAGAGTCGGGAGGGTTGCGCCTGCTTGATCGCAACGGCCTTAGGCTCATGCAGACCCCCCAAGGTGCGACCCGCGAATGGATGAAGCGCGCCTTCGACGGTTCCGTGGCCGACGCGCAAGACGAGGTGGCGCTGCTCCTGGCCGCCGGGGTAGAACCTCAAGTAGTGCAAGGCGAAGCCGTGAATCTGAAAGTCACTCGCCCCGAGGACCTCTCGCTGGCCCAGAGGCTCGCCGAGCGTTCCGAGACCCGAACGGGATTCGGATACGACATCCACGCCTTTGCCCCCGACCCCAGCCGCCCGCTGTGGCTCGGGTGCTCCCGCTTTGAAGGGGAGCGTGGGCTTGAAGGCCATTCCGACGCAGACGTGCTCGCGCATGCAATCGTCGACGCCCTCCTCGGAGCGGTCGGGTGCGGAGATATCGGGACGCACTTTCCCAACTCCGACCCTGAATGGAGAAACGCCCCGTCCCGAGACTTCCTCGCCTTCGCATCGCGAACGGTGAAGGACTTGGGGTGGGCAATCTCGAACATCGATGCGACGGTGATCGCAGAATCTCCTCGCCTGGGAGAGCGTAGAAATGAGATGCGAGAGAATCTCGCAACCGCGCTCGGGATCGAAGCTGGCCGGTTGAGCGTGAAAGCGACCACGGCGGAAGGTCTCGGAGCTTTGGGCAGGCGCGAGGGCATCGCGGCCCATGCAGTCGCAACACTGGTCAGGACGCATAAGGAGTAACCCCATGTTGGAAGTGTTGGTTCGAAACGCAGACGGCAATGTTTCTGAAAAGGATCGCGAGTACGCAGCCAAGAAGCTCGCCAAGCTGGGTCGGTATTTTCACTCGGCCTCCAAGGTCGAACTCGTTCATCGGGAGGAGGGCAAAGGCAGCCTCCCTCAGCACCGAATCGAACTTACCGTCCACGCCGACGGAATCTTCTTCCGTAGCGAAGAACGCGACGCCAACGTTCGGGCTGCCATCGATAAGGCCGCCGAAAGAATCGAGCGGAAGCTTCGTCAGTTCAAAAAGAGGCTGATCGACCGGCATCGAAAGCGCGGCCAGGTCATCCCACCGGCGTTCGAAGAGGTTCACGAGGACGAAGCCCACGACCACGCGCCCACCATCGCCGAACGAAAGGCCTTTCTGACGAAGCCGATTTCGATCGAAGAGGCCGCGCTGCAACTCGAAATGATCGACCATAGCTTCTTCGTTTTCCGCAACGAGGACTCAAACCAGATCGAGGTTCTTTACCGCAGGAAGGACGGCAAGTACGGGTTGCTGAAGCCCGAATGAGCTAAGCGCCCGAAAACGCAAGCAGGGACACGTCGATCGCGCCCGCCTCCAGAAGCGTCCTCGCGCACTCGATCGCCGTTGCGCCCGAAGTGCGAACGTCGTCGACGAGGACCAGCGATGCGCCCTTAACTTCGGCCGAAGCCCGAAACGCTCCCCGAAGGTTGGTACGCCGCTCTTCGAGGGTAAGTCCCGCCTGTGACCTCGTCGCGCGGACCCTCCGGAGCAGATCGGATCGCACTTTCGCACAATTTAGTTGCGTGCAGAGGAGTTCGGACTGGTTGAACCCCCTCGCGCACCACCGAGTCCAGTGAATCGGCACGGGCACAAAGGCGTCGGGTTGGGGAATGCCGCTGGTGTCGAACGCCTCCGCGAGCAGTCGCGCCATCTCCTCAGCAAGGCTCGTGACTCGGCTGTACTTGAGCCGCTGGACGGCTTGCGACGCGCGGCCCTCGTACCGGAACGCGATCGCGGTGGACCGGACATGGGGAGACATCTCTCCCCGGCCCTCTTCTTCATCCCCAGCAGGAAACGGCTCGAAGTCGGAAAAGCACACCGAGCAAATCCCGCCCTCGCCGAGCACCGCGCAAAGGCCGCATCTCGGCGCATAAGCGGTGTCGAGGAATCGCCTAATAAACCTCGTCCAAGTAGGCTTGGCTTCGCGCATCGATTTCGCTCACCTTTGGAATCACGTAGCGCTGCCCATCGATGCTGAGGATCAAGAGCTTGTCGTGGGCGATCTCATGGGCGCTCTCGCGCCAGTTCCGAACATAGAAGTGCGTCGGGCCCCGCTGGGTCTCAACCTCGAACAGCCACATCCCCCCATCTTGCTTCAATGAGGCGATTCGCAGAATCTTGGGTGTGAAGTATCTTCGGTCGAGCGATTCGACGAATAGCTCCCGACTGGCACTATCCAACCCCTCCAAGCGGTGCAACAAGAACACCTCTTTGCCCGACCCATCGACCACGGAGAAGTATTCGTTCGGGTTCGACCCCGGAAACGCCCGCTTGATGGACGCCGAAAGGACGCAGAGCTGATCCCGCACTTCGACCCTCAGCGTCGTCGATCCCTCGACCCTTGCGGCACGCACGTCGTCCGCGCAAACGTATCCGAGCGACTCCTGCGACATGCGTAGATTATGGACTCGCCCCCATCCCAAAAAAGACAAGCGCCCGAGTTACCTCGGAGCGCCGTCTTGCCAGTATTCGATTGTGTCGGTGGTTCAGTCGCGGGGTCCCACGCCAAACACCGGCTCGAAAGGAATCAAGCCGAGTCGCGTGGCCGCCCTGAACGCTTGGACGCGATTGTTCACTTGCAGCTTATCGTAGATATTCGCAAGATGAAAATCGACGGTCCGCTTGGAAACGAAAAGCACGTCAGCCGCTTCCTTGCTGCTGTGACCCTGGGCGATCAGGCTCAAAACCTCGATCTCCCGCTTGGTCAAGCGTACTCCTCGTTTGCCGTTGTCCGATCTCGATGCGCTAGGCATTGCCATTAACCCACCCCTCACTAATCTTCAACTGACCGCCTACACCCTTCTTTCCATAGAAGGAGGCGTGATTTGAGATGGATTCGGCAAAACTCCGGAAAAATCGTCTAACCCCGGCAATCGTGCGGACTTCGGCAACGGTACGGGTCAACTCCACGCTCGGCTCCAATGTACTCAACGGTCCGATCTCCGGCGTCGGTGGCAGACCTGTTGCCGAAAGATGGTTCCCAACAGATGGAAGAGCAAAACCCTGCCGAAGTTCCCGGCGAACTTGGCCCGGGCCCATTCGGTGCGGCCGAGCCATCAAGTTACGGTTGCGGAGGTCCCGCTTTGACACACCCATATCTCCCCTTCGATTCCAGTCCGTTGGAAATATGCGGCGCGTACTTCTTCGAAGAATCCACCCGCCCGCTCGCTCTCCACGAGCGCAAGGCACGACCCACCGAAGCCTGCGCCTGTCATCCGCGCGCCGAGACACCCACTGGCCCCTACGGCGCACTCAACCATCGCATCCAGCTCAGGCGAGCTTACCTCAAAATCGTCCCTCAGGCTCGCGTGGCTCTCCCTGAGCAAACGCCCCAAAGGCTCTGTCGAGTGGGCCCGGAGCGCCGCCGCGAAGTCCTTGCACCTACGGTTCTCACGGATCACGTGACGCGCTCGCCGGAGTAAGAGGTCGCTCAGGAGTGGGCTTGCGCCAAGCATCCCCTCGTCCGAGTCCCGGAGCGATGCCACGCCCAGCGCCACCGCGGCCTGCGAGCACTCTTCGCGCCGCTGATTGTAGGCAGACCCCGCGAGCTCCCGCCGCACACCCGTGTCGAGAATCGCAATCGAGACTCCTTGCGGCAACGGTAAGTGCTCGAACTCCAAGCTCCTCGTGTCCAGAAACAGCGCGCTCCCCTTCTGCGAAAGGGCGATCGCGAACATATCCATCACGCCGCATCGGACGCCCACATACTCGGATTCGGCTCGTTGAGCCAGCAAAGCGAGCTTCTTCGGCGCGATCTCCAGTTCCGACGCCCGGCAAAGCGCCAGCCCTACCGCCACCTCCAAGGCAGCGCTGCTGCTGAGTCCCGATCCTGCCGGAAGGTCCGCGTCGGTGAGTGCCCATACGTCCGCAATCGGGGCCTCAAACTCCTGTTGGAGCGCCCACGCCATGCCTGCCGCGTATCGGGCCCAATCCCGCGCGATGCCGTGCTCTGGCTTTCGGGCAAAGAACGG
The DNA here is from genome assembly GCA_017347465.1 of Candidatus Nitrosymbiomonas proteolyticus. Lineage (GTDB taxonomy): Bacteria > Armatimonadota > Fimbriimonadia > Fimbriimonadales > Fimbriimonadaceae > Nitrosymbiomonas > Nitrosymbiomonas proteolyticus. The sequence goes on along the minus strand of AP021858.1, from coordinate 2,623,825 downwards.
TTCCGCCTCTCCATATCGGCTCGAAACGAAGACGCTCGGCCCCTCGCTGCGACAGAACGCCACCGCAATCCCCCGGTCGATCGCGGTCGGGAGCACGAACCCCTCGTTGTAGTCCGTGTGTTCCCCGATCAGGTTGACCCTTCCCGGCGCATAGGCCACGCCTTCCGGCGCGCGTCCGAAGCGCTCGGCGAAAAGCCGGGCAGCTCGTTCTTGAAGCATGGGCAAGGGATACCTCATGGAACCCCTGCTCAGGGGGAAGCGAGGTAGGTAACCTCGACGGATGCTGTCGCCGGAAGTGGAACGAGCGCAGAAGTGGCTGCGCGAAAACGAAGCAGGGCTGCTGGCCGATACCCAACGGATGCTCCGCATCCCCTCGATCGAAGGGGAGCCCCAACCTGGAGCGCCGTTTGGAGGCCCGGTCCGAGACGCCCTCGACCTTGCCCTCGAACTCTGCCGCAATTGGGAGATGAAGACCGAGGACCTTGAAGGCTTTGCGGGTTATGGCGAATTCGGAGAGGGAGACAGATCCATTGCCGCATTCGGACACCTCGACGTAGTGCCGACCGGCCCCGGCTGGAAGTACGAACCGTTCGGAGCGACGGTCGATGACGGCTACCTCTATGCGAGGGGATCGACCGACGACAAGGGTCCGACGATGGCGATGCTGTATGCCATGCGGGCGGTTCAAGTTGCGTGCCCCGAACTCAAGGCGCGATTTCGGATGGTGTTCGGCTGCAACGAAGAGTCGGGAATGCGATGCCTTGCTCACTACAACCTCAGTCAGGCGCCTCCCGATTTCGGGCTCGCACCAGACTCAGGCTGGCCGCTCTATCACGCCGAAAAGGGGATCGCCAACCTCACCGTCGAGGGCCCCTTGCCTCAGGGGTCCATCGAACTGAAATCGATGTCAGGAGGACAGCGGCCCAATATCGTGATCGATCGCTGCGAGGCTGTGGTCGGGGTCGATAGCGCGCACCGGGCCAGCGTCGAATCTGCCCTGGGCGACTACTGGGATGCTAACCTGCGCTGGCATTGGAACGGAGATGACTTGCACCTGTTGGCGAAGGGCAAGGCCGCGCACGGGGCTGCTCCTCATCGGGGCGATTCCGCGGCGACGCGACTGCTTCGGGCTCTCGTCGAAATCGCTCCCGTAGAAGAGCGCGCCAGTCTCGAATCGCTTCTCGATCTGTGCCACATCTCCGGGGTCGGTTTGGGGATTCATGGCCGCGACGAGGTTTCTGAGGACCTGACCTCCAACCTCGGCATCGTCAGATCTCACCTCGGCAAGCTCGTGCTGCTATTCAATGTGAGATACCCGGTAGAGTGGCAAGGCGAGGAGGTGCGGGAGCGGTGCGAAAAGCGTCTTTCCGAGTGCCTGCCCGGCTTTCGAGTGGCCGATTTCGACGACGCGCCGCCGCTGCATTTCCCGCTCGATCACCCACTTGTGGCGACGATTTGCAGCGTGTACGCCGAAGAGACGGGCGAACCGGCGATTCCCAAGGTGATGGGCGGAGGAACGTACGCGAGGATGGTCCCAAACACCGTGAGCATTGGAACGGGCTGGAAGGGCGACGGTAACGCCCACGAAACGGACGAACGCCTCAAGGTTGAACACCTCTTTCGCATGAGCCGAATCTACGCCCACTTGCTGATTCGCTTGGCCCAACTTCCGTAGCCTTCGTTGGAGGTTCCATTCCTGATGAGCATGAGCTGCTTGTTTTTTGCCGCGTCGCTACTGGCCGGCCTTAGTTCGTCCGCGGGCGAGGTCGATCTCGACAAGCCCATCTACCAGTTCACGATGAACACGATCGAAGAGCAGTCCCTGCCGTTGCTGACGTACAAAGGCAAGGTCCTGATGGTCGTGAACGTGGCGTCGTATTGCGGACTGACTCCCCAATACGAATCCCTGCAGGCGATTCATGAGAAGTTCAAGGACCGTGGGCTGATCGTGCTAGGCTTTCCGGCCAACCAATTCAACAACCAAGAGCCGGGGAGCAACGAAGAGATCAAGGAGTTCTGTACCCAGAAATACGGCGTGTCGTTCCCGATGTTCTCTAAGATCGTGGTCAAGGGCGAAGGAATCCACCCGCTCTACCAGTGGCTGATCGGAAAAACGGACCGAAAGGACATTGAATGGAACTTCGCCAAGTTCATCGTCTCGCGAGACGGAACCAAAGCTTGGCGATTCCCTTCTCGAACGAAGCCCGATGCCCCCGAGGTCCTCAAGGTCATCGAGCAACAGCTGGGGTAGGGACGATCAATACTTTTGCATCCGCGGGTCGACATGGGTCGCCCAGCCGTTGATGCCGTCGGACAGATTGCGAACTCGCTTGAAGCCGCGCCGAACCAAGTAGTTCGCAGCGGTAAGGCTCCGATTGCCCGACCGGCACATCACGACGATGTTCGCTTCGAAGTCCAAGTCCTTCAGTCGAAGGGGCAGCGAGCCGAGAGGGATGTGAACGTGAGGGTCGATGCGACTGATGCCAAGTTCTGACTCCTCCCGTACATCGACGAGCACGGGCGGGTTAGGGCTTTCCAATTCATCCTTTAGTTCGAGCGAACTGATTTCGCCGACACCGATCTCCAAGTCCATGGCAAGTGCAAACCCAAACTCGAAACGGATTGTTGCATAAGTACCCGTCGTTACGAAACGGTTCGCTCTGCCTCACTAGAAAGCTGACCCTACGCAAGTCGATGCCTCACCTAAAAAGCTGACCCAGGGACAACCCTAGGAGGCAGATGGTGAGCATGAAGGCAAAGCGCGAGTTGGTCGCGCGTTTTCGGAAGGACTATGAAGGTTCAGGTCGGTCTGAGAAGGGGCGGATCCTGGATTCGCTGTGCCAGACGACGGGTTGGGCTCGCAAGTACGCGATGCACGCGCTCAAAGCGCTCGACGTGGCCCCGCCAAGGCAAAGGCGACGCAGAGCCCGGGTCTACGGTCCGAGCGAGGAGGCGGCGCTCGTCAAGGTCTGGAAGCTCTCCGGGTTTCTGGCTTCCAAAAGGCTCGCGCCTTTCCTGGACGAGTTCCTGTCGGCCTTAGAGCGGCACGGGGAACTCTCGCTGCCCGAGCCCACTCGCTCGAAGCTGGCGGCAATCAGCGCCTCGACGATCGACCGGCTCTTAAGGCGGCACCGCAACGCGCACCCTCCGGCCCTGAGCCTCACGCGGCCGGGCTCGCTGCTCAAACGAGAAGTGGCCGTGCGCACCGGCACCGACTGGAACGACGCAAGGCCCGGCTTTTGCGAGATCGACACCGTGGGCCACTGCGGGGGAAAGCTCGACGACGCGCACTTCTGGACGCTCGGCATCACGGACGTGTCCACCGGCTGGAGCGAGTTCGCGCCGCTTAAGAGCAAAGGCAGAGAGGAGACCCTGATGAAGCTCAAAAGCCTTCGGGCCAGGCTGCCATTTGATCTCCTTGGGCTGGACTTCGACAACGGCTCGGAGTTCCTCAACTACCACCTCGTGCGCTTCTGCCAATCGGAGGGCATCCTCCTGACAAGGTGCCGGCCGTACCACAAGAACGACCAGTGCCGCATCGAGCAGAAGAACGGCGCCCTGGTCCGAAAGCACGCCGGCTACGGGCGCTACGACACCGACAAGCAGTTCGCGCTCTTGAACCGGCTCTACGGCGTCTTGAGGCTCCTCGTCAACTTCTTCGAGCCCAGCCTCAAAGGCAAGGAAAAGGCCGCGACCCCCTACCGACGGCTCCTGGCATCCGGAATCCTCTCAAAGGACAAGGCCGACGAACTGGAGAGCATCTATCTGGCACTCAACCCCGTCAAGCTCAGAGAGGAACTCCTCAAAGTCAAAATGGAGCTCCACGAACTCGAGTCCTTGGTCAGCTTTCTAGATGAGGCAACGGTCTGAGTTCGGTCAGATATTTACGTGAGGCTACGCGCGGTTAAGCTTGCCTCGACGGCTCTTCGCCTTCGAACCAACTCTGCAAGCCCGCGATTTTGCGGGGAAGCCAGTTCCGGGTCGCCCTTGATGACCTCTTGAGCCGCGCGCCGCGCCTCCTCCATAATCCCCTGGTCCCTCACGAGGTCGCCGATCTGAACCTCCAGCGCCCCAGTTTGCCGGGTCCCCAGAAGCTCGCCAGGGCCCCGAATCCTGAGGTCGGCCTCCGCGATCTTGAACCCGTCCGTCGTCCCGGCCATGATTTCCAATCTCTCCTCCGCCTCGCGCGAGCCTCGGTCGGCAAGCAGCACGCAGTAGCTTTGCTCCGCCCCACGCCCCACCCTCCCTCGGAGTTGATGAAGCTGGCTGAGGCCGAATCGATCCGCGTCCTGGATCACCATCACCGACGCGTTCGGAACGTCCACGCCGACCTCGATGACCGTTGTGCTTACCAAGATGTCGAGATCTCGATCTCGGAACTCCTGCATGACCCGGTCCTTTTCGGCTGGCTTCATCTGCCCATGCACGAGTCCGACTTTGAGGTCGGGATACACCTCATTGGCCAGCTTGAAGTGAAGCTCCTCGGCTGCGTGCGCCTGGACCTTCTCGCTCTCCGATACGAGCGGACAAACGAAGTACGCCTGGCGTCCCTCCTCGATCAGCTTGCGAACGGCCTGGTACACAGACTCGCGCTGTTCGAGGAACTTCCGGTGTGTCTTCACCGGGCGTCTTCCTGGGGGCAATTCGTCGATGATCGTCAGGTCCATGTCGCCATAAAGGGTCATGGTTAGCGTTCGCGGGATCGGCGTAGCGGTCATAACGAGCACGTCGGGATTGCCGAGCCCCTTTCCGCGAAGCGCAGCCCGTTGCAGGACCCCAAACCTGTGTTGCTCGTCGATCACGACCAGCCCCAACCGCTTGAACTCCACCCCTTCCTGAATCAAAGCGTGCGTTCCCACCACGATTCCCGCGTGTCCCGACGCCGCATGAGACCGCGCCCGCTTCTTAGGGGCGGCGGTGAGCTTGCCGACAAGCAGCGCGACCTCGATTCCCAGCGGAGCGAACATCGCGCTGAGGCTCGAAAAGTGCTGCTCGGCGAGAATCTCCGTGGGAGCCATGATCGCAGCTTGGTATCCGCAACGCACGGCGGCGAGCATCGCGCAGGCTCCGACGGCGGTCTTTCCTGAGCCCACATCACCTTGGAGCAACCTGTTCATGGGGTGAGGCGACTCCATGTCCGCAAAAATCTCCTCGATGGCCCTCCGCTGCGCGCCGGTCAGTTCGAACGGGAGCATCCGCCCGATCTCCGTCCAAAGCGGCTCTGTGGGCGCTTGACCTGGCAGAGGATCAAACAGCGTGAGGGGTTCGTGAGACGATGCGACCGTTCCCAGTTCGGAGATCGGATAGCTGATCCCCGATTCCGCATGGCTTTCCGACCGCTTGAGCGCGAGGGTGAGCTGAAGGCCCAAGAACTCCTCAAAAACGAGCCTCCGCCGCGCTTGCTCCGACGAACCCAACGAATCCGGCACGTGGGATTGCCGGAGACTCCAACCGAGACCCGGTAGCTTGAAGCGCTTGCGGATCGCCTCAGGAAGAGGGTCATCGAGTTCGATGGGGAAGGCGAGCGCAGATTTCACGGCCCGCCGCACGACGCTCTGATTGAGCCCCTCCACGAGCGGGTACACAGGCGTGATCCGAGCGAACGCGCTGCCATCGTCGTCCGCGTCGATGACTTCGAACTCCGGATTCTGAATCTCGTACGCGAACCCGGATTCCTTGACCGTCCCAAAGGCGATGATTTCGCCCTTGATCGCACTCAGCTTCCGCTGAATCCAGGGCTGATTGAACCAAACGAGGTTGACTGAACTGCTCGAATCCACAAGAGTGGCCGAAATCCTCACCATGCCCCTTCGAAGTGGCCGACCTTCGACCCGAATCAGCCGGCCTCGAACCGTCACATTCTGACCTGGACGGATGCTCCCGATCGACGGAAGGTTCGTGCGATCCTCGTACCTTCGAGGAAGATAGTAGAGCAGGTCGCGGAGTGTGCGGATGCCCGCTTTCGCTAGCAGAGCCGCGTTTCGGGGGCCCACCCCCTTCAAATACTGTGCCTCGCGGTCGAGAGCCGACGCGCCATGCGAGAAGCCAGAGTCGCCCATGCCTGTTGCGGTAACGTTCTCAGTATGGCGGATGACGAAAACGGCCCACCGCAAGAAGACACAGACCCGTTGGCGGAAGTCGAGAAGAAGTTGAAAGCCGAACTCGAGGAGCTTCAGCGCATCGACGAGAGGATTGCCGAATCGCGAAAAAGGTCCGCGCTGCCGGACGTGCCTGAATGGGACTACCAAAGGAAGCGCGCTCCCAAGAAGACAGAAAACATCGAGTACTTGGGCCTTGGGGTCGGGCTGAGCGTCGCCTATACCCTCGTCGGATGCATTGGGGTGGGCTGGGGCGTCGGTAAGCTCATCGACCTCAATACTGGCTCAACGCTGGGGCAAGCGATCGGGACGATGATCGGAGCGATCGTGGGCCTTGGGGGAGCGCTCTTCACCCTCATTCGAGCCCAAAACAAACCCCGCTGACCTCTGATGAACAAGCAACGGGCGCTCGGAATCTTCGGCATCGGCCTCGTGGTCGCGATCTCCGCTCTGATCCTCGACTGGAGGTTCGGCGTGGGGCTGCTGCTGGGACTTCTGAGCGGCGCATTCGGCGCATACGTGCTGTACCGGACCGTCGAATTGGTGCGGTTCTCCGACCTGCCCCCGAATCGCCGCATCCTTGCGACCGTCGCTGCGTTCTTCGTGAAGTTCCCACTAATCGGAATCGCAGGTTTTGCGGCGTATTCGCTCAGCATGGAGGCGTTGACGGCGTTTACAATCGCTGTCGCGATGGTATACTCTTCGCTGGTCTGGCGGGCCACCCGTTCAGACCTTTATTCGCGCTAAATGGACATGGGCGGACAAGGATTGGTTCAATCGACACTCCTGGCGGCATCTGAAGGCGGACATGGATCCCCCTGGCAGATTTTCGTTTGGGTCGGTATCGTCCTGGCCCTGATCGCCTTTCTGCTGACCCGGATTCAGGCGGGCCTCTCCAAGCGAGTCTTCCGAAATCCCATTGCCCTCGCCGGCGAGCACCTCTACTATTTCCTTGAGAACCTCGCCGTCAGCGTGATCGGGCCACACGGAAGGAAGTACCTGCCGATGATGGCGACCTTCTGGGTTTTCATCTTCGTCTCGAACATCCTCGGCTTGTTCGCCGACCACACCCCCACGGCGGACTGGAGCCTGAACCTGGGGCTCGCGATCGTCGCGGTACTTTATGTTCAGCATGAGGGCATCAAGGCGAACGGGGCGTTCGGGCACCTCAAGCACTTCGCTGGACCCAAAATGGTCGGTGCGCTCGTCGCCGTATCGGGCCTCATCTTCATCATCGAGCTCATCTCGGAGGCGATGAAGATGATCTCGTTGTCGCTGAGGCTCTATGGGAACATTCACGGCGGTCACGAGGTCGTGCTCAACCTGAACAACCTGGGGCACTTCGATGCGTTGGGAATCGAGTTCGCGGTGCCTATCGGTGCGGTGCTCATCCCGATCAAACTGCTAACCTGCATCGTTCAGGCGCTGGTTTTCACTTTGCTGTTTTGCGTGTACTTGGGACTAGTCACTCACCACGAGGAGGATCACGGACCTGCCCACGCACACGCTTGAGGGCGGCGCGGCGCCCCATCCGCGCAACGACAAGATTTCCTAAGACAAGCTAGGGAACATCAACGGAGGATAAAACAACAAAATGCTCGGACTAGGACTTGGATTCGCGGTCGGACTGGCCGCGCTTGGCGTAGGGGTCGGACAAGGCATCGCGACGAACGGCGCGATGCACGGCATGTCCCGACAACCCGAAGCCTCGGGAAAAATCCAGACCGGTATGCTTATCGGTCTCGCGTTCATGGAACTCGTGTTCCTTCTGACGTTCGTTATCACCCTCATTCTGCAGGGCAAGGTCACAGGCTAGACCTCGAAACCGATAGGGGCGTGGGCTGGCGTCGCCGCTTCGCGTCCCTATGAACCAACATGGCTGAACAAGCAACTGAACCAACCGGATCGGGCAACAAGTGGCTCGGACTGATCGTAGGTGTCGCCCTCGTGCTGCTGGGGTCGACGGTCTTCAAGGACCTCCAGGTTCCGATCCCCGGACTCGACCTCAACCTCGGCAAGTCCGCGGCGATGGCGGGCATCACGATCTTGCTCTTCCCGCTGATTCGGATGTTCTACACCGATCCGCTCAAAAACGCCATCAACGAACGCAACTCTCAACTCGAAGAGACCTTCACCGAGGCCGAAGAGTTGCGGCAGCGCATGGACGAGATGCGGGGCGAATACGAGCAGAGGCTTTCTGCAGCGGAGGCCGCCGCGCGGGAGCAAATTCAGGCTCAGATTCGGGAAGCCCAAGCGCTTCGCGACCAACTGCGCGCCGAGGCCGTCCAACAGGCCGAGCAGCTCAAGGCGAAGGCGCTCGCCGACATCGAGCAGGAAAAGCAGCGCATCCTGAACGATCTGCGAGTCCACGTGGTCAACTTGACCCTCCAAGCCACCGAAAAGCTCGTCGGGGAGTCCGTCGACAACGAGCGCAGCCGCAAGCTCATCGACGAGTTCATCGAGCAAGTCGAGGTGGCAGGCTAAATGGGCGACACCCGAGTGGCTCGACGGTATGCCGAGGCCCTTTATCGCGCGGCGAAGTCGCAAGGGATCGTCGAGAGCGTCGAAGCTGACCTCGCTGGGGTCGTGGGGATCATCGAGCGCGATCCGGGCTTCGGGGAATTCCTCGTCAGCCCGAGAATCGCCCGCGAGCACAAGCTGCCCGTCCTCGAAAGGGTGTTTTCCGACCGCGTGACCGCCCTCACGATGCATGCGCTCCGGCTCATGCTCCAAAAGCGGAGGGAAGACCTCGTCCCCGACGTGTACAAAGCCTTCGTGGCCATTCGGCGCGAGCATGGGGCCGTGCTATACGCCCACATCGCCTCGTCGATCGAACTGACGGAAAAACAACGGTCCGCACTCCTCACGAAACTCGAGAAGGGAAGCGGCAAAAAGGTAGAAGCGGAGTTCTCCGTCGACTCCAACCTCCTCGGAGGGATTCGCGTGGCGTATGGCAACTTCGTCCTCGACGGTTCCGTCCGCGGGAGCCTTCGCCGAATGCGCGACACACTCAAATACGAACTGCTGAAGCAGGCATAAGAACATGGCAATCCGACCCGAAGAAATCACCACCATCCTTGAACAGGAACTCAGTAAGTTCCAACGAAAGGTCGACGTCGAGCACGTCGGAACCGTCCTGCAAGTGGGCGACAGCATCGCCCGCGTGTATGGCCTTCCCGACTGCCAAGTGGGCGAACTGCTCGAGTTCCCCGGCGGCGTCATGGGCCTTGCGTTGAACCTTGAAGAGGACAGCATCGGCGCGGTCTTGATCGGCGACGACACCGAGATCAAAGAAGGCGATCCGGTCAAAGAAACCGGCCGCATTATCGAGCTTCCTGTCGGAAAGGGAATGCTCGGCCGCGTCGTCAACGCCCTCGGACAACCGATCGACGGCAAAGGACCGATCGCCAGCAACGAGTTCCGCAGGCTCGAAGTCCTCGCCCCCGGCGTCGTCCAAAGGCAGCCAGTGCAAGAGCCCCTTCAGACGGGCATCAAGGCCATCGACGCGATGATTCCGATCGGCCGCGGGCAGCGCGAGCTGATCATCGGCGACCGCCAAACCGGCAAAACCGCCATTTGCATCGACACGATCATCAATCAGAAGTCGACTCACGAGCCCGGCGGCAGCCCGATGCACTGCATCTACGTAGCCATCGGGCAGAAGATGTCGTCCGTCGCGCGGGTCATCGCCACCCTCGAAGAACACGGAGCGATGGAGTACACCACCATCGTCGTCGCGAGCGCCTCGGACCCGAACGCGATGCAGTACCTCGCGCCGTTCGCTGGCGCAGCAATCGGCGAGTACTTCCGCGACAACGGCATGCACGCCCTCGCGATCTACGACGACCTCTCGAAGCACGCGCAAGCGTATCGCGCGGTCTCGCTGCTCCTGCGACGACCCCCCGGCCGTGAAGCCTATCCCGGCGACGTGTTCTACCTTCACAGCCGCCTGCTCGAACGCGCGGCCAAACTCAACGACGATCTTGGCGGAGGGTCGCTGACCGCCCTGCCGATCATCGAAACTCAGCAAGGCGACGTATCGGCCTATATCCCCACAAACGTGATTTCGATCACCGACGGGCAGATCTACCTCGAACCCGACCTATTCTTTGCGGGCGTGCGGCCGGCGATCAACGTCGGAATCTCCGTCTCCCGAGTCGGAGGGAACGCGCAGATCAAAGCGATGAAGCAGGTCGCGGGCAGGCTCAAGCTGGAAATGGCGAACTTCCGCGAAGTCCAGGCCTTCAGCCAGTTCGCGAGTGACCTCGACAAGGCGACGCAGATGCAGCTTATTCGCGGCCAGCGCCTCACGGAGCTTCTCAAGCAGGGCCTTCACGTCAGCTATCCGGTCGATGAGCAGGTCGTGGCGATCTTCGCAGGCACTTCCGGATTCCTCGACGGCATCCCGAACGACAAAGTCACGAGCTTTGAAGAAGGTCTCCTAAGTTTTGTCAAGGACAAGTATCCCGAAGCGCTCGAGTCGATCAGGACCACGAAGGAGGTCTCGAAGGAGATCGAAGAAACCCTCAAGAAGGCTTGCGCTGAGTTCGCGGAGTCGTTCGGCAGCAAGAAGTAATCGATCGGCGACCTATGGCGACACTGAAGCAAATCCGGGGCCGAATCAAAGCGGCCAAGAGCATCCAGCAGATCACGAGGGCCATGAAACTCGTGGCTGCCGCGCGCTTCAAGAGGGCCACCGAACGCGCCCTCGCCGCCCGGCCCTACAGCGAAAAGCTCAAGGATGTCGTGAGCTCGCTCTCAGGCGCAGGCGAACTCCCCGCACATCCTCTTCTCGAAAGAAGCGACTCCGACAATTTCGCGCTGATCCTCGTTACGGCCGAGCGCGGGCTTTGTGGTTCTTATAACACGAACCTCATCCGACGAGCGGCGCAGTTCCTCCGGGAAACGCCAGGGGTGGCGAAGGTCATCGGAGTCGGCAAGAAGGGCGCGCTTTTCTTCGGCAAGCGAGGGTACGAGGTGGTGTACCAGCACACTTTGCCCTCGGCGGGAGCTTCGTTCGACGACGCGAAAGCGGTCGCTAAGGTAACCCAGGAGTTGTTTGAGTCGGGCGAGGTCTCGAAGGTCTACCTCTGTTACGCCAAGTTCTACTCGGCGATCCGTCAGGTACCTCAGGTCGTGCAACTCCTACCGATCGAGCCCCCGGAGACCGAAGAGAAGTCCGGCGCGAACTTAGGCTACATCTTCGAGCCCACCGCAGACACCCTCGTGGGGACGCTTCTGCCCCGGTACTTCCTCACGCTCCTTTGGCAAGCCCTTCTGGAGGCGACGGCGAGCGAGTTTGCCGCGCGGATGACGGCCATGACGAACGCCACCGAAAACGCGGGCAAGATGATCCAGAACCTGACTCTCAAGGCGAACCGCGAGCGGCAGGCTACGATCACCAAGGAAATCCTCGAGGTCGTCTCAGGCGCCGAAGCCCTCAAGTCGTAGAAAACCCCTCACAAAGGCCGCCCGTCGAAGCCCGGTTCCGGTTCGAATTCCACCCACTCGATCGCGGGCAACTCGTTGCGCAACCTCACCGCCAACGCGGCCATCCCAGGGTTTTCCGTGGCGTAATGCCCTGCGGCGAAGAGGGCGAACCGGCTCTCCATCGCATCGACCGCAACGTCCTGCCGTACCTCTCCCGTTAGCAGGGCGTCCGCGCCGGACTCTCTCGCAGCCCGCCAGGTGCGATCCGCTGCGCCGCCCACGACCGCGATCTTCGTGAGCTTGCGGGCAGGGTCGCCCCAGGCCCACGTCCGGGTTTCGAGGCGTAGATCGCACAACTCCCGAAACTCCGCGACGGTCAGTGGCGTTCGAAGCTCGCCGATTCGGCCGGAGGGCTGTTCGGGCGCGCTCACGAGGGGGTAGAAGTCGTAGGCGGGCTCCTCGTAGGGGTGAGCGGCCAACAGCGCTTCTCGAACGGATTTTAGCCGGGACGCAGGAAGCCTCATCTCTATCCGCAATTCCTCCACGTTCTCGACTTGGCCGGAAGACCCCACCGCAGGGTTCGTGCCCTCTCTGCCAAAGAATGTGCCCGACCCCGACGAAAGGAACGCGCAGCGCTCATAGTCCCCGATTGAACCTGCGCCCGCTGCCGACAAAGCGTCGAGAAGGGAACCTGCCCAGGTAGGGGGAACGAAAACGACCAGCTTGACGAACGCCGTCCCTGGCCCTGCCTCGCCAAACTCGCCTACGTTTTCCAAGCCCAATCGCTCGCAGAGCGTGTCGTTGATGCCTCCCGGAGCGGAGTCCCAGTTCGTGTGGCAGGCGATCATCGAAAGGTCGGCGCGGGCGATCCTCAAGGCCATCCGCGACCCAAAGCTCAACCCATCCAGCTTCCGAATCGGGTCCCAAATTACGGGGTGGTGGCAAATTAACAGCTCCGCTCCACAACCCGAAGCAAAGCTCATCGCGCCCGGTGAGGGATCGAGGGCGACGACCCCTTGGGTCACCACATCGTCCGGAGTCCCGACGAGAAGGCCGACGTTGTCGTATTCGAAGGCCCACCGGCAAGGGGCGATGCGTTCAAGGGCCTCAAGCACGTCAGCAACGCGAATCATGCCCGTATTGTGAGCGAAACGACGGCATTCGGGTACCCCATAAGCCGGAACAGGAGCCCTTAGGCTCCTGTCGATTTCAACTCCCGGAGTTCTTGCCGACTCTTCGGATTTGTTATAGATTCCTTATGATTGCTCGTAACGATACAATACTCGGCAAGTTTTCGAAGCGCGCTTTCGACCGTCCGATCGATGCTCTGCGGGCTCATGAGACACATGGCCAAGAGAGCGAACGCTTCGTCCTCTGTGAGCTGCAAACCTTCCGGCAACTTGCCGTCAACCATTTGCGCCCTCCTCAGATGGACTACCTGAAGTTTAGACGGAATTCAGCCGAGAAAGTTCCTGTTGCCGCAGCTTTCTCCTGAACAAGCCTCGAATCCCCGCAATTCGTCCGAGCGCTCCGAGGACCCTCGGTATAATTCGTCGGTGCCTAACTCCGAGTACCTTCAGATAGGCGGCCAAGCCATCATCGAAGGTGTCATGATGCGGTCCCCGAAGCATTTCTCAGTGGGAGTGCGCGCGCCGAACGGGGAACTCGTTTTGCAGTGCGAGCCGCTCGAAAAAACCTGGATCGGCAGGCAGAGGTGGCTCAAGCTGCCGTTTCTCAGGGGAACTTGGGCGCTCCTCGACGCACTGACCCTCGGGTACAAGGCGCTTCGCTTCGCTGGCAACATTCAACTGGCACCCGAATATCAACTGAATGAGGGCGAATCCAAGGGCGAACTCGACAACACACCGATCCCGCCCAAGCACAACGAGACCATCGGAGCGATTCAAGTGGGCATGGCTCTGGTCGTGGGCCTTCTCATGGGCTTGTTTCTCTTCAATTACCTCCCGAACTTCCTCGCGATCCAGGCGAAGTCCGCAGGCGTCGAAAATCCCATCCAGATCAACTTCATCACGGAAGTGCTGAAGGTGATCTTCTTCTTGGGCTACATCTACCTGATCAGTTTGATGCCCGACATCAAGAGGCTGTTTCAGTACCACGGGGCCGAGCACAAGGCGATCAACACGCTCGAAGCAGGGCAGGAGCTCACCTTAGAAAACTGCCGCAAGCAAACGCGCCTGCACCCTAGGTGCGGCACCAGTTTCGCCATCGTGGTCCTGATCGTCAGCATGATCCTGTTCACCTTCATGCCTAAGCCCGAAATCGAAAGCTCTCGCATCCTTACTTCGATCGCGCGGTTTCTCGTGGAGTTGCCGTTGCTGCCCCTCATCGCCGGAATCAGCTTCGAAGTCATCCGGTTCGCCGGCAAAATGCGTTCGAGCAAGCTGATCAATCTGCTGCTGTGGCCAGGGCTCATGAGTCAGTACCTTACGACACGGGTCCCCGACGACTCGATGATCGAGGTCGCGCTGGCGGCGCTTCGCGCGGTCGTCGAAGCGGACGCCCAGGCAGAATCGGGGCCGGACTCGGGTTCAGGACTTGCCGCAGCCGCCGCGGGCTAGACCCAAACGCGGGCCTACGGAACCGACACGAACCAGACGCTCCAGATCAGGACGTACGCCACGGCGCCGACCGCGCTCGCCTGCCGCACGAAGACCAAGTTCCTTCGGCTGTACCACACCAAAACGGCATAGGTGATCAAAATCGTCAGCGACTTAACCAAGGCGAACAGCCACTCGCTTCTTTCGAGCAGGGGGCGCATGAGAGGGTTCAACTCGACGATGAGGCCCTTGGAGTGCAGAAGAGCGGTCAGGACCAGATCGAGCAGACTCACTCCCATCAAGAGCGCGATGGCCCGGCTCGGAAAGAGCGCCTTCATACTTCCATGACGTATCAATCGCCGTGCCAATGGACGACATTTTTTCCAGTTCTCGAATGAACTCGTCCTGAATCTTTCTAGCCTGAGCGGTCGGACACGAAAAGTGGTTCATCAGAAGGCTTACGACGAGGGTCTGCCCCGAGGGCGTGCGGACGTAGCCCGAAAGCGACGAAACCATGTCGAGCGAACCCGTCTTGCCTCGAAATGAGCTTCCCTGCAGCCTCGAACTGAGCGTTCCGTTGCCGGGAGACACAAGGGCATCCATCCAGAGGTTGCTCCACGGCTGTCTCTGCGCCCACCGCAAGAGCTTGGCGATCGAGGCCGCCGTCACAAGGTTGTGCCGACTCATCCCGCTCCCATCGTAGAGGGTGAGCGTCCTTTCGTCGAGCCCGGCAGTTCCAACAAGGAACCCCCTCCACCGCTTCGTGGCCTCGGCGTACACGTTGTTAGGGAGCGCTTCATTCAGTCCCGCAGCCATGAGGAGCAGGTGCTCGGCGACATAGTTATCGCTGGGAACGAGGCACTCCTTCGCCATCTCGCCCACCGACTTGCCCGTGATCGTCAGGGTCGGAGGCGAAGCGGGGAGTTCGGCGAGCGGCACGAGCACGCCCCCGAAGACTCCCGCAGCCAACTTGTCAGGCTCAGGAAGCGCAAAGTTCTCGACAAAGGTCCTCGCTTTCGGCAGGTCTCCGCGCACGATCATCAGCTTCTTGAAAGGGTCGTACTCCCTTAAAGAGACCCCGCCGGGAAAATGCCGGACCGTCACTCCAAACGACTCGGGAACGAGCACCGGTTTGCCGTTTTCCGCATAGAGTTGAAACGCGCCTCGATCGAAGGAAAACGCCATGATCTGGGGAGCGTAACGGTTGGGCAGGTCGTCGTGCTCCCACGTGGAGGGAACGCCCACCCGGTACGCCTGCCGGACGGCAATCGGCGCCACGTCCGAGAACCGCACCTTGGCGGCGGCGGCTTGGAGGTCCGCCAGGCTCAGACTCGGATCGCCGGGCGCGTCGATGGCGATTCGATCGGCGAGCCTCCAAATCCGAGTCTGGGGACGAAAGTCGGGTCCCAGCGCGTGCAGCGCATAGGACACCGACAGCAGCTTCTGGTTGCTCGCAGGCATCAGCCGAAGGTCGGAATTCCTTTCGTAGAGCACTGTCCCGTCCAGCGTCGTCACGATCGCGCCGACAGACGCTCCTCGGAGATCGTCATGGGTAAGAATCCGGTCGAGAGGAGCCTGGAGGGCCGCCGCCAACAATAAGGACCACATAGAGTCTCGGTTCGCCCCCGAAGGCTCTGAATCCTGCCTGCCCTACGGGGAGAGTTCCTCGGGAAACACCGGTTCGGGGATGTGGTCGTAGGCGCCTTGCGCGATGTCGGAAGCCATTAGCTGCGCGTACTCCTTCAGTTGCGGATCCGATTCCACATCGGCGCATTCTTCGAGCGCTCGCACAACTGCCCCTCGCAACTCGGGGTCCCATTCGACGACGTGAAAAAGCCCATGGATCGCGGAGCGTCGGCCGACCTTGCTCACGCACCGAAGGCACTCGATCAGTGCTGGCCCACCGATCTCTCCCGGCAGGTGTCCGCCGAGGACCACTCCCGCTTTATAGATCGTCCTCGCATAGTCGTCCTCCGCGCTCCAGATCAGGTCGCGGATCGTCGCAACGACCTGGGCTTCGTCCTCGGATGTCCTGCAGAAACTGGGGAAGTCCTCAAACAGGTCCAGCACGCACCATTGCGCCGCCCGCCGATGCGGATGGCGTCGGTCGGCAAGCACTTCGAGCAGGGCAGGCAAGAACCGGAACTGGCTCGCCCGAAGCTCGATCTCCTTGCTGGCTTCGTGCGAAACGTCGCGGTCCGTACAATAAAGCAACTTCAGCAGCGATAGGTTGTCCAACGAGCGGATCGACCCCGTGAACCTGCCTTCAGCCCCCAAGGCTTCTGAGATGGCCCTCTGCCGACGAAAGAGCGGTTCTGCGCTTTCCTTCATCCGCCTGAGCATCGCTTCCAAAGTGTCGCCCTTGGCTTCGAGCCAGAGGGGTTCGCACCTTCCGAAAGCGCCATAGGGCGTGGTGGCGGTCTGCACAGGAAAGGTCTCGCCGTGAGCGCGAAACTCCGCCGTGCCGCGCCAGTCGCTCGAATGCAACGGATACCTGTGACTTACGGCCTCCGGCGGCCAAGCGAACGGCACTCGGTGTCCCGGTTTGACCGCCGCAGTGTCTCCCCCCCTTCGAGCTACGGCAGCATCGATCAGCGCGCGGATCTCCTGGGCCGCTTGCTCTGCCGTTGCTTCGTCGGTTCGTTCGGTCTCCATTTTCAGCGGGCTTCCCGTGCGCCCCTAAGCCTTGGTCACCTACCCGTAGCGATTCTCGCGATGTGGCGATCGATAGTGGCTTTGGAATCGCGGTAATGCGCCATGGTGAGCCCATCCAGGTTCGAGCCCGTGCGAATGGCGTTGCCGAAACGCGCGCTCAACCGGGTCAAGGCGTCGGACGACAACGCCCTAACGTCTTCGTTCACCCCGCCCGGCGCAGCGCCCGACTGAACCAACAGCGCGTTGATCGCGAACTTCTGAAGGTCGCGCCGAGTTGCCGATACTCCCTTGCCGGAGCCGACCTCGGTGAACACCGCGCCCAGCAGCAAGCTGAAGTGCTCGTCGAGGCGGTAGGCCGACGTTCCCGCCTTGATCTCGTTCTCTGCGATCCTTCGAGTGGTCGCCGAACTCATCAGCATCGAGTACAGCAGCGTCTGGCGGGAGCCCACGAAATCCCGAAGAGGGGCCACCCATGCCGAACTGGTGTCTTGCTGAAAGTCCTGGCTGAGGTTGATCAATACGTCCGCCGGAAGGTCGAGAACGTCGTTCTTGAACCCATAACGAGCGATCAGCCGCATCGCGTCGCGCTGTTGAGTCGCCAACACAGGGGCCAGCGTCGGTTTCTGGTTCGCATCGCCCTTGAAGTTCCGGTTCGCGGCAACGCCCCCCACAAACCGGGCGGAGTTCTGGCACTCTCGGAACGTGCGGTTGAGCGCGCTTAGGATCATCTCCGTGCGCTTGGCATAGCTTTCGCCCGGCTTCGGCAACTGAGTCACGGCGAAGTTCACGACGTTCGACGCCGCGCGCAGCACGAGCTCGCTGAATTCCAGGGGATTGCTGGAGTTGTCCATCCGCACCACGAACGGGTCGAAAGAATCCGCGTTTTCGTCGGTCATGAATCGATGCCCCGGCATGCCCGATTGCGCGGCGATCTGGCTGAGGGCGTGCCTTTCGCCCAACGGCGAGTGGGCGCCCGGAATCTCCATGTATCCGAACTTGATCGCCCACATGTCGTAGTCGCCGATTCGCGGCGCATAGAGGTTCTTCGCGCCTTTCAAGATGGCGGGCACGTTGACAGGGGTGTAGTCCATCACGCTCGCGGTGACGCCCCGTTCCGAGGTGATCGCGTCGTTCGCCAGTTCGGCGACCGAAAGGCGCGTCGAGGCGATGAAGTTGTGCCTCAACCCGAGTGTGTGGCCGACTTCATGCGATACGATGTCGCGGAGGAACGCCTTGGCGTACTCCTCCCGGCTCATATTCACACCCGAACTCATCAGAGCGTTCCATCCGAACGCCGCCGAGAGAGCCTTTTGCTTGCCGTAGGTACACGAGGTCGTATGCCAACCGAGCCGTTGGGCGGCGGATTCATACCGTGCCCGCGCTGCAGCAACTTCAGGCCCTTCAAAAAGGTACGTCTCGCAACTTTCCTTCAGGTCGCGCTCATCGTCACGCAGGAGCACATCGAGGCCCCGCTGAACCGCCTTTGAGCCGGGAATCGAAAACCTGTCCTGCTCCCGAAAGGCGGCCCAAATCAGGTTGGCGTCCATATTGACGCCGGCGCTGATGATCTCGCCTGTAATCGGGTCGATCCGCGGCAGAGCGATCGCGTAGGTTGCATCCTCGCTCATCGCAAAACGCAAGACGTTGTGGACGCCGTCCGCATGATCCCACTCTTCGAGCGATTCCGGTTCCTTGACCACGATCGCGTTCTTGAACCCGATCCCTTCGAACGCCCGGTTCCAAAAGAGGATGCCCTCGCGGCAAGCCTCCCGATACTCCTTCGGCACCGAGGGGTCCACATACCAGACGATCGGTTTCACAGGCTCGGACATCGCTGCCGAAGGGTCCTTCTTCTTGAGCCCGAATCTGAAGATGAACCTCTGCGTCCGGTCATCGTTGGCGAACCGGGCCAGATCGTAGTAGTCCAGCGTGAAGTACCCCACCCTTGGGTCGCCAAGGCGCGGCATGTAGTCGGAGTCGGCGCGGTACCAAAGGTTGTAGCTCACCTTGATCGGCGCGCTGCGACTGTCCGCAAGGTGATCGCCCAACGAAAGCCCAAGCGCCGCAAGGAGAGGATTGGGCTCGTTGCCGCGCTGCGAGGCATAGTGAAGGCCCATGCGGACGATGGTGCTGTCGCCGGCTGCCCGGATCGAATCAGCGGCCGACTTCTCGCGGTCGAGCATGTAGGGCCCGCCCAGAATCGCCGCCACCATCTCCGAAAGCCGGAAAACGTCGCCCATGAAGAGGTTGGTCACATTGACCAGCAACAGCTTCTTCTCGGGGTGCTGCTGCTCGATGCGGAACGACCCCAGGATCGCCTCCGGGAAACTACGCGAAGCCGCAACTCCGAGCGGGTCGTCGGGTGTCCACCGGTGGCCAAGGTGGGGCTGCACGATCCAAACGTTGTCTTCGTGCCTTTCGAACCGCAGGATTTGTACCGCGAAATCCCCCACGGGGAACCCAGCCTGAACCCCGTCGGCCATCACCCCGGTATGAAACGTCGCTTGAATGCAAAACGGCTTGTCGAGGCGCTCTTCCGAGAGTTCGAGCAGCAATTCCCTCTTGCGTTGGTAGAGCGGAAAAGGCCCGTCGACGCGAGTCAGGTCTTTGATCGCCTTCTCGTACTGCTCGACCTTCGGGTCCTGTTTCGGCTCCTGCTGTTCCTCTTTCTTCTCGTCCTGCTTCTTCTCTTCTTGGCCCTGGGCGGCGCCTCCGCCTTGCCAGAAGGCGTGGGCCGGCAGGTCGGCGGCAAGGAAACTGGCGGACAGAATGATGAGGAATGCGAAGCGATGGAGTGACTTCATGGGTTTGATCTCGAATGGTTCGAATCGGTAAGAGCCTATTATGAGCAAAGTTTCCTGGCCGAAGCTGTTTGCCAGTCCACCGGCCGGTGCAATGTTCCAAATAATAGAACGAAAGTCTTGCGGGTCTATCGGCAATTTTGCCAGGGTCAGCAGCGATTGTTTGAGGTGCTGGACAACTTGGTATACAATTCACGGGCAGGGAAGCGGATTTGGAGGCATGACGCCACCTTGGGTTTGGGGAGGCGGCACATGCTCGTTTTCGATTTTTTCGACGCTAAGATTCTTATCGCAGACGATGAGGTCACCGACTACCGTTGGATTCACGATGCGCTCACGCGTGAGGGAATCACTCAAGTTTCGCACGTGTTCGAGCCCGAGTACGTCCTCGAAACTGCCCGGCAGTTGAACCCTGACCTCATCTTGCTCGACCTACACATGCCCCGAAGGTCCGGATTGGAGATCCTCCAGGACTTGAAGGGTGACCTCAGCCTTTGCTATGGAGTGCCGATCATCATGATGACCTTCGACTCCAGTAAGGAGGTCAGGCGAGCGGCTCTGATGGCGGGCGCGACCGACTTCGTCGTCAAGGGCTTCGACTCGCTCGAAACCGTCCAGCGAATCAAGAACCACTTGATGCTCCGAAAGCTCTTTCTCGAACAACTCCGAAGGGAGCGCTACCTCGAAAGGGCGGTCCACCGGCAGTCGCTCCAACTCGATTCGACCTATGAAGAGATGTGCAATCGGCTGACCCTCGCAGCCGAGTACCGGGACGACCAAACCGGGCGGCACATCTACCGCGTGGGCCTGATGGCTGAATTCGTGGCCGCCGAACTGGGCTTCCCGAGGGAGCGGGCCGAGCTGATTGGAATGGCGGCAAGGCTTCACGACATAGGCAAGATCGCGATTCCGGACTCGGTCCTCCTCAAGCCCGGAAGGCTCACTGCCGAGGAAATGGCCACCGTCCAAACTCACGCGGCCATTGGGGGCAGGCTCCTTTCGGGCAGCCGGTCCGAGGTCCTGCAGCTCGCCGAGTCGATCGCTTGGACCCACCATGAAAGGTGGGACGGAAGAGGCTATCCGCAAGGGCTCGCCGGGAAGGACATCCCCGTCGAAGGCAGAATTACCGCGATCGCGGACGTGTGGGACGCACTCACGCACGAAAGGCCCTATAAACCTGCGTGGGAGCGAGAGCGCGCCCTGCAAGAGGTGTTCTCGCTCTGTTGCAAGCACTTCGACCCCGAAGTCGTGGCCGCCTTCGGCAGGGTGGTCGAAAAGGGCGATGAAGCTTGGGAAATGCAGGTGGAACGCACCGTCGCCAGGGTCCACCCGCAAATGGTATTGCCCCTCGACCCGACCTTCCTTAGCTGATCAGCGGAGGGGCGGCTGCGCCGGGTTGCGTATGACGATCGACTCCGCGTCTCCATCGATCAACGCCCAGTCGCCGGACCTCCGAACGATTCCCACCGTCCCGCTGATCTTGCCTTTGCCAAGGGGAATCCAAATCTGCCTGCCTTTGACCTGGGGCGGAAGCCGCAACACGTACGTCTCGATTTCTTCGGAAGCGGCCACCATGGCCTTGGGGTAGTCCCCGGCGAAGGTCGAGCCGATGAGCCTCAGACTCCGTGCAAAGCGGTCGGGCGGAAAGATCGCCTCAGCGTAGAGAACGAGGCCCACATAGGCATCCATCGCGGCCGGCCCCTTGCCCCCGATCGACGACTTGGCGGGTTCTGTGGTCGCTGCCTTCGTCACTAAGGGATCGACCTCGCTCTTCACATAGCGAGCCAACTCCTCGGCCGTCGTGCCCATGACGTCGTCCGGGCGGAGTCGGCTAGCGGCCACCTCGTCGTGAAACCACTTCAGATACAGCTTCTCGCCGAGATACCCGTTGCCCCAATCTTCGGGCGTCTCAAACCCGCCCACCGGCGGCAGAGTCGCATGCCCGTACTCGTGCGCCACCTCGCGGGCCTGTTCGGGCGGCTTCGTAAAGGTCTGAATCCCATAGATGTAGACCGTGTTGACCTTCTTACGGACTCCCCGCTCCTCGTCTTCGTCGAAGAGCTGTTCGCCCCCCGGCCGTCCCCCAAAGCAGAGGTAGAAATCGATAATCCCGCCGTTGTACATCGACGCGTGGTCGGTCTTCAGCTTACGGACGTTCATGTCCCACATTCGCAGCAACATCCGGCCGATCTTGGGCGCCACGTCGTTCTCTTGCCTCCGAAGCTGCGAAAAGACCCGAAAACGGGCGTTGAACGGCAGCGCAGGGTCTTGCCGCCCCAGCGCTCCTACCGCCCATTCGAAAACCCAACCGTGCTTGGGAGAGGTCTTTGGGGGGTCCATTCGCTCGAAGCTGGTGATCACCATCAGCCGGTTCGGGCCGCCTTCGGGTCCGGGGAACTCCTGCTGCATCGCAGCGGGGTCCTGGCCCCCCAGCCCGCTCAAGAGAAGAAGTCCCGCTAAAGTCGCAACCATCATCCTAATGCCCTTCCGATTCAAGCCACCGCTCGGCGTCGATGGCCGCCATGCAGCCGGTACCCGCCGCCGTTACGGCCTGCCTGTAGACTCGGTCCATCACGTCGCCGCAGGCAAACACGCCGGGGACCTTCGTTCGCGTCGAGTGAGGTTCGGTGATGAGGTAGCCAAGGTCGTCCATGTCCAGCGCGCCCTGAAACAGTTCGCTGTTGGGTTTATGCCCGATCGCAACGAACAGTCCTTGCACTTCCATCTGACGCCTCTCCCCCGTAACCGTGTCTTCGAGCGTGATTCCGGTCACCTTGCGAAGAGGTTCTGTGTCCCCGTGAATGTCGACGACCTGAGCGTTCCAGATGAACTCGATCTTGGGGTTCGCCAAGGCCCGCTCCTGCATGATCTTGCTGGCGCGTAGGCTGTCGCGTCGGTGGATCACGTACACCTTGCTGCAATGGCGCGTCAGGTAGTTCGCCTCCTCCATAGCCGTATCGCCGCCCCCGACGACCGCGACCTTCATCTGCTTGAAGAAAGCCCCGTCGCAGGTGGCGCAAGCGCTCACTCCGAAGCCGCCAAACGTCTTTTCGCCTTCCAACCCTATCCACTTGGCCTCGGCGCCCGTCGAGATGATGATCGCCTTACCGAGATAAAGCTCGTCGTCGCACCACACTTTGAACGGCCGCTCGGAGAGGTCCACTCGCGTGACGACCTTGTACTCGACCTGGGTTCCAAACCGTTCGGCTTGCTTTTGGAAGAGGTCCATCAGTTCGGGGCCAAGTAAGCCTTGGGGGAAGCCGGGGTAGTTCTCCACGTCGGTCGTAATCATCAACTGGCCGCCAGGCTGGAGTCCGGCGAAAACGATGGGGTCGAGGCCTGCGCGTGAGGCGTAAAGAGCGGCTGTGTAGCCTGCGGGGCCAGAGCCGATGATGAGCACGTTATGGAGGGTAGGCGAATCTGACATGGGTTCCTCAGGAGGTCGCGTCCGGCAACTCAACCCGCGTGCCGAGCGCGTTGCCAAGAATACCTACGAGTCGGAGTCGAAGAATGTCCTTGAGCGCCCAGACTCGTTGTAAACTGAAAGCACGATGTCGGAGGACAGCACCCAAGGGGAAAAGGAACACGTAAGCGTCTACACCGTGATCATGGCGATGGTGGACCAGATGTCGGCCATCGCTTGGCAGAAAATGGGTCTCCAGCCGGATATGTTCACCGGGAACGTCGCGGTCGACCTTTCCGAAGCCAAGGTGGCGATCGACGTCACGACCCACCTCGCGACGTTCCTTGAGCCCCACCTCGACGAAGACGACAAGCGCAGGCTCGGCAACCTGATCCGCGACCTCCGAGTGAACTTTGTGGGCATCGGCAAGGAGGCCAACGCATGACGCCGAACCGCTGCCGCGGGGTAGCTTCGGAGCCTGCGCGTTGATTGCGGGCCGCACCAGCTTCGAACGAGCGGACTTCGCGAAGCTCGTTGAGTTGTGGGACAAGTTCCACTCCCCGCGATTCCGGGTCGATGCTGAACTCCTCCAGGCGAACACCGTGGGGAGCCCCGTGTTCGATTGGGGGGCCTCCTGCATCCACTGGGATAACGGGGTCCCAACGGGGTTCGTGGCCGTCAAACGCTCCCCAGCCCCCGGACTTTACTCCGGCCCGGACCAGGACACGTATCACCTTTCCGCGATCGCTTTCCTCGAACCTGCGCTCGGGGTCGATTTGCTGTCGTACTCCAAACGCGTGATCGCGCAGCGCGGCGCCTTCGCGCTTCTTTTCGGGCAGGACACGCGCCACTTCTTTCCCGGCTGCCCCTGCGATCTCCCCGTACTCTGCAACTTCCTTACGGTCGAAGGGTTTGAAGAACAACCCGAAGTGTTCGACCTCGAGCGCGATCTTCAGAACTACCATCCCTCCCCTGCTTTGGAGACGGCCTTGGCCGCCTGGCCCGGAGGAAGCGGGCAAGGCAAAGCGTCCGTTCGCACCCTTACCGACAACGATGTGGCCGCGCTGGCCTCGCACCTTCAAGCGGAGTTCCCCGGAAGGTGGCAGTACGACGTGTTGCAGAAAGTTGGAATCGAGGGCCCGGAAACGGTCTGCGGGCTTTTCGAGGGCTCTGAGCTGTGCGGGTTTGCCCTGATCCAGGACTCGACTCACAAGCTGCCTGTCGGTGGTGCAGTTTGGCGAGGGGCGCTCGGCAGCCACTGGGGTAGCCTTGGACCGATCGGAGTGGCGAAGTCGCGCAGGGGCACGGGCCTGGGAACCGCGCTGCTTTCGGCTTCGCTGCTGGAGCTTCAGCGGCGGGGTTGCCGTCAGACGATCATCGATTGGACCACCCTCGATCGGTTCTATGGAGCGCAAGGATTCGAAGTCACCCGCCGTTACAAGCCCATGCGCCTCCAACTCGGGTAGCGGTCTCGGTTGGCGATTCGGGCACGTGGCGAGCGGTGGGAGCGTTCAGTCAGAATGAACGCCATGCGCCCTTCGAAATGGATCGTCTGTCTCCTCTTGTCGCTGGCGCTTTGGGGCTGCGGCTATCAGCCGACCAACGTCGGCGGCGTATTGACCGATGACCTCTACAAGACCTCGGTCAGCTTGAGTCCCAGCGCCACCGAGATCATCCGCGGGCGGTGCCAATGGCTCGAAATCAAGGGTCGAACGGCAGCCTGCAACTACCCCGCTGGGCTCGAACAAGTTCCCGTCCTGATGAACGGAGTCAAGCCGAACTACGAAGCGATCGCCGCCGCTAAGCCCGATGTGGTCGTCTATGACCCCGACCTGTTCAACGAACAAGACTTGGAGAAGTTCAAGGAACTCGGAATCGACACCTTCGCGATTGGAGGTTCGACAATCGAAGAGTTTGTGGACCGGCTCATTAGGTTTGCCTCGCTCACCAAAGCCGAGCCGGAAATGTCGGAATACGTCGATAAGATTCACGCCGCCTCGCAACAGGCCGTAGGCGCGCCGCTCGAACCCAAGCCCACCGTCGCGGTGCTCATCCCTGGCGAAGGTTCGGAGCACATGATCGCCGGTCTGGCGAGCTTCCAAGCAGACATCGTGAGAAAGTCGGGCGGAGAACCCATCGGCCCCGATGCCAAGATGTTCGTTCCCGTCAACGCCGAGATGCTCCTGCAATGGAATCCCGACGCGATCCTTGTGGCGGGCTCCGTACGGGCGATCGCCGACGATCCCCGCCTGGGTTCGCTGAAGGCGCTCAAATCGGGCCGCACCGCCGAGATCGTCCCTGACGTGATGCTCCGGCGAGGCGTTCGAGTGGACGTTCTGATTCGAGAGGTGTACGGTTTTCTGGGTCGAACGAACCCGCCCAAGGAGGGGTCGGAGTGAGCCAAGCGGAGATCGGGGTTTTCGGCGGATCGGGGTTCTACAGCCTTCTCGAAAACGTCGAGGAGATCAAGGTGGACACGCCCTACGGCCCCCCCAGCGACTCGATCACGCTCGCCTCAGTGGCAGGTCGGGCTGTCGCGTTTCTTCCTCGTCACGGCCGTGCCCACACCCTTCCCCCTCACGCGATCAACTACCGCGCCAACGTGTGGGCTTTTCGTTCGTTGGGAGTCCGGGCGGTCATCAGTCCGTGCGCTGCCGGCTCGCTCCAAAAGCACGTAGAGCCGGGCAGCTTCGTCGTATGCGATCAGTTCGTCGACCGGACCTCCGGGCGAAAGGACACATTCTACGATGGACCCGTAACGACGCACGTCTCTCCCGCTGAAACCTACGATCCCGAACTTCGGAGGCTCGCCGTCGAAACGATCCGCAAACACGGGATTCCCTGCCACGAGAAGGGAACCGTGGTGGTGATCCAGGGCCCAAGGTTCAGCACCAAGGCCGAAAGCCAGTGGTTCCACAGCGCGGGCTGGGAAGTCATCAACATGACGCAGTATCCTGAGGCGTATCTGTGCCGGGAACTGGGTATGGCGGTCGTCAACATCTCCCTCATCACCGACTACGACAGCGGGGTGTTCGCGGGAGCGGAAGCCGTCACCGCCCACGATGTGCTCGAGGTCTTCAAGTCGAACGCCGAAAACGCCCGCAAGGTCGTCCTTAGCCTGATCGAGCGTATGCCAAAGGACCTTTCGACGCTCCAACCCCGTGCGGCGCTGACTTTTAGCCGAGGCGATGGACACGCGGCGAGCCCGCGAGACGTCCGACTGTTCGAACTCCTACCCGAATAGAGTCATGAACGTTGTCGCCTTGCTTGCCCTCGCGTTGCCCCTCGCAAGCCCGTCGCCTCAAGACGACCTCGTCCCGCTGGGAACGTACGAGATCGGCGGCGCTTCGGTCGTGGCTAAGGTCCCCAATCTGCCCGACCCGTTCGCAGAAGGCCAAGGGTTCAGAGTGACCACAAACGGAACGGTCGTTCCGATCCCGAAGCTCGGCTCTTGGGCACGGATGCGAGCGGCGTATGAGGTCGCGAAAGGTTCGATCACCCCAACCACCCCTGAGTGGAAGGTCAAGCTGTTTGTGCTGCCGCGCTGCACCGTGCTCGACCGCAACGAATTGGGGATGTACCAGGTTCGGCAAGGCAACCTGGTGACCCGCGAACTCGAAGAGATTAAGGCTGCCGCCGCACTGTTTGCGTCGATGGTCGAAGCTACGGCGGGCGGGAACCTGAGGGCCACGATCGATTGGACCATCGACACCGAATGGGCCCACACGCGAGCCCTGCCCCGCACTCAGCCTTACGGCGAGGCGTTCCTTCAGGACTATCTCACCCCTCGATTCAACGGCGGCGCTTATGAGGCCGAAGATCGCGTTTACCGCGGCCCATACGACTCGGTGTTTCTCGTCCATTCGGCCCCAGCTTTGGGAGGGGGAACCACGCTCGTCAACCGAACGCCCGTCACGAGCCTGTCCTTCTACAACGACGGCGAGGGCCAAGGTCCTTATGGCCTTGCGGCTTCGATGTACAACGCCTGGGCAGGGCACCTGCGCTTCGCCGCATCTCGTCACGGCTACCGGATTCCCGCATCGGCCGGGCCGCAGACCGCCTATTGGCACGGCGAAGCCCTCGCACAATCGCTCCCCCCTCTTTGCGACCCAACTGCGGGCTTCCCCCAGGCGGGTTTTGGAAGCCTCACCCTCAGGTCGGAGGCTTCCGGAATCGACTTCACCGCCCGCAGGGGCGCCCTCGACCGAGCGGAGGGATACTCCTACGCTGAAGTCGCGGAAGACCCGTTCGCGCGGCTCCCCTGGTTCGATAAGGCGTCCCTCGGCGAACGAATCGGCGCGAACCTTTCGATCTCCCAAGGGCGCGAAGCGCTCCAGGTGGAAGGAGTTCCCCGGGCCGAACGGGGGATCGACGGCAGATTGGAGTTGGGGACGGAGTCCCTGGTCCTGCTACGATCGGGCGACCCAACTTGGATCGGCGTCGATCCCGGCGCGATTCAACGCTTCATCCCCAAGCTGGAAGCGGATTTCGCAGGCAGATGGATCGGTTGGCTGGCCTTCGAGGGAGGCCACCTTGCCGTCGTCCGGGTGAGGGAGATCCCAAGGGGAACCCGCGAGGCCGACCTTCTCGGCCTTGAAACCCCTTTGATAAGCCCCCAAGCTGGCGATGTCGCCCTTAAGCTGGAGTTCGATTTGCGGCAGGTGCAGGCAATTCCTTCGCTCGGATCGGGGGAGCTTTCGCCTGTCTCCGACGCTCAGAGGGGCGAGGTTCTGAATCTCGAATTGCGCGGCGCGGTTCGGGGCCATCGAAGCTACCTTGCCGGGAGCCCGGGCGGCGCGACTCTGTTCGATGCGGCCAAGTCGCGTTACCTGACGTTTTGGGTGAAGGCGGAGAAACCCGAGCCGCTGGTGATCCGGCTTGAAAGCGCGGACCCCTCATGGGGGGGACTCGCCTTCTCGTTGTTCGGGCAGTTCCCCGACCCCGAAGAGGCGACCGCTCCTGCGCGAGGTTTTGAGGTCGCGACGCTCGACACCGAGGCGTGGCAACAGGTCATGCTCGACCTTGCCTCGTTGCCCGGAGCAGAGTCTTCAATGCCGGTTCGTGCGGTGATCCTCGAAAGCCAACCTGCGGCGCGATTCTGGTTTCCCAAGCAGCCCGGCGCACTGCCGAAAGTGCGAATCGACGACCTGGTCGTCTCCTCGCAAGCTCCCGACGGGTTGAGCCGAGCGATTTCTGCGGTCCCGCTGGCCTCTCCCGACGCGACCTCCAAGTTCCCGCTCGATCGCGCTCTCTGGGCGGCGCAACTGCCTGAAGAGCCCACCCCCGAACAGTGGGAGACCGCGCTGAAGCTGTTCCAAGACCCGAGCGAGGTCGTTCGCCTGAATCTGTGCTGGACCCTAACGCGGTTACGAAACCCCGATTCGATCCCGCTCCTTGCCCGCGAGCTTGCCGGACTTGCGCCGCGGGTCTCCGAGGCCGCCGCCGCCGCCCTGACGTTTCAAGAGACTCCCGAGGCGTTCGCCGCCCTCAAGAGAGCCGTCGAAGCGGGGCCGTTCGATTGGTGCCGTGAGTTCGCCGCCTCCGCCTTCCGAGCCCACCCCGATCCCAAAATGCTGGGTTCCCTGAGCGGGTTGCTCACTGGCCGAGGTTGGCGGGCCCGGCAGGCAGGCCCCTTGGCCATTGGCGCCCTCGACACGCAAGAATCCAAGACCGTCATCCTCGTGTTTCTTCACGAAATCGACCCTTCTGTCCGGTACGCTGCGACGCGCAACATCGACCCAGACCACCCGCTCGGAGGCAGGCGGCTGCTCTGGAGCGCGGTCAACGATCCAAGTGATGCGGTTCGGCTCGCGAGTTACCTTAAGTTGCTGGAGTCCACCCGTGAAGAACTGGTCGCCGAGGGGCTCAAGGGTGTGCGCGACGACAGCATCGAGGTCCGAAGGCAGATGCTCGAGTTCTTGGCTACGAAGTTCGATGGAAGGTTTCGGCCTGGACTGCAGATCGCGGTGGTCGATCGCTCGCCGGAAATCCGGGCTGCGGCGCTTAGGGCCTTTGCTCAACAATTGGGACCCGTCACCGTCGAAGAGGTTGAAAACGCTCGACGCGACGCGGATCCTCGGGTGAGAGCGGCCTATCTCGAACTGGCCCGAATCAAGGGTCTTCCCCCGCCAATCGACCCAGACGGAACCCACGCCCCATGAAGCATCGTCTTTTGATATACTCGTGCTCGGGCGCGCCGCAACTCGCTCGCTGTTCGGCAAAGCCTGGCAACCTTGCCATGCAGGATTTCTTTCAAAGGGCACAATAGCAATCAAGTGGGACGGCTCTTTCCGAATGACTGAAACCCAGAAAACGTTCTTGATGACCGGGATCGTGTGCGCTTCTGCCGCGTCCGTGGTGTTAGGCGTAGGCGTGCGCGACGCCGTCGACTTGGGGTTGACGAGGTCGGGCGCGGACACCGTAGCTTCCAAACAGCTTCTCGCCTCTCGCGCCGTCCAGACGGAGATCCCTGAAGGGGAGTATTTCGATCAACTGGCGGGCTTGCTCAAAAGGGAGTTCGTCGATCCCATCGACGACGACCTGATGCTCGCTTCGGGCGCCATTCGAGGGATGGTGCTGAGCCTACAAGACCCCACGACGATCTACATGGACGCCAAGGACCTCCCCGTCTACCGGAAGGCATTAAGCGGCCAATTCGAGGGAATCGGCGCGGAACTCGTGTTCGAAATGCCGCCCACGGCGGGACCTCAGCCAATTCACGGGGCCGACGCTCCGCCCGCGGAGCCCGGAGACCTCGTGGCTAGCGGCTCCCGCGTTCCGAGAGTTCTCGTGACCTATGTCGTTCCTAACGGGCCTGCCGATAAGGCGGGAGTCGAACCCGGAGATTGGGTCGAGGCGGTCGACGGACACTGGGTCGTCGATGCGGAAACCGTGGACCTGTTGCGAATGACCCAGCAAAAGGTCCAGTCGGGCGAGTGGCCGGTTTCGAAGCTGGATGAACTCCGTAAGGACCTGCGCGAGAGGACAAGAAAGAGCATTACGCCAGCGAGAGCCATGCAGCGCCTTTCGACCGGAAGCGGCGCGATGTCGGTGAGCTGGCATCGAGGGGAGAGGGTGCTGCCAACCCAGATCGTCGCAGGACCCAGCCGGGTTGCGCCGGTCACCCAATCCGAGGGTGGTTCTTTGCGCGTTCGGCTTGCGCCCGGCGTCCCCCAAATGCTCGCAGAGACCCTGAAAGACCGCAAGGAAGTCACGCTCGACTTTCGTGGGGCAAGCGTCGGCTCGTGGGAAATCGCCAAGGGCATCCTCGAAGTTCTGGTTCCTGCCGGCAGTTACGGTGAACTCATTCGCGAAGACGGAAAGCCCCCAATCCCCGTGACGGTGGCAAAAGGCGCTTCGGCCCCCTACAAGCTTGGGGTCCTAGTCGACGCCTATACGCGAGGCGCTCCGGGCGTGCTGGCGAGCCTACTGGTCGAAAGGGCCGGCGCAACTCTGATCTCGGGTTCGCTCCCCCAAGAGCCGATCGCCGTGGAATGGAAGACCCTTCCGAACGGTTCCGGGTACACGTTAGGGATCGGCAAATGGAAAGCGCGAGCGCGCGCAAGCAGCGAGGTCGGGCAATGAGAGCCCTAACCAAAACGCTAGGCGTTCTCTTGGGCCTCGTTGCCCTTTTTGCGTTCGGGTTCACTTGGCGCGACCTTCAACAGGGCCGCCCGCCTTCGGTCGAAGCTGTCCAATCGCTCCTCACCGGCAAGCCGCAGAAGACGCTCGTGACGGCAAGGACGATGTTCGTACAAGCGTTCGACCATATCCGAACGGGCTATTACAAGAAGGTCGATTCCAAGGAACTCAAGTACGCCGGTTTGGGTGGGCTGATGAACTCGCTGGGCGACCCCCATACGCAGTACCTCGAACCCCAAATCGCCAAGGAGTTCGACCTCGAGACCCGAGGCAAATTCGTGGGCATTGGGGCGAGGTTGCAAGGGGATCCCCTCGGCGCGCGGGTCGATACTGTGTTCGAAGAGGGCCCGGCCCGCCGAGGCGGAGTCAGGGCGGGGGACACGATCGTCGGAGTCGACGGGAAGTCGGTCGGGGGCTTGCCCACGACGGAGATCGTCAAGTTGATTCGGGGCGAAGCGGGGACCTTCGTCAGCTTAGAACTCATCCGCAAAGGGGTCGAAAAGCCGTTCAAGGTGCGCTTGAAGCGCGAGCCGGTTGTCACGCCGAGCGTCGAGTTCAAGATGATCGAGGGAGCGCTTATCGGCTACGTCTCCGTCATCAGCTTCTCCGAACCGACGACCGAACAGTTCGCGAACGCCTTGTCCAAGCTCAGCGCGCAACAGGCCAAGGGCTTCGTCATCGACCTCCGCGGCAATCCGGGCGGGCTGCTCGAAGTCGCCGTCGTGATGCTCGAACACTTCGTGAACAACAAGGTGGTCGTCAAGATGAAGATGAGGGACGGCACCGAGGAGGTCGCTCGGACAGGGAAGGGGCGCGGTATCAAGGTTGAGAAGCCCGTGGTGGTGCTGATCGACGGGGAATCTGCCAGCGCCGCTGAGATTTTCGCGGGGGTTCTCAAGGACTACCGCCTCGCCACGCTCGTGGGTGAGCACACCTACGGAAAGGCCTCCGTTCAAGCGCCGGTACCCCTTGTCGATGGGGCCCTCGCCAAGATCACGATCGCGCGGTACTACCTGCCCAGCGGCCTCGACATCAGCCGAAAAGTGGATGAGGACGGCCAGTACGTCTCCGGCGGACTCGAACCGGACGTCGTCGTGGAGTTCGAACCCAACGGAGGGACCAACCCGTTTGGCAAACCCGAGTCGGACAACCAACTCCGCAAGGCGATCGAGGTCCTCCAATCCAAGATCGACAGCCCGACGTTGGTGTTCGAGCCTTGGCTTCGGAACTCGATTCGTCCGGCCGCTTCCGAGCGGTTCTGGGTGGTCTGAGCCGGGGATTCCCCGACCCTACGACTTCCGGCGCGGGTCGAGCGCGGCCCGAATACCGTCGCCTACGAAGTTGAGAGCGAAGATCGTGGTGCTCAGCACGAGACAGGGCCACAGCAGCAGCATCGGGTTCGAGGTCATCTCAAACCGGCCCTTCTCGATCATGCTCCCCCAACTTGGGTCGGGTGCCTGAACGCCGATGCCGAGGAAGCTAAGCGTGCTCTCGGCCAGGATCGTTCCGGCAAGATCGACCATGGCGACGGCTAGCAGCACGCCCCACATTTGCGGGAGGATGTGCCGGATCACAACGTAGGGAGTTGAAGCGCCCATCGCGTTGGAGGCGACGACGTATTCGCGGTCGCGCAGAGAGGCGACCTGCGTCACGACCAAGCGCGTGATCCCCGGCCACGAGGTCACTGCAAGCGCGACGATGACCGGCTCCACACCCGTCTTCCAAACTCCGATGATCAGGATCGCCAGCAGAATGTCGGGAAAGGCGAACATCCCATCGGTGAATCGCAACACCATGACGCGGAGCCATTTCGGGCCGAACGACCCGATCATCCCTGCCGTGATCCCGATCAAGAGGCTCAGGGCCTGGACCGAAAGCCCGATCATCAGCGAAAGCCGGGCGCCGTAGGCGATCCGTTTGAAAATGTCCCGTCCGAGCTCGTCCGTGCCCATCCAGTGCTGCGCCGAAGGGCCAAGGTACGGGTCGGCCACGATGGCGTTGTGGCCCGCAGACCCCATCGGTCCAAACACGGCGACGAGCACCAGCAGCGTGAGGAAGCTCACGCCGAACCAGAACATCGGGTCGAACCGCTTCAAACTTGGCTCTCCCGAATGCGGGGGTCCAAGAGCGGCAACAAGAGGTCGACGAGTAGGTTCACGCCAATGAACATGACCCCCGTGATCAGGATGCAGGCCTGGATCACCGGGGTGTTGCTCTGTTGAATCGCTTCGATCGCTTCGCGGCCGATCCCCGGCATCGTAAAGTACCGCTCGACGACGAAGGAGCCCGTGAGGAGAAACCCGAAGCTCGTTCCAATGGCCGTGATGACGGGCAGGATCGCGTTCCGAAGCGCGTGCTGAAGTACGAGACGGGTCGGCGATACTCCCTTCGCGATCGCGAGCTTGATGAACTCCTGCTTGAGGGTCTCGACCATCGAGGCCCGCGTCAGCCTTGTGAGAGTCGCCATCGGCCGGGCGGAGAGGATCACCACGGGGAGAATCAGGTAGTAGATGTCGTCGGCGACCCGGTTCACGCTCCAGTTCTGAGGCAATACGTCCAACTGAATCGCGAAGACGTACACGAGAATGGGCGCGAGAACGAAGTTGGGTAGGGTCACCCCTAGCGTACTGAGGGTGAGAACTGCTCGATCTGCCGCGCGGTTCTCATACACCGCTGCGAGCGTTCCCAACGTGATGCCTACGATGGCGGCGAGCAAGATGGCCATGAGCGCCACTCGCACCGTGTTCGGGAGGTTGCGCTCGATGATGTCGATGACGGGTTCCTGAACGCCATGGTAGCTATCCCCAAAATCGAGCCGGACCGCGCCCGCAAGAAACCGAAAGTACCGCTCGACCGGGGGATCATTGAGCCCAAATTTCTCTCGAATGCGCGCCTTGGTTTCTGGGCTGGCCTTGTCGCCGGCGATCACCGTGACGGCGTCGCCCGGTGCGATCTCGTCGGCGACGAAGGTTACGAGCGACACAAAAAGCAGGCTCAAAAGCCCGTACAGCAGCCTCAGCAAGATGGCGCGCGCCAATCGCACGGCGAAGAGAATACACCCTGAGCCGCGTTACCGCAATCGAAAACGAAGCGGTCTCAGCTTCGGACGATGCGCGCCGCGACGATCTTGTCGCCTTTGCGAATCGACTTCACAACGTCCATCCCGGACTGGACCTTGCCGAAAACCGTATAGCTGCCGTCGAGAAACTTGGCGTTGTCGAGCAGAATGTAGAACTGGCTGTCGCCCCCATTGCGATCGTTGGGCGGCGTTGAAAGCCCCACCGCGCCCATCACGTTCGAAAAACCGGAACTCTCGTAGGGAACCTTGGTTCCGCTTCCGCCCGTTCCCATCGTGGGGTCGTCGAGCTTGGTGGCGTCCCGGCTTGCGGGGTCTCCTGTTTGAACCAGGTAGGGCCTAGGCGAGGTCACGACCTTGAAGAAGCGCTGCCCGTTGTAAAAGCCACGCTCCACCAAGGCGGCGATGTGGGCGGTCGTCTTGGGCGCCTCGGCGGTGTGCAGCAGGATATCCACATTGCCCCGCGCTTCGATTTCGAGTCGCAACAGGGTGGGGCCTCGAGGGTCGAACCCGCCGCTGCCCGACGCGACGAGGAGCGCCGCGATTGCAGCTATCAGTCCTAACAACGAACGAACGAACGTCATCACCCTTTAGACGAGCCAACTCCGCCGACGACACCTCGCCGCATCAGCTTTCGAGCACTCTACCGTAACCGTCGAGTTTGGTGAAGCCCGAAAGAATCAGCACCCCGTCGATGATCGACCAGAGCCAACCGATGAAGCAGGTCGGAATCAATATGATGAGTTGGAGGACGCCAATCGCCACATACCCAAGGTACATCCGCCCCACACCCGGCAGCAGAATCTGCAGGATGCCCGCGACCAACCGGCTTCGGTCACTCCGAATCGCGGGATAGCCGTACCCCGCGGGCGTGAGGGAGGCATACGCCGAAGGTGAAAACGTGCCGTAGGGCTGGTGGAACGTCGAACCCGACGGGGGGGCGGCAGGAGCCGTCTCCGCCCGGTGGAGCGGACTCGTCGGCGGCGGGGGCGGAGCCACAACGGGTTGAAAGGAATCGAAAACCGATTGGATTTCGAGGATCGACGACGCCGGGACCCAGTCCGTCATGCCCGTGCGCCACATGTAGGTTTCGCGCGAAATCACGCCGGCCACGATCAATTCATCGATCTGATCGCGAGTGAGTGGGCCCAACTGCCCGTAATGTCCTACGTAGTACCACTCTGCCACGGCGCATTCAACCGTCCCTGATTATGTCCGACATGCATAGCCTACGGGAAAGAGGCCGATTCAGAGGAGAACTTCTCACGCTTCGGGGCGAACGACCTAACGAACCCCGTCACGGGTAACCTCTTCACTCCATGTCGGTACGCGTTCGCTACGCTCCAAGTCCCACGGGAAGCCCCCACGTCGGAAACGTCCGGACGGCGCTTTATTGCCATCTTTTCGCGCGGCGGCACGGAGGAATCCACATCCTTCGCATTGAAGACACGGACCGCGCGAGGTTCGTGCCTGGCTGCGAAGAGGAGATCGTCGAGAGCATCCAATGGCTGGGCATCGAGTGGCAAGAGGGGCCGGACAAAGGGGGGCCTCACGCGCCCTACCGCCAATCGGAGCGCTCCGAGGCCGGAATCTACCGCCAACACGTCGAACGCCTCATCGAACTCGGCCACGCCTACCCGGCCTTCGACACTCCCGAAGAACTCGAGGAGATGCGCCTTTCGCAGCAACTCAACCGCCAACCGATCGGTTACTTTGGCGGCCTCTGGAGGGAGGCGGGGCCCGACCAAGCCGCCGCCGCTAAGAAAGAGGGCAGGCCCTACGTGATCCGCCTGAGAATGCCCCGCGACAAGACCCTGGTCTGCCACGATGCGATTCGCGGAAGGATCGAATTCGATTCAAACACCGTAGACGATCCCGTGTTGGTCAAGGCCGACGGGATGCCCACTTACCACTGCGCGGCGATGATCGACGATCATCTCATGGGGATCACCCACGTCTTCCGGGGGGAGGAGTGGATTGGGAGCGTCGCCAAGCACGTGTGGCTCTTCGAAGCTCTGGGCTGGGAACCCCCGGTTTGGGTGCATGTGCCCGTCATTCTGGGCAAAGACGGCAAGAAGCTCAGCAAACGGCACGGGGACACGCGATGTCTCGACTATCGCGCGGCGGGGTATTGCCCTGAGGCGCTGGCGAACTTCGTGGCGCTCATCGGCTGGGCGCCGGGGGGTGACGTGGAGCTCATGTCGATGGAGGAGATGTGCGCGGCGTTCGATATCGACGGCCTCCAGCCCTCGCCTGGAGTCTTCGACCCCGAGAAGCTCAACTGGATGAACGGCCATTACATTCGCCAGCTTTCCGAAGAACGTCTGGCCGAGGCGGTTCAGACCTACCTCTCGTTGCCAGACACAGCCGACTACTGGCTCCAAGAGGAGTACGCCGGCAGACCAACTGGGGAGGCGCTGTTGCTCCTATCCAACACCCTGCGGACTCAACCGGAACTGGCCCAACAGGCATTGGCGCTCGAACAGCCTCGCGTCGTGACTCTCGCCGATTTCGGCGAGGCCTGCGCGTTCTTCTTTCAAGAGGAGCCGCCGATGGACGAAGCCGCCGTGCAGAAGTGGTTCGGGCAATCCCATGTGCCTGAACTTCTCAATAGCCTCGTCGATTGGTTGTTCCCGTTCGCCGAGAGCCCGAATTCCGGCCCGAGGGCCGAAGAATGCGAGGCCTTTCTTAGGACCTGGGCGCAAGATCATGGTTTCGAGAAGCTCGGTCCCATCGTTCATCCCACACGCGTCGCGCTCACCGGCAAGACCGTGGGTCCGGGACTGTTTGAATTGATGGCCGTGCTCGGACCTGCGAGAATGATCCAGCGGGCTCGTCGAGCCAGGGAGTTCTTGTGGTGAGCCTGGGCAGGCTTGCTCTTTCGGGCGATCCCTCCTACCGGACCTTCCTTGAGTGGGCCGCCTCGCTGGCGAATCCTCAGACCGTCGGTAGTGAAGAACTGGAATCGGCCTTAGCGTTTGCAGACGACCAAGGGATTCAGAACTCAGCCCCTACCGTTCCAGACGACGAGATTCGCCGCGCCGTGGTTTCCCCCGAAGAGTTCCTGGAACTTCGGACGGCCATCGAGCAAATCCGGTCCTTCCACGAAAAGGAACTTGCGGCCCTCACCAAGGGGTTGACCAGAACTTCCAGCGGCTGGTCGTGGAGGACCTCGCTCTCCGGGTTCCAAACGGCGAGTTCGCTCGGCCGCAGGTGGCTGCCTTTGGAACGGGTTGGAATCGTCCTGGAGGGAACCTTGCGAGAGGTTCCGTCGCTCCTCAACTTCTCGCTCGCCGCGCGGGTTGCCGGGGTCGAAGAGTGCGTCGTGGCCTGGGACCCCGCGTGCGATGCGTCTGCCCAGGCGGTTCTCAGGGTGGCTGCAAGAGAGGTCGGAGCACGTACGCTCCTTCGGTTGGGGGGCCTCAAGGCGGTGGCGCTGTTGGCCACGGGGACCGAAGATCGCGGGCCGTGCTCGCTCGTAGCGTGCTCTGCACCGGGCGCGCGGACGCTCCAGAGCAGGTTTCCCAACTGTTCGTTCGCTGAGTTGAGTCCGGATGGATTGACCTGCGTCCTTGCGATGGGCGAGTTCGACCGACAGGCCGCCGCCCGCGCATGGATCGGAGGCTTGGCAGAAGGGCGCGCGACAGGTGGGGCTGTGCTGGTGCTTTCGGATCGAAACGAAGTGGACGCTCTCCTAACTCACGCGGAAGGCGGGATTTCGAGCGGCGAATGGGGTGATCCTGAAGTCGTTCGAGCTGCAGCCGCCGAAAGAGGATGGGTCGCGGTGCTTCCGGGCGAGACCCATGCGCTCGATCTGGTGCAGTCTCTCAATCCGTCCAACGTGATCGTCTTCACGACGGACCCTGAGAGGACCGCGCTCTCGCTGACGACCGCTTCCCAGGTTCAAATTGGGCCCGCGACACTCCAGACGAAAGCGTACAGCGGGGTCGTGGGGCGTCCTACGGTCGCCGACTTCCTCCGCGTTCAAACCGTCACCAAGTTCGCAGGCCGCTAACCGCACAGCCCTAACCCAAACGGGCGGAATCCCCGATACGAATACGGGGCACGCCGAACGATGGGTCGCCGGCGTGTTTCGCAACACATCGCGGGGTCTGCTTCGTCTTCTTCTTGGAACAGGCCATCGCTATCGGAGAACGACAAGACATGACTCGATTGACACATTGGATCCTGCCGCTCGTGGGTTCGGCTGCTCTTGCGGGAGGAGTGTTCTTGCCCGCGCAAGACACCCAACTCGACGCCAAGCAGTTGAAGGAGATGATCACCAACTTGGGTTACGTCCCCAAGGACCTCGCCGAGGGCAAATTCGAGTTCGTGGTCTCGCGGGAAGAGCTCGACATCCCGTTGGCGGCTGAGGTCAGCGCCAGCAAGAACTACGTCTGGCTCACGGCTTACTTTGGGCAAATCCCCACCGATTTTGGCGATCGCCCCCTGAAAATGCTTCGAGCGAACTTCGAGGTTCAGCCCAGCCAGTTCTACATCACGAAGTCCGACAAGCTGATGATGGGCATCGCGCTCGACAATCGAAACATCCATCCCGCCATCCTCAGGCGCAACGTCGACAAGGTTGCCAAAGACGTCGCTTCGACTCAGGCGCTCTGGACGTTCGACGGCGTCGATCAGTCGGGACCTCAGACGCAAGCGAAGTAGCTTGAAACCGGCAATTCTCTTGGTTTGAGGGCAAACCGGGCGGACTTGTTTGAGACTTAGCCCGTTCGGACCGATAACAGTACGGGAGACCCGATGTTTGGCGTTATCTCGTACGTGGGCATTTGCATGGTCGCATCAGGGGTTTTGAGCGCCCTCTACGTCATCACGCGCCCCATTCACATTCGGGACGAGATGCGGTCGTGGAGGCTTTGGGCGGGCCTGAGCGTCGTCTTAATGATCCTCCCCTATGCCGCCTTCGAAGTCCAAACCCATACCGTCGGCAAAGAAATGGCGGACGCCGCAGAAGAGGTGATCGCCCACAGCGACATTCAGGGTGATCTCAAGTACTACAAGGTTCTCTTCACGACAGGCTCGTGGGCCGACGTGGTCGTCGTAGGCGAAGAGCCCAACACCTGG
The DNA here is from genome assembly GCA_017347465.1 of Candidatus Nitrosymbiomonas proteolyticus. GTDB lineage: Bacteria > Armatimonadota > Fimbriimonadia > Fimbriimonadales > Fimbriimonadaceae > Nitrosymbiomonas > Nitrosymbiomonas proteolyticus. The sequence goes on along the minus strand of AP021858.1, from coordinate 2,585,078 downwards.
GGCGGGATCGACCGACCCGTCGTCCGCGCGAAGCTCGTCCGGGAAGAAGGCGAATGGGTTGTCGCGAGTTCACACCTGGTGTATTCGGACAATCAGAACGTCGACGGGATCGTGTTTCCCCCGTTCTGGTAACCGCTTCGAGCATACTGCTCTTTCGGTATGTCCGTTAGCATCCGATTTTGCGGCGCGGCCCGAACCGTGACCGGTTCTCGGCACCTGATTACCCTGGGCAAGCGCCGAATCTTGGTTGACTGCGGGCTGTTTCAAGGCAGCTCGGAGATTCGAAGAAGGAACTGGGAGCCGTTTCCGGTTCCGCCCGACAAGATCGACGCCGTGGTCCTGACCCACGCCCACCTCGACCACATCGGATATCTGCCGCGGTTGGTTCGCGAAGGCTACTCAGGTCCGATCTACGCGACCCACGCGACGGTCGCGCTCGCGCGGATCAGTATGCCGGACTCGGGGCGACTTCAACTCGAGCAGGCCCGATTTCTCAACAAAAAGCGCTTGACCAGGCACGATCCTGCACTCCCGCTTTACACGGAAGCCGACGCCTTCGCTTGCCTCAAGCAGTTCGTCGCCGTCCCTTACGGTAAGTTCCACGAGCTTCCGGGTAAGGCGATCTGGCGCTACTTGCCTGCAGGGCACATTTTGGGCTCCGCTTTTGCCGAGGTGTACTTTCCCAACGGGGAGCGAATCCTCATGTCCGGGGACCTGGGGAGGTACGACACGCCTATCCTCAAGGACCCCGCATGCGTCGATCACGCCGAGTACCTTGTGCTCGAAAGTACCTACGGGAATCGAATCCACTCGAACGAAAACGTCGAGGAGAAGCTCGCGCGGGTGCTCGGGCAGGCTGTCCGCGAAAGCCGATGCCTGCTCGTCCCGAGCTTCTCGATTGGCCGAACTCAGGAAATGCTCTACTACATCAAGCGGGTGCAAGCGTCCGAGGGGTTCTCCAGGCTGCCGATCTTTCTCGACAGTCCGATGGCCAGCGACACCACCATCCGATACCTCGAACATACCGAAGAGCACGACATCGAGACTCGAATCGCGATCGGCCAGAACGACAACCCCATCGCGCCCGCCAATTTGCACTACGTCGCCGATTACCGGGAGTCCAAGAAACTCAACACACGTGAGGGGCCGTTCGTCGTGATCGCCGGAAGCGGGATGTGTACGGGGGGCCGAATCGTCCACCATCTGGCCAACCGACTGGGTCGGTCCGATACGACCGTCCTCTTCACCGGGTATCAGGCGGAAGGAACTCTCGGACGCCAGATTCTGGAAAGAAACCCTGTGGTTCGGGTTCTGGGGCAAGAAATTCAAGTGAAAGCAACGATCGAAAAGCTCAACGCCCTCTCCGCCCATGCCGACCAAGCCGAGATCCTCAAGTGGCTGGGCTGCTTTCAGGCCCCACCTCGAAGGACCTTCATCGTTCACGGTGAACCCGAATCTCAGGAAACGCTCCGGGATAAGATCGTCGAAGAGTTGGGCTGGGAAGTCGTGATTCCCGAACATCTGCAGCAGTTTGACCTTTGAGCGGTCGGCTGCGAGAATCGGGTACTACCCGCCTATGCCTGCGGAGTCCCTCTCGACCGCCTTTTTCGCCGTCATCGCCGTCATTTGCCTCGCGATGATGTTCTTGCACGGCCGTCGCGCTCGTGAGGGGAAGGAGGGCGAGACGGCCACCGCCCTGGCTTACTTTATGTTCATCGTGGGCAGCTACATGTTCTTCATGCTGCAAAACCGATTGTGGTGGGTTTCTCTGGGCGCAGCGGTGATGCTCAGGTTCTACGGCCAAATGCAAAAGGCGAGGCAGTTTCCGCCCGACCAACCATGAACCCTTCCTTAGAAATGAACCCGGAACGACTTTATTGCGACTTCACCTGGACCCCGACGGGGGAACGGCAAAACCTATGGGTCCGCGAAGGGAAGGTGATCGAACGAGGGCCCAATGTCCAAGCGCCCGAAGGGGTCGAGCGGATCAGCCTGAAAGGGAAGTGGGTCTTGCCCAGGTTTGTCGACGCCCACTGCCACATACTGCCTGCGGGCTTGGACCTCTTGCGGATTCCGGTCGAAGACTTCACCTCCCGAAACGACCTCCTCGAACACCTGCGCGAATGTGGCCGCGACCTTCCGGAAGGGCAGTGGCTGGTCGGCGTTCATTACGATCAGAACCGCTTCTCTGACGGGCTTCACCTCACGCGAACCGAGCTCGACCAAATCGCGGGGGATCGACCCGCCATCCTCAGGCACTCGAGCGGCCATGCCAGCGTCGCCAACTCGGCCGCGCTCCAAGCAGCCGGAGTCGCCGAAGACGAAAAGGACCCCCAGGGGGGAGCGTACGTCCGGGACGCCTCGGGAAGGCTTTCCGGCGTGCTCCTCGAAGCCGCCCACGAACGCGTCATTTCCGCCGTCCCCAAGCCATCGGTCGATGAGGCTGCCGAAGCCATCTACGCGGCGGCCGAGAGCATGGGCCGATGGGGGATCGGCAGGGCGGCGGACATGATGACCGGCGAGAGGGGATTGGAGTTCGAACTCGAGGCCTACAAGAAAGCCATCGAACTCGGCGCGCCCGTTCGGATCAGGCTGTACGTCCTCTGGTCCAAGGTGTTCGGGCCCAAGGGAATCGGCGCAAGGGCGGTCGAGGAGATCAATCGGTCGCTCGATCCCTCTCGGCTGAGAATCGCCGGCGTGAAGATATTCGCCGATGGAGCGATCAGTTCAGGAACGGCCGCAATTTACGGCCGGTTTGGGGCGGACCCGTCGGCAGAAAACGAGCCTACGAATGAAGGCGTGTTGATGTATCCTCCTGAGCGGCTTCACGCGATGATTCGCGAAGCGCACGAGGCAGATCTCCCGCTCGCCATCCACTCCATTGGCGATCGGTCGACCGATCTCGTCATGGACGCCTTCGAACAGCTTGGCGATGCCTCAGCGCACCGAATCGAACACGCCATGATGCTCTCGGACCTGCAAATCGAGCGTCTAGCGAGGATCGGTTGCCGCGTCACGATGCAGCCGGAGTTCCTTGTTCGGATCGGCCATGCCTACCAACGGCAGCTCGGGCCTGAAAGGACCTCGCGCCTGAAGCGGTGTCGATCGGTCGTCGATGCCGGCCTGCGGCTCAGCCTCAATTCAGACCGGCCCGTCGTCCCGGGAGACCCGTGGGTCGGCGTTTATGCCGCCTCCCAACGGCCGGAGGGCTTCGACCCCGCGGAGAACCTCTCCCTGGAGGAATCGATCGCCGCTTACACCGCTGCGGGCGCCGAAGCGTGTGGAGACGATGGGCAACTGGGAGCGGGTCTGCTTCCCGGCCAGTGGGCCGAGATGCAGGTGTACGATCAGCGTCCCGCGCCGGGGTGCGAACCGCTTCCCGGCCCACTATAGAGGGACCTTGTTCCTACTGACTTGGAGCCTGAATCGGGTTCAGGGGCGCTCCGTCCCGGCGTCCCCGACGATTCTAAGCCGATTGGGGAACCTGCCACCAGGTTCGGGCGTTTAAGTAAGTGACGCATATCCTCCTTCCCTCAATCGCGGTCGAGGCGCCCAACCGAAACCGCGATCTCAACCTCCGCGCTCCCTAAGCGGAGGTTGAGTGCTTTTTGAGGGGGGTGACGAAGATCGGCTCCTCGAATCGAACCCGAATCTCCGTCCCGAGCGATCCTTCTACGACCGCTTGCTGCGTCTCCAAAACCCACGCAGCCACGGGGCCGTCCTGTTCGGGGAGTTCGACCATCACTCGTTGGCCGCGTCGAGCCTCAAGCGCGGCAAGGAGCTTCGCGCCGTTGCGAGAGATGTCCACGATCCGCCCGCGGCACCGATCGACGCGCACGCACGATCGTTCGAGTCCGGTCAGCCGGGGATGCTCCCTGCGTTCGAGGCCGCGCGCATCTTTGGGAGCGCTCACTTCAAACGTATGGTCTTCCGACCTCCTCGCCAACACCGGCGACTTGAAAAGGATCACTCCCTCGGGGCTGGACACTTCCAGAGTCAGGGTCTCGCCGACTGAGAAGGGAACGTAGAAGTCGCTGTTCAAGGGGGCGTGAATCCACCAAGTCTCCGCGCCCGCCGAGGCAAGGCGCGTTCGCCAAATCCCGTCGGGCGTTTTGATCCTGACGACGGACTCGCGTGGAGGCATCGCAGCTTTCGGCCGAGGCCGCGCGTACTTCATCACGGCGTAGCTGACGAGCACAGACGCGCCAAACACGGACAACATGCCCACAAGGGCAGGGAACCAATCGCCCATCTCAAGAAACCTAACTTGCGTTCTCTCGGGCGAACGCAGCGCGGGCTTCTTCGAAGCTGCTCAAGCATTCACCCAGGTCGATCGTCGCCTCCACCAAAGCGTCCCCGGAAGGAGCGTTCAAGTGGAGTTGAATCTCGCTGAGAGCTTTTGCCAGCAACTTCAATGCCAATCGGCGCAACTCGTGGGATCGCAGGTGTTGCGCGGGGGGCGATGCGTGGTCGATGAGGAGGTTCCAGCGACCGCTCAACTCCGCCAGAGCTCGCAATTCGGCGAGCACGGCTTGAGAACCAGGGTCCAGCCTCGCGGCCTGAATGAGCGACCTCATCCTCTCGCCCAGGTTCGAAGCGCCAGGTTCGGCAAGCCGGATGACAAACAGGTAGCGAGCGCTCTGAACGTCGGGCTCGGCCACAGGCTCCAACTCGGCGCGCCGCGAGAGGTCCTTCTCGGCCGATTCCGAGTCCCGGAGCAGGAGGTGGGCGATCGCTCGCTGAAAGTACCCCTCCGCCGTCGGTTGAGCAGCGAGGGCCGCGTCGTAGTGTTCGAGGGCGAAATCGGGCCGGCCGCGAAGCAACTGAACCTCGCCGAGCAGCAGGCGCGTCTCAGGGCTTTCCGGCTTGCGCGCGATCGCTTCGTTCAGGTCGGTAAGCGCTTCCGTTTGGTTGCTCGCCCCGAGCCATCCGCGGGCCGAGATCACCCGAAGCTCAATATCCTGAGGAAACATCTCCGAAGCCAATCGGGCTTCCCGCGCCGCTTCGAGGTTGAGTTGCGCCCCGAGGAGCGCGACACAGAGCGCTTTGCGCCGCGTGATATCGAAGGGCGCAAGGTCCACGCAGTCGCGGAGCAAGTTGATTCCGAGGGCGAACTTTCCGGCCTTGATCTGCTTGGCAGCCTCGGCCACAAGCTCCTTGCCTGCGTCGTCTTCGAGCGACCCAGGATCGAGGCTCACGTTGGGCCTCTGCCCGCTCCCAGGGTCGGGAGTCGCGATTTTTCGCTGCTGAGGGAGGTTCTTGAAGGGGCCCGCCCCCAAGAGCATCGCGTAAGTTCTTCCGACCGTATCGAGCGCGTTGCTGAGATCGTTCCCCGTCCCGGACGACACGAGTTCCCGCTTGTCCGTCCACACCTGGCGGCGGCCCTCAAACAACCATGCCTCGAACTCGACATGTCCTTCCCGCGTCCGAGCGGTGAAAATGAGGGTGTATTGAGCTTTCAGGGTTTGCGCCGCGCGGAGAGCCGAGTCCCGGTCGGGGCGCTCGGGAAGGTTCTTCAGCGTTCCGTTGTCAACCGCGGCGCGAAAAATCGGGTCAGTGAGGCTCCAAATGATGGGGAAAACCCTGCCGTCGTCGTCGATGTGGGCCGCAAGAGCGCTCGCAGCAGGTACGTCGACAGGAGCTTCCGCAGACTCGGGGCTGACGAGTTGGACGACGAAGAGCGTGGGGACGGCGAGCGAAAAGGCTGCGAAAGAGAAGAGAAGGAGAAAGACGCTGGAGAGCCTCCAAGTCACAGGCTATCCTCCGCCACGCAGCACCAGCAACGACTGCTTGCAGGCATCCAACGAGGCCTTCAACACCGACGCGTTGCCCGTACCGTTCGCAATCTGGCTTTCATACGATGCGATCGCCTTTGTGTAGGCGTTGAGGGCGTCGGATTTCCTTCCCAGCTTCGCGTAACATTGGGCAAGTCGCTGGTTCGTCGACGCGGGGTCCGATCCAGCGCGAAGAGCCGCTTCGTAGGTTCTTGCGGCGTCCGCGAACTTGCCGGCAAGGAACAAATCGCGCGCGGTCCGCAGCAGCGCCTCCGCTTGATTCCGGCTCGTCTGGGGGTCGACCGATTGCCCGCCCCCGGTTATGTCCGGCTTGCTCACCCGAATGTCGATAATGCCCGTATCTGGCGGCGATTGAGCGCCGAAACCCGGATCGAGCGAGTCGGGCCCGCGGTTCGATCCCGCGTTGCCGCCTGTGCTGCCTCCGACGTTCGGTAAAGTCCCCGATCCGCCTCCTGTCGCTGCGCCCGAATCCGATCCACCGGGAATCGCGCCCTCCGGCCGAACGACGACCCCCGCGCCCAGTTCGGGGGGCTGCCAAGGTGGAGTCCGCGAGCCGCTGATTCCCGGAACCTGCCTGCCCGAAGGCGGAAGCGCGCTTCCCGTCGCTTCGCTCCCTGAACCTGAGCCGCCTTGGGGTTGGGCCGCCGGGCTTTCGCCGGAATTGGAAGTCGAAGCGCCGCCCCCGGCCGCAAGCCTTGAATCGAGGTCGAACGGGTTGGGCTGGGGCTTACTGAGTTCTGCCGTCCGCTTGCCTGCATCCGGGTCGCCCCAATTGGCAAATCCGCCGATCGCGATTCCGCTTGCGACGACAAGGACCGTCGCGGAGATCGAGGCCAGCAGAATCCGTCGCTTGTCGGGAGCTTGCGGCTCCTCCACCAACTTGGCGGAAATCGTGTTGCGAAGGTGCGTGACTTTGATGCGGTCGAGCGCGGAATCGGGGTTCTGCCGGACGACCTGCTCAAAGCACTCGAGCGCCTCCGCATACCGCTTGTTACGCTCGAAACACATCCCCTTAAGCGAGAGCGCGTTCGCGTTCGAAGGCTCCGAGCCAAGGGCGTTCTCCGAAATCAGGAGCGCTTCGTCCGTTCGCCCCTCGCTGAAAGCCTTATACCCCTCCGAAATCAACTCGGCGAGCTTCGCTTGCGCTTGCTGGCGCTCAGCCTCCGGGACCTCCTTGCCGCACTGCCTGCAAAAGTGGGAATCCAAGCTGTTAGCCGTCTGACAGTGGCTGCAAATCACCATGCTCATGAACGTACACCCCGCGATGCCCCCGAACAAACCAACCCCTGACCGTCAAGTGCGCGGTTGCGCTCCCATTGTACCAAAGGGCCGAAATCGGGCCCCTCGGTGGGTCTCTTGCTCATAGACGTCGCTGAGTCCTCTGAAGCGATAGACGCGGAAAGTGCGCACAAGCTTCTTGAGCGCTTGAAGAAAAATGTTCTGAGCGCCTTGCTTGCTGTGGCCACCCTTCGCGCCGATCTCCTCGAACGTCCATCCGTCCAGCCGAAGGAGCAGCACCTCATATTGCCGCTCCGTAAGGCCCGCTGCCTCGAAAAGCTCGTTGAGTTCCCGCCGAAACAGCTCGCTCTCGGCGCGAGGCAGGACGCAGTGCCCTGCCTTCGGGTCTTTGATCTCAGCTCGCTTGAGCTTCGATCTCATGATGTCTTCGGTATAAAAGGGAGCGTCGTCGTTCCGGTCGCATAGCGACAGCAGCGCGTCGGCAACAAACGAAAGGTCTTGTTCTGTCATGGCGTGGTCCTCTACTATATAGTAACTATATGTCTACTATATAGTAGACAGAAATTCACGTCAACCAAGTTCGCCAACAATTCTCGCGAGCCTGTATACTCGCGGGTATGAGTGAAACGATCCTCCGCACGCCCCTCCACGGTTCGCACGTCGCCCTCGGCGGGAAGATGGTTCCCTTCGCCGGGTACGACATGCCGGTCCAGTATCAGGGCATCATCGCCGAGACTCTGGCGGTTCGAAACGGCGCGGGGATGTTCGACGTGAGCCACATGGCCCGTCTCGAACTGCGAGGGGAGCGCGCGCTCGAGTTCGTCGAGTGGATGACCACCAACGACGTCTCGAAACTGGGGGACGGGGCAGGGCAGTACTCGCTCTTGCCCAACGATCGCGGCGGATGCGTCGACGACATCATTCTGTACCGGGTCAGCGGCGAGTTCTTCCGGATGGTGGTCAACGCGGCGAACCACGCCAAGGACGTCGCCTGGCTCAGGGCGCACAACTCCTATGGGGTAGAGATTCAGGACCGCACGGACGAAACGGCGATGATCGCCGTTCAGGGCCCGCAGGCCGCCAACCTGTTGGCAGGGATGTCGAGCGACCCGAACGCCCTCCTCTCCGCTTCGCTCTTCGGGTTGGTGGAGGCCGAAATCGGGGGCGTGCGCTGCCTCGCTCCGAGGTCAGGCTACACCGGTGAGGACGGATTTGAACTCATTTGCGCCGCGGATGACGGCCCCAAGCTGTGGGAGCAGTTGCGGGGCGTGGGGGTGGTCCCTTGTGGCCTTGGGGCAAGAGACACGCTCCGAGTGGAAGCGGGCCTGCCCCTTTACGGCCACGAGTTGAGCGACGACCTCAGCCCCATCGCAGCCGGCCTAGGCTGGGTGATTTCGAAAACCAAGCCCTTCCTCGGCGGCGACCTCATAGCGCAGGCGAGAGCCGAAGGCACGCCCCGGAAGATCTTCGGATTGGTGCTCGACTCCAAACGCCTCCTTCAGCCGGAAATGCCGGTCTGGGTTGCAGGAAGCGAAGTGGGGCGGATTACGAGCGGGGTGTATTCCCCCACGCTGGGCCGTTCGATCGCCTTTGCCCTGCTCGACTCCTCGGTGGCATTGGACTCGCCGTGCGAAGTCGGCGTTAGGGGAAAGCTCGAACCCGGCAAGATCGTCGGGAAGCGGTTCCTCAAGCGCTAGGCGTCTCGATCGACGCCGCCCGAACCTGGAGCGGAACCCCCCGGTCGGCCCGTCGTCCCCCGCGAGGGCGCAGGGAACAAGAACGGCTTGCCGATCATCTTCTCCCACTTGGCGCGCTGGTCGGGTTTCAGGACTTCGAGGGCCTTCTTCATCGCCTCCGTCCGCTGCTTTTGCCGCTCTTCAGGGGTGACGTTTTGCCCGGCTCCGGAGCCGCCTTCGCCGCCTTGCCGCCGCTGGGGAACCAGTCCCCGAATCTTCTCGACCTGGTCTTCAGAAAGCCCCAGATCCTTGACCACAGCGTCATTGGTGAAAGCCCGCAGTCCCATCATCTGATATTGGAGTTCCTTGACGCGGGTCTTCTGAGCCGGGGTCAATAAGGCTTCGATCTTCTTTTGAGCCTCGGCAAACTGAGCTTGCATCTCCTCGCGCGAGGGTCCGGACCCTCCTTGACCCTGAGCCGGGCGCTGGGGCATAGCCGCCTGGATCTTCTTGATCTGATCGTCGGTTAGGTTCAGTTCCTTGCGGACTGCCTCGCTGCCCACTAGAAACGCAAGGCCGCCTCCAAACCCCGACCCGCCTCGTCCCGCGCCACCTTGGGGCTGGCCTCCCGGTCGGTCAGCCGGAGGGTTCCCGCGTTGCGCGTTTCGAGGGGGCTCCGCCGAGGGGGCGTCCTTCTTCGCAGGTTCCTCAGACTTCGCGGAATCCGCTTGGCCTGTAGGCTTGGCGTCTTCCTTCTTTTCTGGCGCTCCTGCGGCCGGAGCTTCTTCAACGGCGCCCGAACGCTCCGACAACTCCGTCGTACCGGTAGGTGCAGCGCTTTCTTCCTTCGCCTTTTCCGAAGTTCCGCCGTTCGACGGAATCGTCGACGTGCCACACCCGATCGCGCTCGCCACGACTACGGCGAGTCCCAAGACCTTCCAATTCGCTGATAGTTCCATGAATCCCTCGTCAAGAGTACGACAGTGGGCGATCTATGCGTTCCCGCAATGATTACGGACTACTCGGCCGAAGCCGGGTCAGCTCAACCTTGCGAAACTCGATCTCGGCGCCTTCCGACTGCAATGCGATCTTGCCTTTCCGCACGGAGGACTTCACTCCGTGGTTCACCAAAGTGCCATTCACCCACACCTTGATGGCATCGTCGAGGCACTCGACCACCATCTGATTCCACTCGCCGAGGGGCTTTTCAGAGTCGTCGGTGAGGTTCTTGCCAGCTTTTTCGGCGGGGGCTTCGGCGCGAAATAGCTCTTCTCCAAAGAGATGAAAATCCCCCGCATTGCCGCTCATTAGCTGGGCCTCGATCCCTTTGGGGAGGAAGCCGCGCAGGAATCGCGGTTGGGAAACGTGAACGATGACCCCCGAATTCCCCGCGCCCTTCGGCCAGCGCCATTCGACCAGCAGGCGATAGTTCTCGAATTCAGCCCCGCTTATGAGGTGGCCCATCGGCTTGCCCAAACTCACGAGCATCCCCTCCCGGACGACGAATGGGCTCAGCGCTTCCGGTTTGCCGTCGTTCTCCGGCACGTCTTGCGTCCATCCCTTCAGGCTCTTGCCGTCGAAGAGCGGAAGAACTCCGGGTTTCGTATCGATTTGGGTCCAAGCGATCAGGCAGGTAGCGGTACAGAGCGCGATCATGCTGAGAGTTTAGCGCGATTCTGGATTTGGGGCGTTAGCTGGGCGGTCCTACTCCTTCAGCCGAATCCCTAGCTCATTCCATTGCGCGTTGTCGATTTCGGAGGGCGCTCCCATGAGGGGGTCGAGCCCCTGGCCCACCTTCGGAAACGCGATGACTTCGCGGATGTTCTCCTCGTCGCAGAGCATCATCGCCAGCCGGTCGATTCCTGGCGCGATCCCTCCATGCGGCGGCGCGCCAAACTCAAACGCTTCGAGCATATGCCCGAACCGCTCTTTCTGGGTCTCCTCGTCGATCCCGATCACGCTGAAGACTCGCGACTGAATGTCGGGACGATGAATCCGTATCGAGCCTGAAGCCCACTCGGTGCCGTTGCAGACGATGTCGTAACACTCCGCGCGAACTTTCCCAGGGTCCGACTCCAAGAACTCGAGGTGCTCCGACTTGGGGCCAGTAAATGGATGGTGGGATGGTGTCCAGCCGCCTGTCTCCTCGTCCTTCTCAAAGAGCGGAAAATCGACGATCCAACAGAACTTCAGAATCCGGGGGTCTTTCAGCCCGCACCGCTTTCCGATTTCGTTTCGGAGACGCCCTAAGACCTCGAGCGCAACTGCCCGCCGGTCCGCGACGAAGCAAAGCAAATCGCCCTCCTTGGCGCCTGCGGCGGCGACGATTGCGTCGATCTCCTCGGGCCGCAGGAACTTGGCGATTCCTCGTGCTGGGATTCCGCTTGCCGACTGAACGGACCCTTCGCCACCCGAAAGCGGAAGGCTCGCCAGGCCCTTTGCGCCGAACTCCTTGGCGAATTCCTCAAGCTCTCCGATCTGCTTACGGGAGAGCTCCGCCCCACCTGGATAGACCACGCCCCGGACGCATCCTCCGGACTCAACGACCGTTCGAAACACGCCAAAACCGCAGCCCCCTGCGACCTCGGTGACATCGAAAATCGGAAGCCCAAACCTCAGGTCTGGCTTGTCCGTCCCATAAAGCTCCATCGAGTCGTCATAGCGCAACCGTTCGAACGGCTGAACGGGCTCCTTTTCGAGTTCAAGCTGTTCGATCACCCGATTGCACACCGAAATCGTGAGCTCCTCGGCGAGCTGCAACACGTCCTCTTGACTCACGAACGACATTTCGAGGTCGAGTTGGGTGAACTCCGGCTGGCGGTCGGCGCGCTGGCTCTCGTCCCGGAAGCACTTGGCGATCTGGTAATACCGCTCGAGTCCGGCAACCATCAAGAGCTGCTTGTACTGCTGCGGGCTTTGGGGGAGCGCATACCAGAGCCCCGGCTGCAAGCGATACGGAACCAGATAGTCGCGCGCGCCTTCGGGGGTCGAGCGGGTGATGATGGGCGTCTCGATTTCAAGGAACCCCCTCGCATCGAGGAACGAACGGATCTCCCTGACGATCGCGGCCCGCACAACGAGCTTCCTTTGCATCGAGGGACGTCGCAAATCGAGGTATCGGTGCCTGACGCGGAGTTCCTCGTTGACCGACCTCATCTGCTCTTCATCAGACACGGGGAAGGGCAGCGCTTTCGAAGGCCCGAGGACTTCGAACTCCTCGACGACCAACTCCACCTCGCCGGTAGCCATCTTGGGGTTGACGGTTTCAGGAGATCGAAGCCGAACGGTCCCCACCACCCGCAGGCAGCTTTCCGGCCGCAAGGCCGCCCGATCGGCGAATTTCTCGGGATCGAGGAACAGTTGAGCCGCGCCGGTGCGGTCGCGCAAGTCGACGAAGAGCAGGCTTCCGAGGTCTCTTACGCGGTTGGCCCACCCACAAAGCGCCACGCGTTGACCGTCGTCGTCGCGGGTGAGTTTCCCGCATTCGTGGGTGCGATATGCCCTGCTCATCGAGCATCGAAGGATACCCGTTGGCCGGGCCTCCGAGCGTTCTTCGGGTCAGCGCTTCCGTTTTCGCGATTCGCCTACTTCGGCCTGAATGAGCGCCCTCGTGTGGGCGTCACCGGTATCCGTACCTGACGTGCAGCGCTCGATCCAGACTTCGAGGAGCCGAATGACTTCGATCAAGTCCCTCCCCTTTTCGGTCAGCGAGTACTGGACCGCTGGACGCACGTCAGCGATCACCCTCCGCTCGACGATCCCCAGCGCTTCGAACTCCATCAGCCGCTGGCGCAGGGTGTTGGGGTTGATGCCGCACGCTCTCTGGATGGCGTTGAATCGAACCAGGCCCTTGCAGAGCGCCCAAAGCGCGACGAGGCCCCAGCGCTCCCCGATCACCGACAAGTACTGAATCTGTTCTTCGCGAAGCCGAATATGGGGGCCCTCGAAGACGAACCACGGCGTGCGATCCGCCTCGACCTCACCTCCCGAAAAAGGGGGGATGCCGTACCCCAACCTCGATTCCGTACAAACGAATGCCATCTCCATGCCTCCCGAAACTCAGAAAGTACGATAGTACTCAACGGATGCGATCTTGCTGAGTAGACGCATCAAGGGACGGAAATGGTTCGGGGCTACTTGCTCGCGACAAGGCTCACTATCTTCGATGCGGCCTCCTGCATCGTCTCGGCAGGCACGATCGATGAGCCCTGGAGGATGCGAATACCCTCTTCTGCGGCCGTGCCCTCGATTCGGGCAACTACTGGGAGATCGACGCTCAGGCTCTCGAACGCGGAAAGAATGCCCATCGCCACTTGATCGCAACGGGTGATTCCGCCAAAGATGTTGATGAACAGCCCTTCGACGTTCGGGTCCGTCAAGACCAGTTCGACGCAACTCGCCACTCGTTCGGCCTGCGCTCCTCCCCCAACGTCCAAGAAGTTCGCGGGGTTTCCTCCAGCGGCCTTGACTTCGTCCATCGAACACATGACCAGCCCAGCGCCGTTGCCGATGATTCCGATGTTCCCCCCGAGCCGAACGTAAGCGATGCCCCTCCTCGCTGCTTCAGCCTCGATCGGGTCCTCGGCGCTGTCGTCTGCGGTGGAGAGGTACTCAGGATGCCTGTAAAGGGCGTTGTCTTCGATGGAGACTTTCGCGTCGGCGGCGACGACCTTGCCGTCGGCAGTAAACGCCACCGGGTTGATCTCGATCATCTCTGCGTCGCTCTCGTGATAGGCCTTGACCACGGTTCGGATCAGTTGGGCGACTCCTCGCCTTGCCGGAACAGGAATGTTCGCAGAGGCGACGAGCGCACGCAGTTGATAGTCCCAGATTCCCCATGCAGGGTCGATGTGGGCGCGTGCGATGGCGTCCGGGTCTGTTGCGGCGACCTCTTCGATGTCCATCCCACCCTTGGCCGAGAGCATCACGACGTGCTTCTGAGCGTCGCGGTCGAGCAAAACGGACAAGTAATACTCTTCCGCAATGTCCACCGTCTCGGCGACCAGCACCCTCTCGACGACCATCCCCGAAGGGTTCTGAACGCTCACGAGCCTCTTGCCGATCAGGTCGCGCACGAACTCGGAAGCCGAATCGGCGTCCTCGAACAGCTTGACCCCGCCCGCTTTGCCACGGCCCCCCATCAGAACTTGGGCTTTCACGACCACACGGCCGCCCAGGTTCTGAGCGATCGAGCGCGCCTCTTCAGGGTCCGACGTAACCTCCCCCCGAGGAACGGGCGCGCCGTAACGGGAAAGGAGTTCCTTCGATTGGTACTCGTGGAGCTTCATGGCAACGAGAAGGAATGTTACCGTCGGCCCGAGGAGTTTTGCCGTCCCTCATCGCCCGGCGTTCTGAGCCATTTGGACGAGCCCCTCAAGCCCCCTTGCGAAGGCAGCCCGATCTCACACGTGCCAATGCGACAAGTATGAATACCAGTTTTGTGCGCTACTTTATGCATTGCCATGACCGGTTTGCCCTTTCTTCGTATACGATACAAGCAGGTGGAGTCCGCATGGGCGGTCCGGTTTTTTTGGGGCGATTTGTCCCGCCGGCGATGAGGGAACTCCTGAACGAGCCTTCATCGGCCACCAAGAAGGAGGACCAAATGAATAGCGCTAGACCTTTCGGTCTGCTGACGTGTTTGGGGGCGGTGTTGGTGGCCGTTCCCGCAATAGCCGCGGACTTCTATGAGTCCGAAGATAACAACAACAAGATGCAGGCGAACGCCTTCGGCGGCCTCGTCGCTGGGGATCGCATCCTGGGAGTCACAACGGGCGCCCTCGTCTATCCCAATTCGGGGCTTGCGACCGCCGACTACTTCAGGTTGAGCCTGGCGGGCCTGAACTCAGGCATTTATCGCCATCGCTTGGTGATCGATTCGAATACTCCGGGGCACACAGGCTCGATTCGAGGACTCACGCAAACGAATGGCGTGATCAACACCTCGACTGACGCGCTGCTGCAACAGTCGTCCGCGTCGACGAACCCTTCGAGGTTCAATCAATGGTACGGATTCGGCAAGGGCGAGTCGCTCTACTACCGAGTCGCCGGCCAATCTTCGACGACCGACGAGTACCGAGTTCGCCTCGAGACCGTCGCCGTGACTCCGATGAACTTGGGTTCTTATATGGCGGGCCAGATCGTGATCTCCACGATGAACCAAAACCACTCGACCGACACCGATCTGTGGGTGTACGACTCGAGCTTCAACGCCCTTCCTGGATTCGGCAACGACAAGAACTCGATCCTCGGCGGAGGGACTGGGGTCGGGGACCAAAGCCGACTCGCCCGAACCTATGCTCCGGGCCGATACTACGTCGCGCTTTCGACGAGCAACTTGGCCAACAGCCTCGCCTCGCCGGCCGACGACGATTATCGAAGCGGAGCGGTCACGGACTTTCCTGACATGATCCTCAACGGCGGGACCGATGCGGGTCTACGCCTCACGTTCTCGATCTCCGGGCTTAACGATTCGAACACCTTTTCGGCCCACAAGGGCGCGCCTTACGACGTGTTCTTCGGGACGTTCAACGTCGTTCCCGAGCCGGCTTCGATGGCCGCGCTGGGGCTGGGAGTCGCGGCGCTTCTTCGGCGCAAGCGAAAGTAGCGCACGACCTCTTGAGTCTGGCGCTGGAATGAGATTTGGGTTCCTTGTCAGGGGGCCGTGAGGAAAGGTAGGGGTATGAGTTGAGGGCCGTCGGGGTTTCCGGCGGCCTTTCTTCGTTTTCCGTCGAAAATGATGCGGTCCTGTTGGTATCCTTCCCAACCTATCTCCTTCCGTTGAACTCAACTCATGGCCAAGAAGCTCAAAATCGGAATCATTGGGAGCGGCGGAATCGCCCAGGGCGCCCATATGCCTGGGTACGCCTCGCTCCCGGAACTCTGCGAAATGGTGTGGGCGTGCGACATCGACCCCAACGTGGCCGAGGAAGCCGCCGAAAAGTTCGGGGGCATGAAGACCACCGGCGACTATCGCGACGTGATCGCCGACCCTGAAGTGGACGCCGTATCGATCGCCACGCCGAACAAGTATCACGTCGAACCCACGATCGCTGCCCTCGAAGCAGGCAAACACGTGCTTTGCGAAAAACCGCTTGCGATGAACGCCGAGGAGGCAAGGTCGATGGTCCGAGCTGCCCGAAAGTCCGGTCTCATCCTTCAAGTCGGCATGAACAACCGCTTCACCGGCCCTGCCCAGTTCATGAAGCAGTACATCGACGACGGCAACCTGGGCGACGTGTATTATGCTCGCGCCCAGGCTCTACGGCGACGAGGCGTACCCGGTTGGGGGGTCTTCATCGACAAGGAAAAGCAAGGCGGAGGGCCGCTGATCGACATCGGCGTTCACATCCTCGACCTCACCCTTCACTTCATGGGGTTCCCCAAGCCCGTGTCTGCGAGCGGGATGACCTGGAACCACCTGGGAACCAACCCCGCGCTATTCAACAACTGGGGCGATTACGACAGAGCCAAGTTCACCGTCGAGGACTTCGCAGTGGGCTTGATTCGGTTCGACAACGGAGCTGTCGTCGTGCTCGAAAGCTCGTTCATGGGCAACCTCGAAGGCGACCCGTTCCAGTGTCAGCTCTTCGGAACCAAGGCCGGCGCTGCCGTTCGCACTTGGGGCGAGAATCCCATCGAGATCTACACGGAACAGAACCGACAGGTCTTCAACCTCAAACCGGTCAACATCCCTAACGTCACCAGCTCTCACGTCGCGGAGGTACAGGCGTTTGTGGAGGCGATCCTCGAAAAGAAACCGTCCCCAGTCCCGGCAGAGCATGGGTTCTACGTCAACGCCATTTTCGACGCACTATACAGGAGCGCGGCGACGGGAGTCGAAGAGCGCATCGACGTTTCGGTTTGACTTCGACCGGTTAGGCAGCGGCCGCCAGGCTCGACATGTTGCATTCGAGGAACTGGTTCGCTTGTTCCATGGCCGCGACGACGATTTCCTCGGTGAGGCCCAGCATCGTCACTGAGGACAGAATATCCGTGAATGGCAATTCCCGCTCATTGACGAACGCACGCGCCATCTGAACTCCGGTGAAGACCGCCTGGCTGGGGGCCGCTTCCTCTTCAGAGCAAGGGCCGGTCGACGACCCGATGGCCGCCACGAGCGTCGATGGCAGCTTCCAATGAGTCGCCAGTTCCGAACCCATCTCCGCGCACGAAAGCCCAAAAAGGTCATGCTCCGCTTCAGCGAACTCCGGTGAATCGAACCCGTGATCGGAACTGAGCTTCAGGTACACCTCGGGGAAGTTGGTGAGGAGAAACAACCTGCCGATACCGTGGAGCAGGCCGCCGATGTAGGCAACGTCCACTTCGCTTACCGTGAGTCTGGCCTTACGCGCCAGAATCTGGCTCGATGCCGCCGCGCCGAGGGAGAGCTTCCAGCAATGCAAGTGCATCGTTCGCATGCGGGGGCCAGACGCCTTGAACAGGTTCATCGCTGCGATGCTGAGGACGATGTTTCGAATCTGTTGAATGCCCAGAATCACGATGGCGTTGCTCAGGTTGTCCACCTGGGATTGAAGGCCATAATACGCCGAGTTCACCACGCGCAGGGTCCGGGCCGAAAGTGCGGCGTCACGAGCGATCAGCTTTTCAATTGCGCCCGCGCTGACTTCTGCGTTGTCGAGTTCCCGAACCAGGGCCGAAATCACCTCGGGCAATGCCGGGAGATTCTGAACGAGCTTCGGTAGCGACCGTCGGATCGACTCTTTCGTGTAACCGCTCACTTGTCCAACCTGCGATTCCTCGCAATTGTCGGTGTCGTTGGATTCAATTCGGCTCTTTCCTCCCGAGCCGTCGCGCGGGCCTAGTCTCGATTCGTGCATGTGCTCTCCCAGTCTGCTCGACCGTCAACGGCGTGACCTCGCCGGGTACCATCGAGCAGCTCACGATAAGAGTATCGGCGAACGCCGTGGCTGACCGCAGGGGGACCCGACCAATCTCTACGCAAGTGTCCAAAAACCCGGAAGGTGTCCCAACAGCAGCGGTTCGAATGCTCGCGGTCGATCTCGATGGGACCCTCCTCCGATCCGACCGGACGCCCCACCCTCGCAGCGCGCAGGCACTGGTTCGGGCGAGTTCCGCGGGGCTTCAAGTGGTGCTTGCGAGCGGGCGAAACGGCCCAGCGATCCGAGCTTACAGCGATCAGATCGGAATCCGCTGTCCCATCGTCGCCGCAAACGGGGCGCACGTGATCGATGAAGACGATTTCGAGGTGGCTCATCATTCGCTGGGCGAACCGTATTGGTCGCCGGTGGCGGACTTTGCCGAGAAGAGCGGGACCCACTTTCACGCCTACGCCCGCGATCGCCTGCTCTTTTTCGCGGACACTCGTTGGAGCGAAATCTACCTTCAGCGGGTTCGACACCTTGTGCCGGAATACTTGGATCGGGAACAACTCCGAGGCATCGAAGTCACGAAAGTAATGCTGGTCGACGAGCCGAATGTGCTCGATCAGCATCAAAAGGAGCTTGCGGCTCGTCTAAGAGGTACGCCCGTCGTGTTGGTGCGGAGCGAGGCTGAATATCTGGAGTTCCTTTCAGCCAAGGCCAATAAGGGAGAAGGGTTGAGAGAGATCGCGCGAAGGAAGGGAATAGAACGGCACGAGATCGCCGCCATCGGCGACTATTCCAATGACGTGCCCATGCTCGAATACGCGGGCGTCTCGGCCGCCGTCAGCAACGCCAGCGAGGACTGTAAGGCGGTCGCCGACAGGATCGTGGAGTCCAATGAAGAGGGCGGTGTCGCCTCTTTCGTTGACTCGATCCTCTCGAATCGGCGACAATAGGAGCCGCGAACCCCAAAGAGGTATGCGAACGTTATGAGAAACGCAAAGTGGAACGCATGGATAGGAGCAGTGGCCCTGTTCCTCGGAACTACCCTCGGATATAGCCAAACCTTGAACGTCACTTCCCCTACGAACGGGCAGTTCTTGGGGCAGACGAACCAACTGAAGTTCACGGTAACGAACATCAACGTCGAAGTTACGATGAGAGCCGAAATCACGGGCCCTGGAGGCACCACGGTCATTTCGGAGAGGTTCACGCCCAATGCGGACGGCAAGATCGACAACAACCTTCCGTTGAACTTCAGTCAAGCCGCCCCCGAAGGCGCCTACACGATTTCCGTGACGGCGACGAGGAACGACAACAACTCCGTGTTCGGGACGGCGATCATCAACGTCACCGTCGATGTTACGAAGCCGAAGTTCCTCCAGTTCAATCCGATCAACAACGCCTTCGTGAAGGGGATCGTCCCGATCCGCGTCGAAGTGAGCGAGCCGTTCTTCAAGGATTATCGAGTTCAAATCAACGGCCAGGACATCCCGAACAACACGGGCACGACCCTTACGAACGACGCATTCCAAGTGAACTGGGACACCGCCGGCATCTTGCAGGACGGCCCGCAGACGATTGCGATCCGGTTGCGCGACGAAGCCGACAACGAAGTGTCGCGGTCGATCAACGTCACGATCGATCGGGTGCCGCCCTCGGTCACGATCGTCCACCCTCGCTCGAACCTGATTTTCCGGCCGAGAAGCAACATCTCCGTGCTCGTGGAGATCACCGACGTGAGCACAAGCTCGATTGACCTGACCGGCGTCGACGTGATCGCCCGCCGTCTCGACGGAACTTATATCGCTCGCGTCGCGCGGCAGACGTTCCTCGGCGGGTCCGGCAACACGATGCGGTGGGCAGGAAGGCTCCGCTGGACGCTACAATTACCGAAAGAATTCAAGATCGTTGTAAACGTCATGGACAAGGCGGGTAACGTCGCAATTACACAAGAAGTGTTGGTTCGCTATCAGTAGATAGAGGTACTCGATGAAGGATGCATGGAAGCTGAGGACTGCCGCGCTGGCAGGGATCGTCGTGCCCGCAGTGGCTCTCGGACAAGTTCCCGATGTGGTGGACGCTTTGGACGCGGGCGGCCGCGCGATGGGGTTGGGTGGCGCCATTTATCAGACCGGCGCCGACACGGTCTCGACCGCGCTTAACCCTGCCGGGCTCGGGTTCGTCAATCGCCCGACCGTCGGGTTCGCCGGGCGGACGCTGCCGACCACCCGAACCACGGTCACCGGAGAGGTCTCCGATCTGCGGTTAAGCACAGCGCAAGAAGGCGGAGACTACAAGCTCACCCATTTGGGCTATTCGGCACCGACGAGAGGCTCCAAGAGCGCATTCGGCATCGCCTACACCGTCGTAGGATGGATGAACGACACGCAAGCCGGGCAGAACCTCGACAACGGAGTCCAATCGTACTTCGACCATGCGAAGGTCAAAACGGACTTCTTGACGCTTGGCTACGGGCAGTCCAATGGCTCGCAATCACTTAGCTGGGGGTTTCAACTCATCGTCGCCCTCCAAAACATCGACGCGTTCCAGAGGATCGTTTTCTCCGACAGCAATATCCCTCCGCAAGAGGCTGAATCGCACGACAAAGGCACAGGAGTCGGCGGAGCGTTCGGGCTGATGTTTGCTCCACCAAGCCAGTCGCACATGACCATCGGGCTTACCGTTCGATCGCCGATCGAGGTCCAGCGAGGGGGCCCCGGCGTCGACCTTTACCCCACCATTCCGGGGCGGGCCGCTCTGGGCATCGCGCTCCTGCAGGATGGCTATCGCGACGGGCGGGATTCGATGCTCTACGGAGGACAGATCGAGTACTACTACGGCGGAAAAGGCAGTTCCCGCGTTAACCGCAAGGACCACTTCGCTGGCGGCATAGGCTTCGAGTACCTCTATATGATGGGGGATGCAACCATTCCGGTCCGCGCGGGCTTTCGGTTCGTCGAAGCGGGCGGAGACGATTTCACTTCGAGCCAAGGTTTCACGTACGGGGTAGGCTATCGCCCCCTCAACGCGGATTGGGGGATCGATGTGAGCTTCGCGAAACAAAACAAGGGAGGGACGGCAACAAGCGTTAGCTTCAGCTATCGGTTGCCGAATTGAGGAACAAACGATGCTGCGTTCATGGATGATTACGCTGTTGGCTCTCTTCGCCGGCGCTTCTGCGCTCGCGCAAACTTGGAGCGTCCACTACGACGAAGGCCTCACTGCCGCGAGAGCAGGTGATTGGGCTGCCGCGAGGGAAGCGTTCAAGTCGGCTGTCGCATTCCGCACGGAAGACATCTCGGGTCCGACCCTCTTGCCGGGGCCGGTTACTGAGCGTCGGCGTTGGCGAAACGGCGCGCCCTATTCCCCGAACTTTCTCGCCGCCTACTGCGCCTATCGCGCCGGCGCCTCGGCCGCAGAACCCGCCGAGCGCAGACGCCTGTTTCAAGAAGCTTCCGCCGAGTGGGAGGCGCTCCTTTCCAAGGGTCAACTGAGCTACGAGACCTTCTATTTCCTCAATGCCGTCTATGGAGCGCTGGGAGACACCGAGAAACGCCTTTCAGTGGAGAATCGGCTTACCCAGGCAACGGGGAAAATCAACTGGAAGGTCGATACGGAAGTTGTCGCGCCCGAAGAACTGGCCCGAGTCAGTCAGCTAAGCGGCCAAGAAACGACCGCCGGTACGACGATTCCAGTGGGAACGGGCGCTACCGGAGGCCAGCCGCCAACGACGGGTACGCCCCCGCTCACCCCTATAGGGACCCGCGTTCCGGCACTCGCCAACAAGTTCGCGCTCATCATCGGAAACTCGCAGTCGCGACTCGTCGGCGGGGCAGTGCCATTCGCCTCTGACGACGCGCAGATCATCCGCGAGAGCCTCGTCATGGACGCCGGATATCTCGAAGAGAACATCGACCTTGTCATCAACGCCACTGCGGACCAGATTCGCGCAAGCGCAAGGGCACTTGCCGAGAGAATCACTCCCGACGCCACGGTCTTCCTCTACTTCGCCGGGGCGGGCGCCAATATCGAAGGCCGCGACTACCTTGCAGGGGTCGAGGCCGCGCTCAGTACCGACGCCGGAACGATGATCGCCAAGTCGGAGCTCTTCCAGATGTTCCTATCCAAGGGCGCGAAGGTCTTTGCGTTCTTCCAAGCCCATCGGCCCGTAACGGGCGGCCGGTACTTCGGAATGGAAGTGCCCATGTTCGGCCAGGTGTCGCAAATGCAAGCGACGATGCCAGGGGAAGACGTATTTGGATCGGTGCTGAACGGCAAGACACAGGGGCTGTTCACGCAAGCAATCGTGAGCGTATTGCGGGAATTTCGATCCAATCAGGTGCCCATCGAGGAGTTCGGTTGGCAAGTGTTCTATCGGATCCGCCGAGGTGAAACAGGGACCGTGGGAGGCAGTAGCCGTCAGACGCCGACCTTACCTGTCCTCACAAACTTGGCGGCAGACGCGAGATTCTGACGGAGAGCCCAAAGCCACTCGCTGGCCTTGGGCACACTCAGGCTCGGCTTTTGTGCCGACCGTGAGAGGGGACGACAACAGGTGCCAATTGAAGACGTGCGGCCTGAGTGCCAATCGCTCATGCGAATGATGAGCGGGGAACCCGCGGATCGTTACGTTGCCGAATTGCTCCTCCCGACGCTGCAGCACGCCATGGACCTCGACGAGCCCTCGATCTCGGAGGTGCGAAACGGGCTGCTCGACCCTTATCTTTGCCTCAAGGCGATCTACGGCTACTACGCCTTCTCCAGACGCGGGAAGGACCGCCACGAACTCGCCTCCCTCAGCATCGAGGCGCTTGAAAGCTGTACTTCGCCCGAGAACATCGGCCAGTTTCTCGCACTAGCCGACGCCGACTCGCTGTGGAACGCATATGTCGAGGTCTGCGGAGAGCGCAAAAAGAAGCCGATGGAGCAACTTAATCGAGGAGTGATCGCCGGGATCGCGGAGCTCGCTCAGGAGATTCATGAACTCGACGGGTCGGGCAGCATCGCGGGTTGGATCGTGAAGGGAGTTCGAGCCAATCAGCGCATCGAACCCCAGTTCCTGCGAATGGTCGATGTTCGAGGGGTCGGTCCTAAGCTCACTTCGCTGCTCCTGCGCGATGTCGTGTTTCTGTTCGAAATCGAGCCTCGCATCGACCACATGGACAGGCTCTATGTCCAGCCGATCGACAAGTGGATGCGACTCATCGCTCCCTACGTGATCGACGAACCCGACGCTGCGGACTACGCGGACTGGGTCCTGGCCGGGAAGATCGCGAAGCATGCCCGGAGAGCCGGGGTGAGCGGAATCCGGTTCAACATGGGAACCGCGTACTTCGGCTTGCGGATCGCACGGTCGACGGAAGATTTCGTGGCGAGAATCGAGGCTATGACTCAAGGGCCAGGTTCGTCGGTCCAGAGAGACGCTCGAATGCTCTGACCATGCCCCGCAGCGTCCAGTGCGGGTCGTATTGGAACCTTCCGGGACAATGGGGCGCGATCAGACCCCCTAGTCCTCCCGTCAACACGACCTCGCATTCCGATCCCAACTCAACTTCGATCGCGCCGACGAGCCCCACGACGGCGTGAGCGTGCCCCAGCACCGCGCCAGCAACCATCGCGTCGGCGGTCGAACGGTTGAGCGGACTCAATGCGGCTCGCGCGCCTACTTGGGGCAGCAGGGAAGTCTTGCTGGAAAGCGCTTGCAAACTGACTTCGATTCCCGCAAGGATCGGCCCCCCACGAAGCGCCCCATCGGGCGTCAGGACCTCAAACGTCGTCGCTGTTCCGCAGTCGACGACGATGGCGGGAAGGCGGCAGGACCCGATCGCTTCGAGGGCGTTCGCGACCCGGTCCGAGCCCATCGTCTCGGGATGCTCGTAATCGACCGTCAAGCCGACATCCCCGGCAGCCTTGAGTTCAAGAGGGGCCTTTGAGGTGAGGTCCCAGAGCCGATCGACGAGCCATTGCCTTACCTCCGGCACAACGCTAGCGAGAACGCAATCGAAGTCACCTGGACCGATCCCTAACTCCACGAGGCACGAATCGAGCGCGGTAATGGCCGTCGCCGCGTTGCGAAGCAGGCTCGTCTCGCACCCTGCGAATCCCTGCGAGACACCCTCGGCAAATGCCCCGAACGAGGTCCAGGAGTTTCCGACGTCAATCGCCAAGAGCATAGGTCAGGTCGACGGTCGAATACACCGTCCCTCCGAGTTCTTCGCAAAGCGCATCGACGATCTCTTGACAGGCTTCGTCGCGGAGCGCCTGGTCGTCAGCCTCGACCATCACCCGCACCATCGGCTGAGTTCCGCTCGCACGCACGACGACTCGCCCCCGGCTCCCCACACGCGCCGTCGCCGAGGTGAGAGAACTGGACACCTTGGGTCCCTTGTCCCACCCTGAGTTAGCTCGCGTATTGACGTTCACGAGAATCTGCGGCCAAGGCTCGAAGTCGTCGAAGTGATCGGCGAGGCTCTTGCCTTCGCGCTTGAGAACTCGCACGAGTTCGAGCGCGGTCACCAAGCCATCGCCCGTCGGCCCAAGTTCGGGGAAGATCACATGGCCACTTTGCTCGCCGCCGATCTGGGCGCCGAGTTCGCCGATCATCCGAGTCACGTTTCGGTCGCCCACCTTGGCCCGCTGGAGGTCCAGCCCGTTCGCGCTCAAGTACCTTGCGAAGCCCCCATTGCTCATGACGGTTCCGACCACGCTTGGCGATGCCATCCTTCCTTCCTTCCGCCAATGTCCCGCCCAAATCGCCATCATGCGGTCGCCGTTGAAGAGCCGCCCCAGAGAATCGCTGAAAACCGCGCGATCGGCGTCTCCATCAAACGAGATTCCGAGGTCCGCTCGGCTCTCTTGAGTGAGTTTCTGGATGCTATGCGGCTTGGTCGCTCCCCCCTCGGCGTTGATGTTGAGCCCGTCGGGCGCAACGCCGACGCAAACGACTTCAGCGCCAAGCTGCCGAAAAACACTCGGGGCGATCTCGTACGCAGCTCCATGAGCGCAGTCCATCGCGATTCGCAACCCGGCGAGTCCCTCGGGCACAAGTGACTCCAACCATTGGCAATACCGTTCCCGAGCCCCTATAGCAAGTTCGATTCCACCGACCGCAAGCCCATCGAGGGGGTCTGCGCGAAAGTCGTCGATGAGAGATTCGATCTCTTGCTCCGAGTCCTCATCGAGCTTTGCGCCGCTCGGACCCAGCACCTTGATGCCGTTGTCTTCGGCCGGGTTGTGGCTAGCGGAGATTACGACTCCCAAGTCGAATCCGCCCCTGCGAGTTTCGAAACTGGCAAGGCCCGTAGGAACGATGCCCAACGTCCTCACGTCGACGCCGCGGGAAGCCAGTCCGGCAGCGACCGCCGCACCCACCATCGACCCGCTCTTTCGGGTGTCTCGGCCCATGACGGCCCGGCTTCCGGACCCGCTCGCCAGCACCTGGGCGACCGCCTTACCCACGAGCAACGCCAGTTCAGGCGTCAGTTGGGTGCCCGCGACGCCGCGAATCCCGTCGGTTCCGAACTTGGGGCGGCTCACGACCTCTTCGCGACCTGCACCTTGGCGGGCCGCAGCACCCCCTCGCGGATCGTATAGCCCGACTCGATCTCCTCGACCACCGTTCCTTCGGGCAACTCGGCGGTTGCGACGGTACTTACAGCTTCATGTAGGTTCGGATCGAACATCTTCCCCTTGGCGTTGATCCGCTTTACGTGAAACGACTCCAATACCGTTCGGAACTGCCGTTCGACTCCCCGAACGCCTTCGAGCAGCGACTCCCTGCTGGCCCCCGCATCTGCGGCAGCCAAGCTCCTTTCCAGGTTGTCGAGAACGGGGATCATGCCGCTCATCAACTCTTCGAGAATGAACTGGCGCATCGCATCCCGTTCGTTTGCGAGCCGCTTACGCTGGTTCTGAACCTCGGCGAACGCACGAAGCATTTGATCGCGCATCCGGTCGCGCTCGTCGAGGGCCGAGGCGAGCTGCTCTTCGAGGCTGGGCGTGGCCCCTTCTGCCCTGGTCTTGCCCTCGCCATCAGTTGCCGAATTCTGTGGGTTCATTTGCGACTCGATGGGCGCCTCTGGCTGGGTTTCGCGCGGGTGCTTCTTTCCACTATGAGGCAACGTTCAACCTCCTCCCCAACCGAGTGGGAATGGGTTCGATTGTACCTACGAATCGAGGCCAGAGGACGGGATCGAACAGGACTCGCCGCCGTCCGGGTCGGGCTCAGGAAGTACGGGCGGAACGAACCTGTCGAAGAACTCGAAAACGGCCGGAATGGACTCGGCGACCACAGTGAAGTGCTCGCAATTCGGAATCTGATCGAATCGGAAGTCGGGTCGCTCGCCGATTTCCCTCGCAAGCGACTCCACCGAAGCGCGAAGCCGTCCGCCGTCGCCTAGCCCGACCGAAAGGTAGAGAGGAAGCTCGATCCACTCCCGCAGGAACGAGGCTTGATTCGGTGCGAGAATCGCCGCCGCGGCGGGCTTGATCGGCAGGCTCGCCGCGCTGAGCGCGACACCCGCGCCTTGGCCATGCCCCATTACGACTAGGTGGCGGATTCGGATTCCCCGAACCTGCTGAAGCCACTCCAAGGCGTCTTCGAGGGCCGAGGGCGAACTGCGGACCGACACGAAAACCCAACCTCGCCGCTCCGCTTCGAGTGCGACCCGCCCGCGCCCATACGACTCAAAAAACGACGACTCGCCCCCCGTTGGACCGGGAACGGCGATGAGAACGACTTGAGGATCGGGCGGGGGCGTTTTCCCTCGCGCCTGGCGCGGAAACTCGGCGCGAAACACGGTCTGCTTGTGACGCGCAAAAGGGAGCCGCGCGAGTTCGCTCAGCTTCTTGCGCCCCTGATCGAGTTGTTCTCCCACATAGACCCAATCGAGGATCGGAGTCTCGTGGGTCCAGGTGAGCGGCTCGGCGAGCAATCGCTGGAGCTCCAGGCCCAAATCCCGAGCTTGGGGGTCAGTGGCCCGCGAGAGTGTGTCGATCCTCTGCCGCCCGCCCTTCAAGATGGTCAAGTAGGCCGTGCGCGACTTCGTTCCGACCGTAGTCGGCACCGCATAGCCGATTTCGGGCGTCAGAGCGAGATCGGGCTCACCCCAAGCCGGATTGACTTCGACGGTGACGCTGCGTCCTGGTAATAGCTGCACGGTCCTACCGGCGACCGCCACGCTGACGGCGTCGGGCTTCGAGGGGAGATACGCCCAGCCCAACTTCAACTCGGCGGACTTTCCCGGTTCGACCACCGGCGAAGAGAATCGAAGCGTCACTGCGTCGCCCGCAGAGACCTCGCCACCCGATAACTCCGCCGCCGCCTTGTCGAGGAACTCACACGCTTCGGAGTTCCGGCCGGCGCCCGCAAACACCACCCCCTCCTGAATCAGAGGGGACGCCGCGATCCGCCTGTCGAGCGCTGGCGTTTCCGCCCAAAGCACATCGATCGCTCGCAAGCGCTCGCCCACGTCCAAAGCGGTGGCCTGGATCGCGGAAGCTTGATGGGCCACCAGCAACGCAAATACGGCGAGCATTCCCAGAGTTTACACCAGGGTCTCAGACCGCAGGGCCCGCGGCAAGTTCCTCTCGGGGCGGCCGCAATTCCCGCGACCGGCTTCGAGTCGCCTGAAACACGGCGGCGAGGGTGATCGCCATGCCAAGCCACTGAACTCCCACGAGCGATTGCCCAAGCCAGAGCCAGGCAGCCACCGCCGCAACGACCGGAACAAGGTACTGGTACAGCATCGCGCCGGTCGCCCCGATCTGCCGAACCCCCACATAGAAACCCACAAAGCCAAACGTCCCCGCGACCAGCGCGACGAATCCGTACGCAAGCCACGTCAACCCCGACAAACTCGTCCAGGGCGTATGAAGGGTGTCCCAAAGTCCATAGGTCGCAAGAACCGGCAGCGCGCCGGGAATCGAAAGGGTCAGGACCGTATAGGGCGAGTGCTTCTGTACCAGCGGCTTGCTAATCACCGTCCCAACAGCCCACGTCAAGGCCGCCAGAACCATGAGCAGGTAACCCATCAAGGACGTGGAACGCAAGGCGACCCCTCCGGCGATGACCAGCGCGACTCCTCCGAAAGCCACAAGCGCATAGAGCAGCGTGGCCCATCGAAACGCCTCTTGCCGCACGGCCATGGCCAGTAGGGTCGTAAGAACCGGGCAAGTCGAAAGGACGAGCGCGCCTTCCGCGGGCCCCGTCAGGCGAAGGGCTTCTAGGAAGGCCACCATGTAGAGCCCCATGCTGATGAAGCCCTGCAACAGGATAAGCGCCGCCGTCGAGCGCTCATAGCGCAGGGGCGCCTTGGCAAGCCAGCAAACCGGCACGAGGGTCGCCAGCATGATGAGGGACCGAGTAAAGCCCAACGCAGCCGGCCCGACCTCCAGGTACACCACTTTTAGGGCAACGAAATTGAGCCCCCAAGCCGTCACAGTGAGTAAGAGGAAGAGGCTGAAACCGCCAGGAGGCCGTGGGGACACGGCACAGTATGGCCGAATCTGCCGCCCGTAGGCATCGCGAGCGGGCGTTGGCTCTTGATTCCGGCCATCCCCTTACGCAAACATAGGACCACAGCCATGTCGATCAGCGACCACTCACAGTTCAATTGGGGCGCAGCCAAGCGCTTTCGACTCATCCTCCGGGAATCGGGAATGGCGAAGGAGATGGGCGGAGACGATATGTCTCTCGCCGTGGGAATCGTCGACAACATCTTCATCAGCGCCCTAGAGACCAACACGAGCGACATCCATCTTCAGCCTGAACGCGACCAGCTCAAGATTCGGTACCGGCAAGACGGCGTGCTCCACGCGACCGGGCAGCTCCCGCCCGAACAAGCCGCGAACGTGCTGGCACGGCTCAAGCTATCGGCTGGAATGAGGATCGACGAGACCCGCGAGCCCCAAGACGGGAGAATCGACATGGAGTTCATGGGGCGCAGGCTTTCAGCCCGTGCCTCTTGCGTCCCGTGTTTGAACGGCGAGAAGTTCGTGATGAGAATCCTCGACCCGGCGGCGATGCGGGTGGAGCTACAAAAGCTGGGGATGCCAGAAGACGTTCTGACGAAATGGCAACGCGCGGTCCAGGTCCCCTACGGCTTGGTCATCGTTACCGGCCCGACCGGGTCCGGAAAGACCTCGACCCTGTACGCCTCGATCAACACGCTTGACCACGTTCGGAAGAACATCGTTACGGTCGAAGACCCGGTCGAATATGAGTTCGAAAACAACATCGCCCAGGTCCAAGTGACAGAGAAGATGAGCTTTCCGAGAGTTATGCGGTCGTTCCTCCGCCAAGACCCTGACATCATGCTCGTGGGTGAAATGCGAGACCCGGAGTCGCTCTCGATCGGGATTCAGGCGGGGTTGACGGGCCACCTCGTGCTGACCACGCTTCACACCAACAACGCCGTCGAGACCGTTGGCCGAATGATTGATATGGGCGCGGAGCCCTATCTGATCGCCGGGACGACCGTTGCGATCATGGCGCAAAGGCTCGTCAGGCTGAACTGCGCCAAGTGCCGCCAGCCCTACTCGCCGACCGAAGAAGAATTGCAGATGCTCAGCCTCACCTCCGCTCAACTCGAGGGAGCGCAGATCATGGCAGGGAAGGGCTGCGCGGAGTGCCGGGGAACGGGTTACAAGGGCCGAACCGCCGTGTTCGAGTTGATTCTCGGAACGCCCGACCTCCGGCAAGCAATCGCCCACAAAGCCGACTACCCAGAACTCGTCGCCGCGGCCCGAAAGCAGGGCTACCGAACGATGCTCGAAGACGGCATCACGAAGATCCTTCAGGGCTGGACGACCCCGGATGAAGTCCTGCGCGCCGTGTATACGCAAGCCATCGAATAGCGGGAACCGCCCCCAAAACCGGTATCCTTTCCCCGAGTAATTCGAAGCAGGAGGGACACGATGGCTCCGAACGAAGACAAGACCAGTTCTAGCGAACAAGTCGCGGAAGAGCAGGGCGCGGTCGCCAAGCCCGAGGCGCCTGCGGAGAAGCCGAAGGCGCCCGAAGCCCCAAAATCAGGCGGCCCGCCGATCTCAGAACGAACTCGAACGATCGTCGTCGGGGTTTTGGCAGCGCTTTTCTTGATATTCGCCCTGGTGCAAACGGTCTCGCTGAACTCCGCGCGCAACGACCTCGCTGAGGCCCGAACATTGCATTCCACGGCTCAGGCAGAATTGAAGCAAGAGTCCCAAAGGCAGCAGGCTCTGTTTACGGCGACGTCCCTCGCTTGGGGACTCAAGCCCGCCTACGGTGTTTTGGGGCGGGTGCCTGAGGTCAACAACCGCACCCTGCAAACTCTGTGCGAAGAGATGGTTCAAGACAAGAGGTTTCGCCTCATCGCCTTTCTCGACGGCAGCCACAACGTCTTAGCCTCGACGAATCTCGCCCTGATCAACACGCCGTATCCGGGTGTGACCCCCCTTCGCGCATCCTTGGAGGTTAGGGACGATTTTCTCGAAGTCCAAGCGCCCATCGCATCCGGGAACACTCTCCTCGGAACCGTGGTGCTCCAGATCGACGCTAAGGAGTTGCGCGGCCCCTAAACGCAATCCGGAGTCGAGCTTCGAGCACGATGAGGAAGCGGCCGCCCCGTTGCCATGTATCACAAGCTGCGGACATTGCACCGATGGATCGGGCTCCTCTCCGCGCTCGTCCTGCTGATCATCTCGGTTACCGGGTTCTTGCTGGCGACCAAAGGGACCTTTGGCTGGATTCGTCCACCTGAGAAAGACGGGCAGCCCGTCGACTCGCTCTCCGAAGTGGTATCGGTCGAACAAGCAGCCGAGGCTGCGTTCGCGGCGGGGATCGCGGAGCTTCAGTCGCGGGATGACATCGATCGCATCGATTACAGACCTGGTTCCAACGTCTTCAAGATCGTCAGCAACGAGGGGTACTACGAGGTCCAGGTCGATGGCAAGACGGGCGAGGTCATTCAGATCGCCCGGCGGGTCGATCAACTCTCCGAAGACATCCACGACCTCTCGTTTTTCGGCGACGCCTTTCATGGGTACCTGCTGCCCTTGGTCGCCTGTGGCCTGTTCCTGCTCTCCTTGAGCGGGGTCGTCATGTTTTTCGTTCCGGTGGTCCGCCGCTGGAGATACCGCAAGAAACTGCGCAGGAAGGGCGCATAACCTGACGACTTCAGAAGGATTGAGGATCGGCCTTGGGGAAATTGGGCTCATGGCTTTGCCGGACTCGATCGATCGCAGAGAGTTTTTCGCAAGGGCGGTGATGGGCGCCGCGACCGCGGGTCTACCCCTATCGACGGCTTTT
Organism: Candidatus Nitrosymbiomonas proteolyticus; assembly: GCA_017347465.1. Taxonomy (GTDB): domain Bacteria; phylum Armatimonadota; class Fimbriimonadia; order Fimbriimonadales; family Fimbriimonadaceae; genus Nitrosymbiomonas; species Nitrosymbiomonas proteolyticus. Next base: position 2,554,231 of record AP021858.1, on the reverse strand, counting down.
GGGGCGCCCGTTCCGAACGTGGATGGGCAGGATTCCCCTGCGCAGGAGATCGGGCTAGCCGACCTTCAGGCTGCCGCAAGGATCGCCGGCCTCGAGTTCGAGAATTCGGAGTTGGAGGAGATTCTTCGAAGCGTTCGAAGCCAAAGGGCCTCGTTTGCTGCTCTGCGATCCCAGGAAGTCGATTACACCCTCGAACCCCCGACGCCGTTCGTGCCCCAAGGGAAGAGCATGGGCGGCGCGCCAGGAATCGAGCTTCGACTCGATCCACCTTCGTCCGACTCGCCTCCTTCTGATCCCGAAGACCTCGCATTCTCCTCCGTCCGGGACCTCAGTCATTGGGTCAGGACCCGCAAAGTGTCCCCCGTTGCACTCACCCGGTTGTATCTCGACCGGATGAAGAGGTACGGCGACGAGCTGCTGTGCCTGGTGACTCTGACGGAAGAACTCGCGCTCGAACAGGCGCGAAGGGCCGAGGCAGAGATCGCCGCAGGGCAGTATCGCGGTCCGCTGCACGGATTGCCGTATGGCATCAAGGACCTGTTCGCGACCAGGGGATATCCAACGTCGTGGGGCTCTGAGCCTCACAAAGACCAACACTTCGACTTCGACGCAGGAGTGGTCGAGCGAATGAGAGAGGCGGGCGCGGTCCTGATTGCGAAATTGAGCCTCGGCAGCTTGGCGCAAGGCGACGTGTGGTTCAAAGGACGCACGAAGAACCCTTGGAATCCGTCCCAAGGTTCAAGTGGTTCCTCAGCGGGATCGGCTTGTTCGGCCGCAGCCGGGCTTGCCGCGTTCACCATTGGTACCGAGACCCTCGGAAGCATCGTCTCACCCACCCATCAGTGCAGGGTCACGGGCCTGAGACCCAGTTACGGGCGGGTGACGCGCAGCGGAGCGATGGCGGTGAGCTGGACTATGGACAAGGTGGGACCCATTTGCCGTTCGGCGCAAGATTGCGCGATCGTGTTTGCCTCGCTCCAGGGCTCCGACCCCAGGGACCTGACGTCCCGAGACGCAGGGTTTCACTACCGGTCCGACTTGCCGTTGAAAGAACTCCGCATCGGTTACCTTATCGGTCCCAACGACGATCCGGCGGATCGCCCCGCCATTGAGCGCACCGACTACCTCTCGCTCCTGGCGTCCCTCGGCGCGAATCTGGAGCCCGTTCGAATGTCCCCCACTCCGAACGGGGTCATTCTTGTGCTGAGCGTCGAATCGGCTTCCGCGTTCGACGATTTCACCCGGAGCGACGCGATCGATCACCTTCAGAACAGTTCGTGGCCTCAAACCTACCGCTCCAGCAGATTCGTGCCAGCCGTGGAGTACCTCCGGGCTCAGCGCCTGCGAACGGAAGTGATGAGGAAATTCGAAGCCGAGTTAGGGGAGTTCGACATGGTCGTTGCCTATGAGCGTGGCGGGCACACCCTCTACACAACGAACCTGACCGGGCATCCTCAAGTGCTCGTGCCGTTCGGCCTCACCCCCCAAGGGACTCAACGCAGCATTTCGCTCATCGGGCGGCTCGACGGTGAAGCCACGATCCTCGCAGTGGCGCATCAGATTCAGATGCGGGCCGGCTTTCACAGGCTCCGGCCCTCCCTTGGGTAAGGTTCTTAGTTCTGCGCCCCGCCCAAGAGCTCGGCTGTGGCGTCCGGCGCTTCGATGAAGCGGGTCAGCTCGACGTCGTTCAAGTCCCGGATCTTCTCGCTGAGACGCTTGAGATCGTCGCTCCACCTCTTTCGCAACTCGCGCCTCAGCTTGCCCTCCAGGTACCTCACCCGTTCTTCGCGCGTCTCACAAGCTAGGCGAGGCACTTCGACCGGCTTGCCGTCTCGAATCGCAACCATCGTCACGCGCGCTGTGTTCGTGTGGCGGCGGGTCTGCTGAAGGACGTCCTCCGCGTACACCTGGATCGTCACCTCCATGCTCGAACGGCCCACGTAGCTCACCTCACCTTCGCAAGTCACGACTTCGCCGACGTTGATCGGCTCGAGGAAGTCCACGCGGTCGAAACTGGCGGTTACGGCAATGTTGCCCGCAAACCTCGAAGCGGTGGCATAAGCCGCGAGGTCGATCATTGAGAGGATCGAACCGCCGAAAACCTTCCCCAGAAAGTTCGCATGATTGGGGGTCATCACCTCGGACATCGTCAGCCGGGTGGAAGCTACGGTACGGTCGTTCATGGTCCTTCACGCGCTCATGACGATGCGGCTGAACTCCATCGGATCGAGGCTCGCGCCCCCCACCAGCCCGCCGTCGATCTCGGGTTGATGAAACAGCTCCTCCGAGTTCGTGGACTTCACGCTTCCTCCATAAAGGACTCGAACCGGATCGGCCTCCGACCCAAACCGGCCACGGAGCCAGTTCCGAATGAAACTGGCGACTCGATTGGCTTCCGGAGCGTCGCACGTGTTGCCTGTTCCGATGGCCCAAACGGGTTCGTAAGCGACGGATACGGTCGCCAACTCAGGCCCTTCGATGCCCCGAAACGCACCGGCCAGTTGATCTTCGATGACCCGCTCGGTGGCTTGCGATTCGCGTTCCGAAGCGGTTTCGCCCACACACAAGATCGGGCGGATGGAGTGGAATAGCAGCGCGCGAAGCTTGAGGTTGACGGTTTCCTCGGTCTCCGAAAAGAACGGAAGCGTCGTCGGCGGAACCTCCAACTTCCCAAACCGTCCCCGAGTCTCGGAGTGGCCCACGAGGCAAAGCTCAACCCCGGATTCGCGCAGCATCGAAGCGCTGACCTTTCCGGTGAACGCTCCCGAAGGCTCCCAAAAAACGTCTTGCGCCCCCAGAAAGACCCGCGAGCCTTTCAGCGATTCCCGGACGACGCCCAACGAGGGGTAGGGTGGGCAGACCGCCACTTCGGTGCTCGGCTTGGCGTCCGCATGACGCAAGAAAGCCTGTACCAGAGCCGCCGACTCCGTTGGAGTCTTGTTCATTTTCCAGTTTCCGACGACGAGCTTTGCGCGCATGAATCGCCTCCTGGCCATCCGGCAGTTTCAGCCGACCGTGATCGAAGGCTCCAAGACGACTTCGACCTTGTCCCGGACCGCGTTCGTGATGATGCAATAAAGCTCCGCTTTGTGCGCCATGTCGTTGGCGAGTTGAATCTGCTCCTCGGTCGCTCCTGCCTCGAGCACGATCTCCGGTTTCAATACGATCTGCTTGTAGGTGAACTGCATTCCGCTCTGCTCCACGAGGCCGGCCGCAGATACTCGCAGCGAGCGGACGGGGATCTTTCGGTTCTCGGCAATGATCCCAAACGTGATTGAGTAGCAGGCCGCAAGCGCCGCGGTCAACAGTTCCTCGGGGTTGGTGCCCTTTCCAGGCCCGCCGTATTCGGGTCCGACGCTCAGCGGGAACTCCGTTCCACTGTTTCCGCATTGCGCCCCTCCGGAGCCGCCCCGACCCCCTTCCCAACTCACCGTCATCGGATACTCGTGGTTCTGCGCCATGAGGCCATTCTACCGGCTGGGTTCGGGGAGGAGGGTGGTCACGAGCCGCCGGCGCTCTTCTTGGGGAACGGCAAAGGTGACGGCGAACTCCCACCGCGCTTCGCACCCTCGGCTTCGCGCGAGGGCCTTGTAGTATTCGAGATACTCGAACTTGGAAACTCCGCCTCGGAACAGTTCGTAGCACCGCATCGCCTCTTCCCACCGTTCGATGTCCTCGCGCAGGACCTCCAAATAGACCTCGGGTTCAAAGCCTCGAAGGTCCTCCCAATTCTCGCCGTGGTAGGCCCTGGGAACCCAATGCGCCGGTCCCCCAAGCTCAAAGGTAGCGATCCCGGCATAGAACCTGGCGTTCGGCAGATTGTCTGCGGCGGCGGTGTGATCCTTGTGCATGCTTCCTCGCCAGTGCGTCAGGATCAACTGGGGCCGCGCCTCGCGGATCACCCGGGCCATCGCGAGCTGGACGTCGTCGCCCACCGGGAGTTCGCCGTCCTTGAAATCCAACGCCCACAAACGCGCTCCTAGGGCAGTGGCGCATTGCTGGGCCTCGTCGCGCTTCTGGTCAGCGTACTCACTAGGCGACTTCGACGGATGGCCCTTTTCCCCTGGGGTCAGGTGAAGCAGCCCCACCCTCCGGCCCTGCCGAACGTGAGCTGCGAGCGACATGCCCCATGCAACCTCGTCCCCCATGTGCGCCCCGATGGCGAGAACGTCCACATGAGGAGAAGCCGAATTCATACATGCTCCTTCCTGAGAGTGGCGAACGTTCGAACCACCTTGAATCCCGCGGCGTTGTAGAGTCGGTCGGCCGTTCGCAGATCCGACCACAAGAAGTACGCAGAGGATTGGCCGCTTTCCTTTTGAGCCTTTAGCGTCTCGAACATCAAGACGTGTCCAAGTCCTCGGCCTCGTTCCTCCGACGCGACCCCGATCGGCCCGAATCGGTCGGCATTGTAGTGCGAAAACGCCCTGACCTCCCCCCGCTCTTCGAGAAAGATCAACCTGTCGTTCCGCCCGCCTCGGAGGATGTCTTCGGCGGCGGAGCGCACGAATCGCGCCCAGTCTTCGTGAAACTCCCTGCGGGCGAACTCGATGAGCGGAGCTAGCCAATCCTCTGAATACTCGCGTACTTCGACTCCTTGCACGGCGAGTTCCGAACGCCGCTCGACGACCCAGTCGGGCGGAGTCAGCGCTCTTAGATCGACGGCCATCGAAATCGGCCTCGACACCTCGACATACCCCTTCCGAGCCAGGAACTGAAGCCCGCGCCCGTAGGCTGCCACGTCGACCCCCGGAGCAAAGTAACCGGGCGAGTAGGGAGAGACCCAGCATTCTCGGCAGCCGCACTCTCGCAGGTAATCCTCAGCATAGGCGAGCAGCGAAGCGCCGAATCCCTGGTTCTCCCATTGGCGGCGCACGCCGAGCAGCGTCACATAGCCTCGCTTCTTTGAAGCGCCTGCGCCCTCCAAGGTCTGGGGAGCAAACGCCACAACGAGTCCGGCGGTCTTGCCTTCCGCTTCGACGACTCCAAGGCCCTCCGACCGGAAATTCGCGTCCAAGAACACGTTGCGAACCCACTTTTCCCGGTCGATTCGTTCAACGGGAAACACTTCGCTACAAAGTTCCAAGAGTGAAGCAACAGAGTCTCCGCTCTGAAACGCGCGCACAACCACGTCCTATTCTAACTTGCGGCGGCTCCATTGGAGCATGGAATTCAACGCACGTTGAAATACTTAGCCTCTGGGTGGTGAACGATCAGGGCGGAGGTCGATTGCTCCGGGACCAACATGCACTCTTCGCTCAGTTCGATGCCGATGTCAGAGGGCGCGAGGAGGCGCATGAGTTGACGCTGATCCTCGAGGTTCGGGCAAGCCGGATACCCGAACGAGTAACGCGCCCCGTGGTACTTCACCCCAAACAGTCCGCGAATCGAATCTGGCTCGCGGTCGTCGATCCCCAGTTCGATGCGGACCATCCTGTGCCAATACTCTGCCAGTGCTTCTGCGGTCTCAACGCCCATGCCGTGAACGTACAGATACTCCCGGTAGTCGCCCGCCTCGAACAGCCTGCGCTCGTATCTCGCCACCTCGGGTCCGATCGTGACGACTTGAAACGCGGCCACATCGGGTTCTGGGGAATCGAACCCACGAAAGAAGTCCGCAAGGCACAGCCGCTTTCCGTCTCGCTGCCTTGGGAACCGAAATCGCTCGCGCTCCGTCACCCTATCGTCCCCAAGGATCACGAGGTCGTTGCCTTCCGAACGGCAAAAAAAGTAACCCCACTTGACCTTTGGCTGGATCAGCTTGGCCAGTTCGCGCTGGAGCCGCTCGAAGATCGGCCGCGCGTGTTCTTCGAGCCAGTCGTTGAATTCGAGGTTTCCTTGGCCTTCGCCCCTCCGGAACTGCCACTGCCCGCGAAACAGAGCGATCGTATTGATGTACTTGAAGACCTCGAAAACGTCGAACTTCTCAGCCTTCCGGACGCCGTAGAAAGGAATCTCTGGTATTTCGGTCGCTGGCCCAACCTCCGAGCGCGATCCGTCGAACACGAACAATTCGGGATCGACGACTCCGACCCGATGAGAGCCGACCCGAAATGGGGCGCCTTCGTCGGCAGTCGCCTCGTCGGACGCCGCAGCGTCCTCAATCCCCGAGTGCGGGCCCGCTGAAGGAGGTCCTTTCCGGAGTTCCTCCATGAGCCGCAGACCCTCAAAGGCGTCTTGCGCATAGAACACGTCTCCCCGATACGCGTCTCTCAGGTCCTGCTCGACGTACGCCCTCGTGAGCGCAGCCCCCCCAAGAATGACCGGATAACCGTGCAGTCCCCTGTCGTTCATCTCCAGGAGGTTGTCCTTCATCACCAAGGTGCTCTTGACCAGCAGCCCGCTCATCCCGATCACTTCGACTTGGTGGGCTCGTGCCTGGTCGAGGATGTTGTTGATGGGTTGCTTGATGCCGATGTTAACCACTCGGTAGCCGTTGTTCGAGAGGATGATGTCCACGAGGTTCTTACCGATGTCGTGGACGTCGCCTGCGACGGTCGCCAGGAGAATCGAGCCCTTGGTTTGCCCTTCGAGCCGCTCCATCTTAGGTTCGAGGTAAGCGACGGCGGCCTTCATCACCTCGGCGCTCTGCAAGACGAAGGGTAGCTGCATCTTCCCAGCGCCAAAAAGCTCCCCGACCGTCTTCATGCCGTCGAGGAGCACGTCGTTGATGATCTCGACCGGCGAGTACCTTCCGAGAGCCGAATCTAGCCACGCGTGAAGTCCCTTCTTGATGCCGTCGACGATGTGCTTGCGAAGGGCCTCTTCGACGCTGAGGTCGTCCCACTGGCTCGCCGAGGGAGTGGCCGACGACGCCGACTCGAACCGCTTCATCAACTCGACAAGCGGATCGTAAACGCACTCCCTTGTGGGTTCGTCGGGAACTCGCGGCATGAACACCAGAACATACCCCTTGCGGGCGGGTTCCGTGCGGGACTGCGTAGCTTATTGCGCCGGACCCATTGCGAAGAGTTTCGCAAGAATCTTGATTATTCGCCGCCACGAGTCCGCCAATACCTTAGGGTGAGGTCGCGTCGTTCCGAGAAGGCAATAAGCTCTCCCCAGCGCCCGATCGGACTTCCGGCCCCACGGAGCAGACCCCGGAAAGCCCAAACCTGACCGTTCACCGGGGTCCTTCCACTAACTCCCTGACCCAGATTTCTTCTTCGCCCGGTTGATTTCGAACGAGAGCTGGACCTCGTTCTCGATGGACAGCGAGCCCTTCGAGTGAACCAACTGGCCCGTCCCGAGGTCGTACGTCGACTCGAACGCGGCGAGTCCAGGCACTTCTTCACCGTCAGGCACGACCTCGAGTTCGTACTTCACCTTTGCGACCTTGCGGCCCTCCAACTCCTCGACGGCAATCAGCTTGCCCGTGCCAGTAACGGTCGAGCCGTTGTCCTTGCCTCTCCAATTCACCTTGAAGTCCTGGGCGGTCTCGACCTCCTGGTTGGCGACGAAGCCGGTAAAGGCGACGATCGTGTACGCCCACTCCGCGCCTTCGGACGAAAGCGAATCGGGCATTCCGAATGCGTCCATCTTGCAGCTATCCGGCGAAATGTCCATACCGGGCATCACTTCACCGTCGATCTGCACCGAGAACTTCAGCGGATTTCGGGCGACCTTGGCGATTCCCTCAGATACTTCGGTGACCTTGTATTCGATCTCGGCCTCGCCGAGAATCTCAAAGCCCTGCGCTTCGCCCTTGAGCGACATCGAATAGGTCACGGTTTCGTTGGCCGTGTAGGTCCTCTTGAGCGCTACCTTCTCCCCGCTCGCGCCCGAAAGGAGCAGCGCCGACGCGGAGAGGACTTGAATGACGAGGTTCATGACGTAACTTCCTCCCAATGGATGTCAGGAATACGCCCGGCTGCGCGGACGGTTGCGCCGACCTAGGTCGTAGAGACCTCGACCACGTATTTCTCGAACTGCTGAACCGCCCGTTGGTCCTCATACAATAGCTCAGCGCGTTCCTCCAGCGTCCGCCGAGCATCGGCCTGAAAGTCACCGTCGTTAGCCAACCTCAGCGCGATTTCGACGAACTCGTCCGGGCTCGATGCGATCAACTCTCCGTACTCCATTCTCCGGTATTGGGCCAGTGTGATCCTGCCCCGCTGCAGATCGCCCGGGAGAGTGGCCACCGGGCAGCCCACCGCGAACATCTCCAGACTCGAATTCCCGCCTCCAAAGTAGAACGGGTCAAGCACCGCGTCGGCAGTCTTGGCGAGGGACAAGTACCCTTCGAGCGACATTTGAGGGACGAACGCCACTCGATCCGCAACGTCGGGAGCGGTTCGCTCGAACCGCTTCAGGTACTGCTCGTCCCACGAGGGGTACTTGCCTGCGATGAGCACATAGAGCCCCTCTGGGTCCCTCCGGAGGATCTCCGCCATCGCATCGTCGAAATCCGGGTGCAATTTGAAAAGCGTCTGAGGCACGACATACAGCCGTTTGTCGTTGGGGAGCCCGAACCGCTCGCGAGGCCAGAACGCCTCAGGCCGAGCGGGGCGCAGGAAGCATGTGTTGAGCGCGGGTTGCCGAATCAGCTTCTCGCCGTACTCGACCTCTGAGCCTTCGCGCTCCATGTCGTCGCAACTGACGAACGCGTCGATATGGGGCAGACAAGGGGTCGAGGGGTGGCCCCAAGTCATGAATTGATGCGGGGCGAACCGGGAAAACGCCAGATAATAGGTGAGAGCGTCCATGCCGATCTCAGGGAAAAACGCCACGTCGAGCTCAAGAGCGCCGATCGCGTCGCGAGCCGCCTTCCATTGGAGCGGAACGACTGCGACTTCGTCAGCGCGACGCCGTAGCGACTCGGTGATTTCGTCCCTCTGGGAGTTGAGAGGAACCCATACGAGTTCGATTTTCTCCCTGTCGAGCCGTTCGAGCATCGGCGCGTAGAGCTTTCCGATCGTGTGCGACCTCATGAACGCCGAAATCACCCCGAGCCGCACCCGCCCGCCCGCCGACCTGCGGCTGCCGCCTTCACAATGCGGCGCGACGAAGCCAAGTTCGGGGCAAGCGGAAAGGTACGCCGCGACGATCTCTTCCTGAATCGGTTTTTCGTTGTCTCTGTGGTAAGCGAGGTAGAAGTTCGTCATCCCGACTTCACGTAGCGGGTCGTCGATCCTCGCTCCGCTCGCCGCGAACTCCCGAACCTCCTCGACGATCCTCTTGCGAACCTCTGCCATCTGGTCGCGAGAATCGGCGATCACAGGAGTCTGCAACGCGCGCAGGAGCTTGAGTCCAGGGTTTGAGTTCCCAGCAAGCGCGCTTCGGGCAGACTCCATGCGAGAGAGGTCGTGCAGCAGCTTGGCCTTCGTGCCGCGAGCGTCTGCGAACTCAGGGTCCAGTTGGAGGGCGCGATCATACGCCGCCAGCGCCTCGTCGGTCTTCTTGAGCTCTTTGAGGGCGTTGCCCAATGCGTAGTACACACTAACAGACAACCCACCAGGGATTCCGAGCGCCATCAGGAGGACTGCCACTGCCCGCTCGAACTTACCGGCCTGATTGAGAGCCGCCCCAAGGTTGCTCAGTACCACCGGCGACCTCGGCGCGAGCCTGGCGGCCTCCTCGACCGAATCCACGGCCTCCCCAACAACGCCGAGTTCCAAGAGCAAGTTCCCAAGGTTGTTCCACGCCTGGACGTATCCCGGGTCAGCCGCAACGCACCTTCGGAGCAATCGCACCGCCTCCACGCGCCGACCCAGTGGACTATAGGCGTTCGCAAGGTGAAACAGCGACTCGCAATGCTTCGAGTGGCTCGCTACGGCGGGTTCCAGCACGGAGACCGCCTCTTCGATCCGCCCTACGTCGATCAGAACGTGCCCCAAAGCGGCGCGAAAGTCGGGCTGGTCCGGCGCGAGGTCCACGGACTTCGTGAGGGCGGCCAGCGATTCCTCGGTCCTCCCCGAAAGTCGGAGCGCCACGCCCAAATCGAACTGGAGTTGGGCGCTGCCGGGCTCGAGCTGAACGGCGCGCGAAAGCTCGGCAAGGCCCTCGTCGGTCTTCCCGACATGAAACAGCGCGAGCCCTCGAATTCTCAGTGCCTCGCTCGAATCTGGGTTCAATGCGAGGAACTCGCCCGCCACGCGAGCCGCTTCGGGCGCCTTGCCCGATTGAAACAACCGCCGCGCTCGGGTGAGCGCATCCTCCGCCGAGGGCGTCGTGCTCCGCTTGCCTTTGCGGTGCTTTCCCATCGGGGAGTGAGATTACTGCATCGCCGACAAATCCCTCGGTTGCGGGGTAACTTCGGTCTGCGGCTGGAGGTGACGAATGATCGGCTTATCGGGCGTGATCGCAATCGCAATCGGGGGGGCGACGATGATGGGGCAGTTTGCAGAGACCCAAGCGCAGAAGGACGCGAGGATGAACTGGTGGCGCGAGGCGAGGTTCGGCATGTTCATCCATTGGGGCCTCTACGCGATCCCCGCCAGCGAATGGAACGGGAAGCGCACCGGTGGGGCCGAGTGGATTCTCAACCACGCCCAAATCAAGGTCGAAGATTACGAGCCGCTTCTCAAGCAGTTCAACCCGGTTCAATTCGACGCCCGCGAATGGGTCCGAATCGCGAAACAGGCCGGAATGAAGTACATCGTCATCACTAGCAAGCACCACGACGGGTTCTGTCTTTGGGACTCAAAGCTGACCGACTGGAAGATCACCAAAACTCCCTTTGGTCGGGACGTATTGCGCGAACTCTCGGAGGCGTGCAAGGAAGCTGGAATCACGCTTTGCTTTTATCATTCGATCATGGACTGGCACCATCCCGACTACCTGCCCCGGCGGGCGTGGGACCCTCGTCCGGGGGTCGAAGCCGACTACGATCGGTATGTCGAGTACATGAAGGGGCAACTCAAGGAACTGGTCGAAGGTTACGGCCCGCTTGGAGTGCTCTGGTTCGACGGTGAATGGGAAGGAACCTGGACCCATGAATACGGCAAGACCCTGTACGACTACGTTCGGTCGCTCCAGCCCAGCATCATCGTCAACAACCGCGTCGACAAGGGTCGGAGCGGGATGGCGGGCATGACCGTCGGCGATCATCGTGGCGACTTCGGAACGCCCGAACAAGAGGTGCCGCCGAGGGGTTTTCCGGGAGTCGACTGGGAGTCCTGCATGACGTTGAACCGGAATTGGGGCTTCGATAAGTTCGACGAAGATTGGAAGTCCCGCCGCTCCCTTTTGCAGATGCTAGTGGATGTGGTCAGCAAGGGGGGCAACCTTTTGCTCAACGTGGGCCCCGACGCGCTGGGACGCATTCCGCAGCCGAGCGTCGAACGGCTGAGCTTGGTGGGCGCCTGGCTCAAGACAAACGGTGAGGCGATCTACGGGACCACGGCAAGCCCATTCCCCCGGCCGTTGTCTTGGGGTCGGGTCACCCAGAAGCCCGGCGTTCTCTACCTCCACGTCTTCGGATCGCCCGACGGCAAAGTCGAACTGTCCGGACTCAGGAACAAGCTTCGATCCGCGAGCCTCTTGGGAGGGAGCGCTAAGCTCCGATGGGAGAACGGGGAGGACGGGCCTATCGTCGCCTGGGAGGGCTCGCTGCCCGACCCCGACGTGAACGTGATCGCGGTCCAAATCGAAGGGTCGCCCGAAGTCGTACCGGTTCCTTTGCGGGCGAATAGAGCCGGAGTCGCGCTTCTTCGCTCAAACGAAGCCGAGATCGACCGAGCGAGGTATGAGTCGGACAAGGACTGCGTCGGCTACTGGACCGACCCCGAAGCGACCGTAGCGTGGGAGGTCCAGCTACCGGCAGCCGGCGCTTACAAAGTGGCCGTGATGCAGGCCTGCGAGCCCGGAGTCGCCGGGAGCAAGTACCGCGTTCGAGTTGCTGAAAGCAGCGTGGAGGGGACCGTTTCGGAAACCCGCTCCTGGTCGGACTTCGCCGAGGTCGACTTGGGCGAGGTCACGATCGCAAGGCCAGGGTTGGTGAGGGTCGAAGTGAAGGCGCTGAAAATCGCCAAGAACGCTCTCATGAACCTGCGCTGGGTCCGCTTGGAGCGCGTAAAGGGGTAGTCCGAGATGCACAAGTTCAAGACGCGAGGCGTGTGGTGCGGCTCCTCAGAGGCGGGGAAGAGCCTGCACGAAGTTGAAGCGTACGTCGATCGGATGTATCAGGCCGGGTTCAACACGATCCTCGTCCACCTCAAGGGCGGCGATGGACTCCTCCACTGGCCCAGTTCGAAATTCCCTCAAGCGGTCGCGCCCGGTTATGAAGACTTCGACCTCCCCGCGCACCTCGTCGACGCCTGCAAGAAGCGAGGAATGTCGCTCCACGCGTGGTTCATCGACTACTATGAGGGCGAGAACGGGGCCGCCTACAAGCTCCACCCAGAATGGGCGGCGACGGACCCGCACGGAAGGCCTTCCAGCGAGGCCACGCTCCGAGGCCGAAGATATGGGGCGGTCTGGATGTGTCCGGCGCGCAGGCCCGGATACACGGACCAGTGGCTGATCCCTCTCCATGAGGAGTTCGCCCAGCGATACGAGTTCGACGCGATCCACCACGACTACATTCGCTATCCGGGGGACATGGCGCCGGACACCTACTGTTTCTGCGACGATTGCCTTGAGAATCTCCCCAAGTACGCGCACTATTTCGCCGACCGATACCCCGACGAGCCCTTTTTTCATGAGCTTTACGACCGGCCGTTCCTCGAATCTCATTGGGAGCCAAGCCCCAAGGTCCTGCCCGAAAACTGGAAGTCCCTCGACCGTTTCTCCAAGTCGCGGTTCCTCTTGGAAGGCTCGTTCTTCGTGGGAGGCCGGCCCGACCTCGATTACTTCTTCTATGAGTACCGGATTCACTGGGTCACGGAGTTCGCACGGAGGGCGGCCGAGGTTGTACGCCGAACGCGCCCCGCAATGGAGCTCTCCGCTGCCGTCTTCAAGAACCCGATTCACAGCGGAAGGTTCATCGGTCAAGATTGGCGGAGATTCGCGCCGTACGTCGAGACGTGCGTCCCGATGGACTACCGCGACCATTTCCCGGGGGATTTTGAGACCTACCTCAATCTGCTTGGCGATACGATCGCTCTCCAAAAGGGTTGGGCGAAGGACTTCCGGCGCCTCTGGATCGGGTTCGCGGTGAACTTTCTCTATAAGGAGGAGCACCAACTCGGGATCAAGCCCGGCCAGTGCGACCCTGGGAAGGTACGAGCGGTGATCGACCGCATCCGCTCCTCAGAGGCCGAAGGGGTCGTGGTGTTTTCCGAAGGCCAGGTGAACCAGTACAACCTGTGGGGGCCCCTTGCAGAGGCGTTCGCGCCCGACCGCGAATAGTCGCTTCGACGAAGTCGACGCCTTGCTCCAGGCCCGTCAGCTTGCCGGCTGCAACTCGGAAGTGCAGTGCGGGCACTTCTTCGCGGCAATCGGGATTTCGCTCAGGCAGAACGGGCAAGCGTGGGTCGTAGGCGCAGCCGCAGGCTCATCCTTCGCGCGAGCCTCCGTCAGCCTATTGAACGCCTTGACCATCAGAAACACAGCGAACGCGACGATCAAGAAGTTCAAGGTGACCGTAATGAACGCTCCATAGTTCAGCGTGGGAGCCGCCGCAGCCTTGGCCTCCGCAAGCGTTTTGAACCCTTGGCCCGAGAGGTCCACGAACAAATTGTTGAAATCGACCTTGCCGAGAACGAGCCCCAGAGGCGGCATGATCACATCGTCCACCAACGAACTGACGATCTTCCCGAAAGCCGCGCCGAGGATCACGCCCACCGCCAAATCGACCATGTTCCCCCTAAGGGCGAATTTCTTGAACTCATTGAACATCTTCACGTCTCCTATTTCACCGTCTCACAGAAAGCGATTGCCAGTATAAGCCATTGCCCGCGAACCGTCAAGTCCTGCAAACTTACGCGTAACCCTATGCGACGGCAAACAGTCCTCGTCATCGATTTCGGCGGCCAGTATTCGCAACTCATCGTGAGGAGGGTGCGCGAGTTCAACGTCTACTCGGAGCTTGTCCCATGGACGAACGCGGAAGCGATGATCCGCGAACGAGAACCTGCGGCCCTGATCCTGAGCGGCGGGCCCCAGTCCGTTCTAGCGGAAGGCGCGCCCGACTTTGACCCCTCCTTGATCGAAGGGCTCCCCGTCTTAGGGATTTGCTACGGGCTCCAGTGGATCGCTCACCGCCTCGGAGGGAAGGTCGAGCGAGCCACAGCGCGAGAGTATGGCTTTCGAGCCATCGAAGTCCTCGAAGAAGACTCCCTCGTCGGTCGGCTCTCGTCCAATCAGGTGTGGATGAGCCACGGGGATCAGGTCGTGGAGGCTCCGCCAGGGTTCGCCATAACTGCAAGAACCGGCAGTTGCCCGGTCGCCGGGTTCGAATCCCCCGAGAGAAGAGCCTACGGAGTTCAATTCCACCCGGAGGTCAGCCACACTCCTGCCGGCAGAGAGGTCCTCCGCAGGTTCCTCTTTGAAGTGGCTCAGCTCTCAGGCGACTGGACGAGCGCGGCGTTCGTTCAAGAGGCCCTAGGGGCGGTTCGCGCCCAGGTAGGGGCCGAAGGCCGAGTTTTGTGCGCCGTGAGCGGGGGCGTGGATAGTTCCGTGATGGCTGCGCTTTTGATCGAAGCCATCGGAGATCGCGCGGTCTGCGTATTCGTCGATCATGGACTGCTTCGCAAGCGCGAGGCCGAGCAAGTGGTCGAGACGTTCGGAAACCACTTTCAAGCGAACCTCAAGGTGTTCGAGGAGCGCGAGAGGTTCTTCTCCGCTTTGAAAGGGGTGACCGACCCCGAGCAAAAGCGCAAGATCATCGGCGAACAGTTCGTTCGGGTCTTCGAGGACCACGCAGGTGAGCTTCAAGGGTGTGATTTCCTCGCCCAGGGAACCCTATACCCCGACGTGATCGAAAGCGGCTCGCCGACTGCCGCCAAGATCAAGACCCACCACAACGTTGGCGGTTTGCCCGAATGGATGCAACTCAAGCTGATTGAACCGCTTAGGTGGCTCTTTAAGGATGAAGTTCGGGACCTGGGGCGGGAACTGGGGCTGCCCGAAAAGATGGTCGAGAGAGAGCCATTCCCAGGTCCAGGCCTTGCGGTGCGGGTGTTGGGCGAGGTCACTCCCGACCGAGTCGCGATCGTGCAAGAAGCCGACGCTATCTTTCGGGAAGAACTTCGTGCTCACGGCATCCATAAGAGGGTGTGGCAGAGCTACGCCGCGCTTCTCGACGTCCGGAGCGTTGGGGTGATGGGCGACGAAAGAACCTACGAGCAGCCCATCGTCCTTCGAGCCGTCGAAAGCGAGGACGCGATGACGGCAAGCCCGGTAGACATTCCCTTCGACGTCCTCACCCATGTCGCGAGTCGGATCGTCAACGAGGTCGAAGGGGTCAACCGCGTGCTCTACGATCTCAGCAGCAAGCCGCCCGCTACGATCGAATGGGAATGAAACCCAAACGAAAGGCCGCATCGCCACCGAAGGCTGACTCGGCCGCTTTGCTTCGTTGGTACTCCCGGCACAAGCGGCCCCTGCCTTGGCGCGACGCCCAGGACCCGTATCCGGTTTGGGTGAGCGAAGTGATGCTGCAGCAGACCCGGGTCGCAACCGTCATCCCCTATTACGCTCGATGGATGGAGCGCTTCCCGATGGTCGAAGCCCTCGCGAGTAGCCCAGAGCAAGCGGCGCTGGCGCTTTGGCAAGGGCTGGGGTATTACCGGCGCTGCAAACTGCTAAGAGCCGGGGCACGCTGGATCGTCGAACACGGAGTCCCCCGGACCTATGCGGGTTGGCTCGGAGTTCCGGGCGTTGGACCCTACACCGCGGCGGCGATCGCGTCGATCTGCTTCGACGAGCCTGTCCCGGTGGCCGACGGCAACGTGAAGAGGGTCTACGCGCGCCAGACCTGCGACTCTTCCACCGGCGTCGTGCTCGAAAGGGCCGCCCTACGCTGGGCCGGAGGGCTGATGGAAGGCCACAAACCGGGAGAGTTCAACCAAGCGCTTATGGAATTGGGAGCAACGATCTGCACGCCTCGCAGCCCCACTTGCTATCAATGCCCCGTTAGGGCGTCATGCTCGGCCGCCGCCACAGGCAAACCTGAGAACTACCCCCATCGAGCCCCGAAGCAACGCCCCGAGCGGATTGCCTTCGCCATCTGGGCGCCCGTGTTCGAGGGTAGGTTTGGCGTTCACCGCGTTCCCCCTGGCCCCTGGTGGCAAGGCTTGTGGGAGTTTCCTCGTGTCGAGATCGGCCCCCGATCCGAAGACAGCGCGGACGACTCATTGCGCCGGGTCGTCGGGCCCGGATGGATCGAGGACTTGGGAGAGGTGAGCCACCACGTGAGCCGGTTTCGGATCGAATGCCGAGCGTCCCTCGTTCGCTGCGAAACGACCTCGCCGCTGCTGGAGTGGTACGAGCCCGAGAAGTTGGGCTTCGTCCCCATGCCCGCCCTCTCCGTAAAAGTGCTCAAGCTCGCCCTCAAGCATCTCGGCGTGAATCCCGCCCCCTAGAGAAGGGAACCCGGAATGGGGCGGCGAAACGTAGAATGACACGTCTGAGCGGGAGGGCGCGCCCGTTCGGCTGGAGGAGGAAACAGGAATGCACATCATGCGTGGAGTAGCGATCGCTCTGGTCGCCTGCGTCGGGGCAAGGGCGATGGCCCAAGCCGACCCAACGGTCCTCGACAAGATCATCGACGAAGGCAAGAACCGGAACCAGGTGATGAAGCACCTGAGGTA
Organism: Candidatus Nitrosymbiomonas proteolyticus; assembly: GCA_017347465.1. Taxonomy (GTDB): domain Bacteria; phylum Armatimonadota; class Fimbriimonadia; order Fimbriimonadales; family Fimbriimonadaceae; genus Nitrosymbiomonas; species Nitrosymbiomonas proteolyticus. The sequence goes on along the minus strand of AP021858.1, from coordinate 2,537,537 downwards.
CTTGACGAAGGACATCGGACACAGGCTGACCGGTTCGACCAACCTGCAGCGAGCTTGCGAATGGACCGCAGATCAGTTCCGCAGCTTCGGGCTCCAGAACGTGAGACTCGAGAAGTGGGGCGAAGTCCCCGTGGGTTTCGACCGAGGCAAGCGTCAAATCGCTCGCATGGTGTCCCCCACTCCAAGGGATTTCGAGTTCACAAGCCCCTCATGGACCCCCGGAACCGCTGGGCTGCAAAGGGGAGTCGCCGTCAAGCAACCCACGACGCTCGAAGAGTTCGAAACCGTGAAAGCCAAGCTCAAGGGCGCTTGGCTCGTCACGCAATCGGCGCCGCGGCGAGGTGGCCAGGTCACCGACGAGCAAGCGAAGCTGCAAGAAGCGATCGATGGATCCGGCGCATTGGGCCTGGTTTACGGCTCGCGGAACGAGCTTGTAATCACCTCCGGGCGGTACACGAATCTGACGATGGAGACTCTGCCCAAGGACGTTCGGATCATGGTGCGGAAGTCCGATATCGACGCGATTTTCGAGCAGATCGACGCGGGCAAAGAAGTCGTCCTCGAATTCGATTTGGAACAGAAGTTTGTACCAGGGCCGATCCCTGTGTACAACGTGGTCGCTGAGATTCCCGGCACCGAGTTCCCCGACGAGGTCGTGATCGTGAGCGGGCACCTCGATAGCTGGGACGGCCCCGGCTCTGAAGGATGCTGCGACAACGGGACCGGCACCATGGTGGCGGTCGAAGCCGCGAGGATTCTTATGGCGTGCGGGGCCAAGCCCAAGCGGACGATTCGCTTTGTCCTGTGGACGGGCGAAGAGCAGGGTCTTCTCGGCTCGCGCGCCTACGTCGAAATGCACAAAGACAGCCTGAGCAAGATTTCCGCTGTTTTCGTCGATGACGGCGGCACCAACTATCAGGGTGGGCTCGTGTGCCTCAAGGAGATGGAGCCGATCCTCAAAGAGGCCATCGAGCCCGCGATGAAGGCGTTCCCCGACCTCCCCATGCAGATTCGGGTCGTCGAACGAATGCCCAGAGGCGGGGGCAGCGACCACGCTCCGTTCAATGCCGTCGGCGTACCGGGGTTCTTCTGGATGGAAACGGGCAGGTCGAACTACACCCACGTTCACCACACGCAGCACGACCACCTTGATTACGCGATCCCTGAGTATCTCGTGCAGTCGTCTACGAACTCAGCGGCGGCGGCTTATATCGTAGCCAGCGCGCCGACGATGCTTCCCAGGGAGGCGCAAGGGACCGACGGCGGGAAGTAATTCCTTCAGGTTGACGGCAGCCCAAGCCGAGAACTCGGCGCTCCGCACGAAGGGGAGCGTCGAGTTTTTTTCAGGGGCGCCCTCTCCAGGCCCCTCCAAGGAACCCAGCGAACCGGCGTCTTGGGCTCCTCGACGACCTATTTCTTTCAAACAGGTATTTTGAACAGGTCCATAACAGACGAAATCGAATATATTGGTAGCAGTCCGCCGCGAGCGGTGGGCTTTGTTTGAGGTGAATTGGATATGAAGAAGGTGTTCTTGGTTTTGGCCTGCTCGGCTGCGTATGGCACTTCCCACGCGCTCGTTTGGGGATTTTCCGCTCCCATTATCGACGGCTCTCAGGAAGTCCCGCCGACCGGAAGCTCCGCTTACGGAACCGCATCGTTTACGCTCGACGACGTGACCTGGGAACTCGCAGGGTCGATGACGGTGATCGGCATACCCGCTACGGCCACGACTGGGTCGCACATTCATCAGGCGCCCGCAGGGGTGAACGGACCCGTCATTTTCAACCTTCTTGCGAACCAGATTCCGGGATCGCCTCTGACTTCCGGCAACATGGTCGTCTATGCGTATCGCGGAACCTTGGCCACGGCCAACAACGCCGCGACTCTGGCGGCCATGATCGCGGGCGACACGTACATCAACGTCCATACGCCGCAATTCCCTGGTGGCGAGATTCGGGGCCAGATCACCTGCCACGGCGTCGTGCCCGAGCCGGCGACGATCGCTGCCCTTTCGCTTGGGGTTCTGCCCTTCTTGCGACGCCGCAAGAAGTAAGCGCCCTTCGAACGATCCGATCCACGAACCCCGAGGGAAGGATGTCCCTTGGGGTTCTCCGCTATCAGAAGGCCCGTAGCGCCGCCCGGATACAATCAAACCCATGGGAACAACCTCGGCGCTCTTGGAGGTCGTCGCAGAACGCGCGGTGCTCTTCGATGGCGCGATGGGCACTCAAATCCAAGCCGCCAACCTCGCGTCGGCGGACTTTGGCCTTAGGAGCGTTTCCCTCGAGTCCGCACGGGCGAAGATCGCCCGTCTTCCCGACCCCGACGCCCTTCTTGACGGCTGCAACGAACTCCTCAACCTGACCCGCCCCGAAGAGATCGAGGCCATCCACGCCAAGTACCTGCGGGCAGGTTCCGACATCCTCACCACGAACACGTTCGGCGCGAGTTCGATCGTGCTTGCGGAATACGGTATCGAAAGCCTCCTGTACGAGGTCTCCTTCGAGGCCGGAAGGATCGCCCGAAGGGTGGCCGATGCGTTTTCGACGCCTGAACGACCGCGTTTCGTCGCCGGCGCGATCGGACCGGGAACCAAGCTGGTCTCCCTCGAACAAGCGACGTTCGATGAGATCGAGCAATCCTACTTCACGGCCTTCTTGGCGCTCATCGAAGCCGGAGTGGACGCGTTGATGCTCGAAACGTTGCAAGACCTGCTCATGGCCAAAGCATGCATCGTGGGGGCGCATAGGGCGTTGGCGGAGTCGGACAAGGACCTGCCCATTCTGGTCTCGGTCACCATCGAGCAAACCGGAACCATGCTCTTGGGTTCGGAGATCGGCGCCGCGCTGAACATGCTCGAAGCCTTCCCGCAAGTGAAAATGGTCGGCATCAACTGCGCGACTGGTCCGGTCGAGATGGCCCCGCACGTGAGGTTTCTCTGCCAAAACTCCACGCGGCCCGTCTTCGTCCAGCCAAACGCCGGTCTTCCCGTGATGGAGCGGGGTCAGGCCGTCTATAGGCTGAGCCCGGAAGAACTCGCTTCGAGCCATTCCCACTTCCTGCGGGATATGGGCGTGGCGGCGGTCGGGGGATGCTGCGGCACGACTCCCGAACACATCGCTGCGGTGAGCCAAGCTCTCGCGGATGCGCCGCGGTCGCCCGAAGCCCATTGGCAGAAAGTCCGCGCCCTTTTCCCCGGCTTCGACTTTCGCGTTCGAAACGAGCAGCAATGCGATGCTGTCCGACTGGTGGGCAGCAGCAGCCTCTTTCGGTTCCAGCCCTACCGACAAGACACCAGCTTCCTCATCATCGGAGAGAAAACCAACGCAAATGGAAGCAAGGCGTTTCGAGAAATGCTCGCCGCCGAGAACTGGGACGGGCTTACTGAACTGGCACGGGAACTCGAAGCCGAGGGCTCGCACATGCTCGATGTGTGCGCCGCGTTCGTGGGACGCGACGAAACCCGCGACATGCGAATTCTCCTGACGCGCTTCAACAAACAGGTGAGCGTCCCTCTCATGATCGACTCGACCGACGCCAAGGTGATCGAGGAGGCGCTCAAGACCCTCGCCGGCAAGCCGCTGGTGAACTCGATCAACTTCGAAGACGGGGAGGAACGAACGAGGATCGTGCTCGGGCTCTGCGCCCAATACGGCGCGGGTGTGGTGGGCTTGACCATCGACGAAGAGGGCATGGCCAAGACAGCCGAACGGAAGGTCGCCATCGCCGACCGGATTCTCGCGTTCACTCGGGAAGCCGGGTTGCCAGACCACGACGTTTTCCTCGACTGCCTGACGTTCACCCTTGGATCGGGCGACGAGGAGTTTCGCAGGTCCGCAGCGGAGACCCTCGAAGCGATTCGCGCCTTGCGATCGCGCAACCGCCATGTCAATCTGCTCCTCGGCGTCTCCAACGTCTCTTTCGGGCTGAAACCGGCGCTGCGAAACGTGTTGAACACGGTATTCCTCCAAGAAGCCCTGGGCGTCGGGCTGAACGCGGCCATCGTCCACTTCTCCAAGATTCGGCCGCTCAACCAGATCGAGCCGGATCTGATGAAGATCGCGCAGGACCTCATCTACGATCGCAGGCAATTCGCCACCGTCTAATCCCTTACATCGCGGCGACTATCGCCCTACCCTTCTCAATTCATTATTAGTGTACATAAGTCTGTTTCTTGGCACTTTTTTACGTAGAAAGTGTCATCTCGTCCCATAAATTGTTGAAATTCCTATTGACAAGAAAAATGGGTTCCCACTAAGATGCAACCAGCAGGACGAACCCACGGACGGGCCCAAGTCGCTGCGGGGTAGGGCGGGGTGCTCTACAGGTAGTCGGGCGGTTTCAATGGACGGAAACCGCCCCCTAGATTCCGAAGAGGTCGCGTTTGGCAAGCTTTCAATTGCCCGAGGGATTCGAGCCGATCATCGGAACCGATGAAACGGTGCTCGACGATAAGGGAAGGGTGCTCATTCCCAAGCGCAAACGCGACAGGCTCGGGCGGACGTTCGCTTTGGTCCTAGGAAAAGTCGGCGCCCTCGTCATTTACCCGGAAGCCATATGGCGTGCGTTGCTTCATGAGGTTTTCGAGGCCGGAACTCTTGATCCTGCGCGCGAGCAATTCACCCGGCTCCAATTGGGGCTTGCCGCCGACGGGCTGAAGTTCGATCCTGCCGGCAGAATGGTGCTTCCCCAAGACCTCCGCGACGCCGCGAAGCTCAAGATTGGCGACCCTCTGAAGCTGATCGGTTGCGGCGACAGGATTGAGATATGGACCAAGCCCGAGTGGGAGGCGTTTCAGAGATTCCCTCAGCATTACGGAAAGGAGCGCCGCGAGCCCATCGAAGAGGCTTATCAGTCGATGCTCCGCGCCGCACACATGAGAGGTGAGCCCCGTGCCTAGAAGCGAAGCGATCGTGGGTTTTGCGCACGGATCGAGCCACTTCGGCGCGGTGTTGTTCTCAAGGCAAGTCGCGGACACGGGATCGGGCGCACCCCGCAGCGCGAACCCAGGCGAAGATTTCGGTCCGGCGCACGAGCCTGTGATGGTCGAGGAGGTCCTGGAGGCGCTGTCGCCGTCGCCTGGCGCGGTTGTTGTCGACGGCACGATGGGACAGGGCGGCCATTCGCTCGCGTTGATCGAACGCATCGCCCCCGGTGGGACTCTGATCGGATTCGAATGGGACCCCGCGATGCTCGCGATCGCTCAGGTGAGGATCGGCGACCCGAGAGGCGTCAAGGTCGAGTTCGTCTCCGATGACTTCCGCGAAATCCCGCGTTACCTCTTTCGCACGGGACGCACGGCAGACGCGATCCTTCTCGATCTTGGGCTCAACACGGGCCAGGTCCTCGACCCTAAGCGCGGATTCAGCTTCGCCCACGACGCCCCCCTCGACATGCGGATGGACCGCGGAAGAGGCGAGCCCGCATCCGCAGTACTCAACCGTATGTCCCCGGTTCAAATCGAGGACATGCTGCGCGATTACGGCGATGAAAAATGGGCCCGCGCCATCGCGAAGAAGATCGTCGAGGTTCGCAAATCCCGGCCACTCACCACTACGTTCGACCTCGTCGAGTGCGTGCTGGCGGCGATTCCGAAGGGCGCGCGCGAGAAAAGAATTCACCCAGCCACCCGAACGTTTCAGTCGGTTCGGGTCTATGTGAATCGGGAGCTTCAAGGGCTCGAAGAGGCTCTTGGGGCGATGGCGGAGGCTTTGTCACCTCAGGGAGTCCTCGCGGTGATCTCGTATCACTCCGGCGAGGACCGTATCGTCAAACACGCGTTTCGGTCGCTTGAGGCGACCGAACGCTTCGAGTCGATCACTCGCAAGCCGCGAACCCCCAGCGCCTCCGAAGTGGAACGAAACCCTCGGAGCCGCAGCGCCAAGCTAAGGGCGGTTCGGCGGCTCTTGCCTTGATTCCCCTTCGCCAAGGAGCTTGCGGCTCCTCGGCATCAACCATGCGGACCGATATGCAGGGAAGCGAAAGGGCCACGGAGGGCCCAACCGAAGAATGAGTGCAGCGCCAGCATCGAAAATATACGTGCCAACTTCAGCCGACCTTACGGTGAGGGTTACTCCCGCGAGGAGCGGGCTTGCGGTCGTCGCGCGGTACATGGCGTCGTTCGTCGGGGTCGTCTTCTTCACGTTCGTACTCAGCAGCCTCGTAGGTCAGATGCTGTTGGAGTCCGCGCGAAGCGAAGCGGTGCGCACGGCGGAGCGCGCTAAGAGGGTCGAGCAGGAGAATTTGATGCTTCGCAAGCGTGTCGATGCCTCCCGAAGCCTAGTCGCAGTCCAGTCGTGGGCCGAGTCCCACGGCTTTGTGATGGCCGGAGCGAGGGAGCCAGCCTCCGCCCCCGTCGCCAACCCACTGGAGGCTTCGGCGACGGAATCGACCCCTGTTTCGTCTGGGGAATCAGGACTCGCGAGCGCAATCAATGAACTCTAGAGGCATCAAGGTCTTCGCTTGGCTGACGCTGGCCGGATTCGTCGTTGCCGCCGGTTCTCAAGCACGGCTCCAGGTGTTTCGGCGAGACGCGGTCCTCGACCTCGGAGAGAAGAGCGGCCGCTTTCTCGTCAAGCGCGTCGAACCCGCTCGGCGCGGGGCGATCCTCAGCGCGGACAACCGCCCCCTCGCTCAAGACGCGAGCGCGCGCGAGTTCGGGCTGATCTTCGACGATGTGCCGTTCAGTCGGACGTTTTTCATGGAACTCAGCGAGGCTTCAGGGATTCCTGCCAGTGAGATGCTTCAGCTCAAGGCATCGGGAGTGAGGACCACGTTCTGGCGGGAGCCTCTGACCGAGTCGAAAGCGAAACGTGTTGAAGACGTGAAGATCAGGTGGCGGGCCGATGGGGTTTCGCTACGACGCGTCGCCGAGCGGGACTACCCCCTCGGAATCGCGGCGGCGGGAGTCGTCGGCGCGCTCCGCGATGGCAAGCCGATCACAGGGATTGAGGTGTCGAAGTCCAAGACGCTCGAAGGGCACGACGGGCTGACCATCGGGTTGACGGACTCGAAGGGCAAGTTCCTGCCCATGAGGATCGATCCCCGCACCAAGACCCGTGTGGATGGCGAAGACGTCGTTCTCACCCTCGACAGCCGATTGCAGCTCGTCGCGACGCAGGCGCTCAAAGAGGCCGTCGAGTCCAACAACGCCGACCAAGGAGCGGTGGTGATCCTCAACCCCAAGACCGGAGACATCCTAGCGATGGCCAACTGGCCCAGCTACGACCCGGCGCGGTTGGGCCGGCCCACCGGAAGCAAGGAGCGGTTCACGGACTTCAATCCCAACTATATGGCGGCCCTCGAACCCGGCTCAACGTTCAAGATTTTGACCCTCGCGCTCGCCTTGGAAAAGGGAGTGGTGAATTCCACCGACGTCGTGCAGTGTGGCGGCTCTCTCCAAGTCTGGTCGAACCGAAGCGTCCGGTGCGACTTGCACGGGGGGACGCGGGCGCATGGAACCGTGGACCTGGAAAAGGCGATCTCGAAAAGCTGCAATGTCAGCGCGGCGACTTGGGCGCTCCGAGTGGGTTCGCCCGACTTCATCGAGTTCTTGAACAGATCGGGGCTTATGCGTAAGACCCAGCTCGGGCTTCCGCTCGAAGCTTCGGGCCAGTTCGTCCGCGACGAATACGCCAAGGGGCTTCAACTTGCGACCTTCGGATTTGGTCAATCGATGACCTGCACTCCTGTCGGGCTGGCGTCGGTCTTCTCAGCCCTGGGCAACGGCGGCGTTCGGATGGAGCCGAGGCTCATCGCGAAGGTAGGCGGCAGGGACACGAAAGAGCGCGAGGCCGGGAGGCTGTTTTCGAAGGAAACCGCCGATCAGGTGCTGGGGTATATGGAGTCCGTGATTGAATCTGACTCGGGTACGGGCAAATCGCTCCGGATTCCGGGATACCGGCTTGCAGGCAAGACCGGTACGGCCCAAAAGATCAACCGATCGACGGGCACGGTCGAAGGCGGCGGATACGTTTCTAACTTCGTGGGACTCGTTCCTGCGCAAAACCCCCAGGCGCTCATTCTGGTGATGATCGACAACCCGAAGGCAGGGAAGTACTACGGCGCGAGCGTTGCGGGGCCGGTGTTCGTCGAATCGGCCCAAGCGGTCGTCCGGCTGCTGGGAATTCCTCCGACGCCCGGCAAAGATGTGGTCCCTAGCCCGAAAGCGTCCCCTTCTCCCGACATCGAGATTCGCTCAACGAAGCAACAAGGAGGGGCGAGCAACTGAGATGCCACTCCTTTCGGATGCGATTGAGCGGTCGGGCGCCGTTCTCGATAGGATCAGCGGCGACGCGCCGATCTCGGGAATCGACGACGACACTCGCACCGTTTCCGAGGGCGATCTCTTCGTTTGCATGCCCAGCGACTCGCGGGACACCCATGAGCTGATCCCGGAGGCTCTCGGCAAGGGAGCGGCCGCGGTCCTCGCCCATAGCCAAGAGGGCTTTCAAGGGGCCGTCGAGCAAGGGGTTCCGGCGATGCTCTCGCGCAAAGAAACCGGCAGGTTTGAAGACGCGGTGTGGCGGCTCGCGGCAGAAGTATTGGGCCGGCCTAGCCGCAAGATTAGAGTCGTTGGGGTCACGGGTACGAACGGCAAGACCACGACCGCTTGGCTCGTCCGCGAGGCGCTCATGGCGCTCGGACATCCCGCGGCCTACCTCGGCACGCTCGGCATCCAGACGCCTGCGGGCTCGCGTGAACTCGCGAACACCACCCCGTTTCCGATCGCCCTACAGAAGCTCCTCTGCGAAGTCGTCGAATCCGGAGCGACCCATCTGGCGATGGAGGTTAGCAGCCACGCGCTCGAACAGCGCCGAGCCGATGGGGTCGAGTTCGATGTGGGGGTGTTTACAAACCTCACCCAAGACCACCTTGACTTCCACGGATCGATGGATTCCTACGCATCAGCCAAACGAAGGCTCTTCTTGGAACTCCCCAGACATACCTCCAAGCGGTTCGTTGCCGTTCTCAACAAGGACGACCGCGAGGGCGCGGCCATTGAATCGCTGGTGCAAGGCCAGGTGCTCACGTACGGCTTTCAGCACGGCGAAATCCGGGGGCGCGCCGACCGCGTCGAACTGGACCGGCTCACCCTGTCGCTGGAGCATGGCGCAGACCGAGCGACGCTGGAGGCTCAACTGGGCGGCGCATTCAACGTCACCAACTGCCTTTCGGCCGCCGCCGGGTTGGTCGCATTAGGGATCGATTTGATGTCGGCGACGCGCGGGCTCGCCCAGGCTCGTCCTGTACCAGGGAGATTCGAAGCTGTGCGAAACGAGAAGGGGATCGGAATCATCGTCGACTACGCTCACACGCCCGACGCATTAACGAAGCTGCTGGGCTCGGTGCGGGGCCTGAAGCCCAAGAGGATCATCACCGTGTTTGGATGCGGCGGTGATCGGGACAAGGCGAAGAGGCCGCTCATGGCTCAGGCCGTTTGCGCCCAATCCGATGCGGTAGTTGTGACGAGTGACAACCCCAGAACCGAAGACCCGGAGGCCATCATCGCAGACATCGAACGGGGAATCGAGCCCACCTGCCGGGCTGTGCGCGTGACGGATCGCCGAGCGGCGATCCAACGCGCCATTTCGATGGCCGAACGCGGGGATGTGGTCGTGATCGCCGGAAAGGGCCATGAGAACTACCAGATCATCGGAAAGACCAAGGTCCCGATGGACGACCGCGAACTCGCCCGCAAGGCATTGGAGGGCCTGAATTGAGACCGATCAACGTCTACGAGATCGCCGCCATCGTGAACGGCCGACCCTTCGCGATCCTCGATTCGGCCTTGGCCTCAGGTTTCGCGTTCGACCATCGTGAGGTTGCGCCCGGAGACCTCTTCATCTGCATTCGTGGCAGCCGGTTCGATGGGCACGACTTCGCGGCTCAAGCGATTGCTCGCGGCGCGGCTGCATGTCTCGCCAGCCGCCCGATTCCTGGTCCCCACATCCTTGTGAACGACGTCGTGCGGGCGATTTCCCTGCTGGGAACGGAGTACCGAAAGAGGGTCTCCGGCGAGGTGGTGGGTGTCACGGGTTCGTATGGCAAGACGAGCGTCAAAGAGTTCCTCGCAGCGGCTCTTCGGCCCCTAGGAGCGATCGCGAAGACCGAGGGCAACCGCAACACCGAACTTACCGCGCCTCTTTTGTTCGCCCAGTTGGACGGGGCCGAGGCCGCGGTGGTGGTCGAGATGGCGATGCGAGGCAAGGGCCAGATCGGCGAGCTTTGCCGAATCGCTCGCCCCACGGCAGGGGTCGTGACGAACGTCGGGCACGCCCACCTCGAAGCGCTCGGGTCTCGGCTTGAGATCGCCAAAGCGAAAAGGGAACTGCTCGAAGCGATCCCCAACTACGGACACGGCGCGGTTTGGGCCGAAGACGAGTTTCGCGACGTCCTCGCCAAGCACGTCGGGTGCCATCTGGGGTACTTCGGGTTCTCCGATTCGGCCGACGCAAGGGTGGAGTCGTGCGAAATCGTCGGCTGGGAAAGGTCGGTCGCGACGATCCGCGTCGATGGGGAAAGGGTCGAACTGGAGGTCCCGGCAAGCGGCAAGCACATGGCCCTGAACGCCGCCGCGGCTCTGCTCGTGGCTTCTCGGCTTGGCGCTCCCCTTGGGGAAGCGGCGCAGTCACTCGCGTCGGCCCAACTCCCTGCGATGCGAATGCAGGTGCTCCAGCGCCAGGGCGTTACGATCGTCCTGGACGCCTACAACGCCGCACCCGGAAGCGTCGCCGCCTCGCTCGAAACCCTTGCCGCTGTCCCTTGCGAGGGGAAGAGGCGGATGGTTCTTGGCGATATGCTGGAGTTGGGAAGGGCCGCCGCTGAACTGCACGGCCTTGTGGGAGCGCAGATTGCAGCGGCGGGCGTGACGAGCGCGCTGTTCTACGGCCCGAATTCCATTCAGCACGCGCTCCCGGCGTATGCCTCCGCTTGCGCGAATTGCGAGGCCCGATCGGCGTCCAACATCGACGAGGTCGCAGCGTTCCTCCATTCGGCTTCGCCGGGAGACGTCGTGCTGGTCAAAGGCAGCCGGGGGATGGCGCTCGAAAGGGCATTGGAACGCAGACCCCAAGGAGCCCTAACATGACCCCCGTCGGCGAACTGGGAGGCGCCTTCTTCGTCGCCCTGCTGGTATCCGCTCTGGCGACCCCTATCGTCCTCCGAACGCTTCGCGCTCTTGGGTCGCAGCAAACGGTGAGCCAATACGTCCCTGAACACGCCGCGAAGCAGGGAACCCCCACGATGGGCGGTTGGATCATCCTCATAGGCTTTGCCGCTGCGGGCGCGATCGCCGGGATCACAAGGCTCGATCTTTGGATTCTCCTCGGTAGTTTTGCGGCGATTGGATTCCTCGACGATTTCTTGGTGCCAAGGTGGAAGCCGGGAACCCGCGGCCTGGGCTGGACGCAAAAGCTCTCGCTGCAACTCATTGCCGTGGCCGTCGCCCTCTTTGCCGGAGGCTGGGACTTCGGTGAGGCGCTTACCTGGGCGATGGTGATTGGGGTCGTAGGGGTGGCCAACGCCTATAACTTCTCCGACGGCCTCGACGGCCTTGCGGGTGGACTGTTGGCGCTGATCGCATCGGGCTTCCTTGCGCTGGAATGGGTGGTTACCGGGCCTGGGGTCGTGGGACTCGTTGCGGCATGTCTCGTTGGCGCGGCGATCCCATTCCTGTTCGTCAACGCTCCTCCGGCCAAGGTGTTCATGGGCGATGTCGGTTCGCTGCCGATTGGGGCCGTGCTCGGCTGGATGTGCCTCGAAGTCCTCTCCCACCCTCTCGCCCGTGGACCCAGCGCGGCTTGGGTTTGGGGCGCGGTCGGACTGCTCGGGCTTGTCCTCTTGGCGGAGCTCCTTCCCGTCCCCCTCCAGGTTCTCTCCGTGAAGATTCGAGGGAAGCGGCTCTTTCCTCGGACCCCGATTCACCACGCCTTCCAACATGCGGGCTGGCCGGAAACCCGAGTTACAACTGCCTTCTTGCTGACGCAGTTCGTCGCAGGCGTCAGCGCGGTCTGGATGGCCGACTTCGCAGCGCGAGGTGCGGGACGGTGAGCCGAATCGCGATTATGGGTCTGGGCAGGTCCGGCATTTCTGCTGGCCGAGCCGCTCTTCAGCGAGGCGATTCCGTGGTCCTCGTCGATGAGTCTGAGCCCAAAGCCTCGCACAGGGCGCAAGTCGACGAGCTCGCCAGCCTCGGCGCCGAGGTCCGAACCACTTGGACTGGCGCGTTCGCCGACGAAGGCGTTCATCGAATCGTCGTTTCGCCTGGGGTCCCTCAAGACCATCCGAAGCTCCTTGTAGCCGCGCGCGCAGGAATCGAAGTCCTCGGCGAGATCGAATTCGCTTACGAGATCAGTAAAGCGCCGATCGTCGCCGTGACGGGCACCAACGGCAAGAGCACCACCACCGTAATGGCCTATCTCTGCCTCCGGGCGGCAGGGGTGGACGCCGTGCTTTGCGGCAATGTTTATGGCACCGGCTACCCGGAGGTCCCGTTGAGCGAGGCCGCCGCGAATGCCGTGAACGGCGAGGTCCTGGTCGCCGAAGTCAGCAGTTTCCAACTGGAGTGGGTCTCCCGCTTCCGCCCGATCGCCGCGACGATCACGAACATCAGTTGCGATCACCTGGTTCGATATCGCGATTTCGAGGAGTACGCCGAGGTCAAGCACCGAGTCTACAAGCGCATGGGACCTGAGGACGGCTATGTTTTTGCGAGCGAGGACCCGAACGTACAGCCCGGACCGGAGTGCCGCGCCCGACGCGTTTCCTTTGGAGGCCCTGCCGACTCCGCCTCCATCTCGGAAGGCGCGCTGGTTCTGCCTGGGATCGAGGTCCCGCGTTCTCAGCTCCCCTTTGACCAGCCCTATAACCTCCAGAACGCTCTTTCCGCGCTGCTGCTTGGACTTGCGGTGATCGAACGCACGGGCCGCGGCGAACCGGCTCGCCTGGCCGAAGGACTCCGCGAGTTTCGGGGACTCCGCCACCGCATGGAGTTCCTCGGCGAGCGGGACGGCGTCTTGGTGGTCAACAACTCGATGAGCACGAATCCGGCTGCCGTCGTTGCATCGAGTTCCGCGCTCGATCGGCCCCAGCATCTGCTCCTCGGAGGGCGCGACAAGAACCTGGAGTTCAGCCCCCTCCGCGACTACTTGAGTTCCGGCAGGCACTCGGTCTATCTCTTCGGCGAGAACAAAGATACGCTGCTTCGGGAGCTCGACGTGCCTTCGCGGGTTCATTCGACCCTGAAGGAGGCTTTTGGAGAAGCCGCGCAAAGGGCCAAACCCGGCGAGGCGATCGTGCTCGCGCCGTCGATGGCGAGCACCGACCAGTTCGAGGACTTTCGGGAGCGCGGCGAAGTGTTTCGCGCCCTGGCTCTGGAGTGGTTGGAATCATGAGGAAGTTCTTTGCAAGGCGGAAGCTCGCCGATGGGCTCCTTTACCAGTTGGCGATCGTTTCGAGCGTCTTGGGGCTGCTTTTCATCCTGGACTCGGGCTATGCGCGGTCGATCCACAACCAGCGCGGGCTTTTTCCCAAGGAGTTCGTGAATCAGCTTCTGTTCCTGGCGGCGGGCCTCGCCGTGTTTGCGATCGTTCGCCGAATCCCGATATCGAACTGGCTCAAAACGTCGAAGGCTCTGTGGTTCCTGACGTTCGTCGCCCTCGTGATGGTCATGGTGCCGGGGATCGGCTATGAAATGAACGGGGCGCACCGCTGGTTGAACCTCGGCTTGAAAGTGCAACCCGCCGAGTTCGCCAAGGTCGCGGTGATCCTGTATGTGGCAGGGGCGCTCGCGACTCGGAAGGCGTGGCCGAAGAACGTGCCCAAGCCCGGTTCGAAGGCCCTTTACCTCGATTCGGTCGTCGTCCCCAAGCTCAAGCGCTTCTTGCCGGCAGTGTGGGTTGCGATCGCAGCGGCGTTGATCGCTCTCGAACCCGACCTTGGAACGGCGGCAGTCGTCGGCGTAGTCGCCTGGGTTCTTTTTGCCGTTGGGGGCGTCTCCTTGAAGTCGATGGTTTGGGGAACCGCGATCGCCCTCGTAGGTTGCGCGGGGTTCCTGTTTGCCGAACCTTACCGAATCGAGCGCATCGTCAATCACTTCCACAGGTACGACGCCCGGTTCATCGACGACGTGGGCTTTCAAACGGTACGTTCCGAACTTGCGATGGCGAGCGGAGGGTTGTTCGGAGTTTCTCCCGGCGCCGGGGCGGCCAAGCACGTCCTGCCCGCCGCAACGACCGACTTTGCCAGCACGACGATTGGAGAAGAGTTCGGACTCGCGGGGTGGTTGGTGGTGGCGGGAGTCCTTGCTGCCCTGACGTGGAGGCTTTTCTGGCTAGCTCAACGCTCCAACGACAAGTTCTCGTCTCTCGTTTTGGCCGGCGCGGCTACCTGGATCGGCGTCCAGACCATCACCAATCTCGTCATGGCGAATGGGACGCTTCCGCCGATTGGAATCCCCATTCCGTTCATCAGTTCGGGTGGATCGAGCCTGGTTGCGCTTTGGGCGCTCATTGGGATCTGTCAATCCGCCGCGGTCCCCAAGCTTGCCGTGGTCGAGGAGGATGTGCATGAGAGTGGCAGTCACCGGTGGAGGGACCGGCGGTCACGTGTTTCCAGCGCTTGAAGTCGCGCGCCACTCCCGCGAGAAGGGCTGCGAAGTCTGGTACTTCGGATCGCTGAGGGGAATGGAGGCGCAGGCCTGCCTCAAACAAGGCATCGGATTCTCGGGTTTTCCCTCGCGCCCGCTTTACACCCTCAAGTCCCTCAAAGGATGGCTGAGTCTGGCGGCCCTGCTCCGATCGAGGGCCCGGGCGAGCCGGGCGCTTCGCCAGTGGAAGCCCGACGTGGTGTTCTCCACAGGAGGCTACTCGTCCGGACCCGTAGTGTCGGCTGCGCAGGGGCTCGGCATTCCCACCGTCCTGCACGAACAAAACGCAGTGCCCGCCCGCACGACGGCGCTGTTTCAACGCCGTGCCTTTGCCGTCTGCACAGTCTTCGAAGGCGTTTCCAAGCACCTGAGCCATGTCCGTATCCTCCGAACCGGTATGCCCCTCCGGCGCGAGATCAGGAGCCTGGCATCTGGCCCTCGGGAGAAAGACCTGATCCCGTTCATCCTGATCTTGGGGGGCTCCCAAGGAGCCCTCGCCCTCAATGAGGCCGCGCTGGGGGCCGCTTTGCGGATCACGGACCTGCCGGCCCATTGGCTGAATGTCGCGGGGAAGGGGGCGTTTGAGTCCGCGTTTCTCAGCGTCGAAAAACTGGGATTGAAGGACTGTTTCGAGGTGATGTCGTTCCTCGACGCGCCCTCGATGGCAGCCGCCTACTCTCGCGCGACGCTAGCGGTTTGCAGGTCGGGGGCGGGCACACTCTCCGAGCTTGCCGCGTACGGAATCCCCAGCGTAACGATCCCGTACCCAACCTCTTTTGCCGACCATCAGGCTGCGAATGCGGCCGAGTTTGAGTCGTTCGGGGCGACCCGGTTGCTTCCTCAAACCGGGCTCTCGCCCACGACGCTTGCCGACGCGGTCCGCGCGTGGCTGGACGACCCCGAACGCCGGGAAGTCGCCGCGGCCGCGCTGAAGCGATGGGACCGGCCCAAAGCCACCGAGGATATCTACGAATTGCTGACGAGCGCCGCCTCAGGTGCGTCAAACTAGGAAGCCCGGAGAGTCCCAAGACTAGCATGAGCCGAACTAAAGCCGAAGTCGAAAGCGGAATCTTTGCCCCCTCCCATGAGATGCAGGCGCTGCGACCCTTCTTTCTCGTGGGGATCGGCGGGGCAGGGATGAGCGCGCTCGCAAGGCTGCTGAAGGGCCGGGGGATGGAGGTAGAAGGCACGGATTCCACCCCTTCGAACGAGACGCTGCTTCTCCAAGAACTAGGCATCGAGGTCCGGATCGGCCATTCGGGCGAAGGAATCACCCGCAGGCATCAAGTGGTCCTCAGCGACGCGATCGACCTCGATGCGAGCCCCGAATATGCGGCCGCAAAAAAGGCAGGGTGTCCCGTCTTCCGCCGCTCGCAACTCTTGGGGTGGCTCCTGAAGGGTAAGCGCGTGATCGCCGTCACCGGGAGCCACGGGAAGACCACAACCACGGGGATGGTGGCTGCCGGACTTCGAGCCGTTGGCCTCGACCCGCTGATTATTGTGGGTGCGGAGGTGCCTGAATTCGGGGCTTCGGTGATCGACGGCAAGGGCGATTTGGCTGTCGTCGAGGCGTGCGAGGCCTTCGAAAGCTACCGGGACATCGACCCCTACATCGTCATCGTTACCAACCTTGAGTCCGACCACCTGGACTACCACGAAGACTTCCCTCAACTGCTTGCGAGCGTGAGGAGGTTCGCCCAAAAGGTCAAATCGGGAGGAGCCGTGCTCTTCTGTCACGAAGACGCGGGCGCTTGCGCGGTGGCGGAGGGCATCGCCGAAGCCGTCTCGTACACCCTCTTCGACTGGACCTCTCGACTTGAAGAGACGTCCGACGACCCCGTGGACGCTTTTGGCCTCGCGATTCCAGGTCGGTATGCGGCGCTCGATGCCGCCGCGGCGCTCTCTGCCATTCAGAGGGTTACTCCTGAACTTGAAAAGGCGATCCAAGCCATCCGGGAGTTTCGCGGCGCGGAGCGTAGGCTCCAGGTCAGGAGGGAAGGCACGATCACCGTCGTCGATGACTATGCCCACCACCCCACCGAAATCCAGGCGAGCATCGAAGCGTTGCGGCAGCGGTATCCGGAAAGGCGGTTGGTCCTCGTGTTCCAGCCCCACCTTTTCACCCGGACAAGAGATCAGTTGCAGGGCTTCGTAAAGGCCCTCGGTCTCGCAGACTCTGTGGTGCTCACGGACATCTACCCGGCCCGCGAGGACCCCATCCCTGGCATCAGCTCGGCCCGGATCGCCGAGGGGCTCAAGGTCCCCGTCAGGTACGTTTCCTCGCACCGATTGTTGCCTCGGGTTGTGGCGCAGGTGGCCCAGCCCGGTGACCTCATTTGTGGGATGGGCGCGGGGAACATCTCCGAGTTCGTACCTGCCTTCCTCGAAGAATTGGATCGCACAGGACCCTTGCGAGTGGCGGTCGTATTCGGTGGAGACAGCACGGAGCGCGAAGTTTCGCTCCACTCCGGAAGGGCCGCAATCGATGCGCTCAAAAAGAAGGGCTACGACGCTTATGGGGTCGACGCTTCGGACCTCTTGCTCTCGCGGGGAGACTTGAGCCAGTTCGTCGGGCTCAACCGTCCGGATGTCGCCTTCCTCGCCGTACACGGCACCCACGCCGAGGATGGCGCGATCCAAGGGCTTTTCGAACTCCTCCACATCCCGTACACGGGTTCGACCATTCAATCGAGCGCGATCGCGATGGACAAGCAACTCTCCAAAGACGTTCTTGCCGCGCACGGAATCCCGACTCCTGCGGGCGGTTTGCTTCTTTCTCCTGATGAGCCCCCTCCATGTCCCGGTCCCTGGGTGGTCAAACCCAACGAGCAAGGCTCGACGGTGGGACTCTCGTTCGTCGAACGCGCCGAGGACCTTCCGGAGGCCGTTCGGAGGGCTCTCGAATACGGCCCAGAAGCCTTGGTCGAGCAGTGGATCGAGGGAGTCGAAATCTCGGTGCCGGTGATGGGTAATCAGGCTCTTCCGCCCGTCGAGATCGTGCCCTTGAGCGGACGTTACGACTTCGCCGCGAAGTACACGCCGGGCGCGACGGATGAGATCGTCCCTGCGCGATTGTCCGAAGAGGTCCTCGAGAGGGCCAGGGAGTTGGCGGTGGCTTCGGACGCCGCCCTCGGGTGCGAAGGACTGACGCGAACGGACATGATCGTCGACGGCGAAGACATTTACGTCCTCGAAATCAACACTCTGCCCGGACTCACCGGAACCTCGCTTGCCCCTCGAAGCGCCTTGGCCGCGGGTATCGCGTTCGAGGACCTTTGCGACTGGCTGGTTCAGGACGCCCTGCGAAGAAATGCGGAAAAGGTCTAAGAAGCCCCTTCCTTGGCGAGCGATCCTCTGGACAATGTTCCTCGGCAACACTTTGGCCGGACTCGTCCTCAGTCCCGTTACGGCAGTCCGCACCGTGCGAGTGGTGGGCGCTCCCCACTGGGACGAACTCAGGGTCCAGTCCATTCTGGAGGGTCTTAAAGCGACGCCGGTTCTCGCCATCGACGTCGCGAAAGTCGAGACCGAAGTCCAGGCGGCTTCCTCCGTGGACTCGGCGCGGCTTTCCCGAACGCCCTTTGGGTCGGCCAAGCTCGAAGTGGTCTACCGACAACCGGTGGCGAGGGTGATGGGCTCGAAGTCGTTGTTTCTTTGCGCGGATGGCAAGATCGCCGAGTTCCTCGAACCTCAAACGCCTGCAATTACGGTGAAACTCCCCGAACCGAGCGCCCAGCCGGTGGCGACGTTGGCTGGAGCTTGGGACTTTTCGGGCCTAGCCGACGTTTGCAGAAAGTTAGAGAATCTGCCGTTTGCGAAGGACTGGATCGTAGAAATGAACGCGTTCGGAAGCGTATTCTTGCAAGCAGGGCCCGTGGTCGTCATTGAGTTCGGCGACACGTCCAAGATCGACGAGAAGCTCGACGCGTTGGCGGCGCTCTTTGAGGACCATCATGACCTTCTGGACCGCGTCCGTTCGATCAACGTCACCGCGCCAGCCCGACCGATGGTAGTCCCGTTGCGATAAGTAGAAAGATGAACCCTTTTGCGAGGACCTTGTCCGGAAGTTCCTGGATTCTGCCCGTAAGCGCCGTAGCGTTCGTGCTCGGGTTCTTCATCATGCTCGCCTGGATTCCGAAGGAAGACCCCGGCAGGCTCGCGCTCCTCGACGCTTCCCAACGCGACCGCCTGACCTCGGCGCGAATCGACGTTCAGTTCAAGGAAGAGTACGAACGAATGTCAGCCGAGGTCAAGAAGCTTAGAGAAGAGAAGACCCGGCTCGAAAACGCCATTGGCGACCAAACCAAGCAAGCTGAGGTCCTCAATGAAACTCTCCAGGACACCAAGATGTTCGCCGGGCTGCTCGAAGTTGAGGGGCCTGGCATCCTCATCACCCTTCGCGACAGCGAGCGAGCCAGCCGAGGGGGCATCCCGGAGGGCGACCTCGTCATCCACGATACGGACGTTCTGCGCGTGGTGAACGAACTCTGGGCGGCTTCTGCGGAGGCGGTGAGCGTGAACAACCACCGCGTCGTGGGTTCATCCAGCTTCCGGTGCGTAGGGCCGGTGATTCATGTGGACAACGTCCCGATCTCGACGCCGGTGCGGATTCGGGCCATCGGCGACCCCGAGGTTCTTTATGGCGCGATGAACCTCCGCTTGGGAGTGCTCGACGAGATTCGCAACAGCGGCGATCCCACGATGGTTCAAATGGAAGCCGTAGAGAAGCAGCGCATTCCGGCGTACGCTGGGCCGACCGCGCGCAAGTTCGCTATGCCGAGGCCCACTGAACCGTGATCGTCCTTCCGTTGGTTGCGCTGGCCCTGGGGGTCATCATCGCCCTCATGCTTCAACTGGGCCCCGTCAGCGGCTTGGCGGGGTTCTATGTCGGCCTTGCTTGCCTTGCGGGCCTCGACACCGTCTGCGGGGGCGTCCGCTCAGGGGTCGAAGGCAAGTTCTCGACCGACGTGTTTCTGACCGGATTTGTCTCGAACGTCGTCATTGCGTTCTTTTTGGCTTGGCTTGGCGACCAAATTGGCATAAACTTGTTCCTTGCAGCGGTCTTGGTGATGGGCAGTCGGATTTTTACCAACCTCAGCTTGATTCGCCGTATGATGTTAACGAAGTGGCGTGACGCGCGAGAAAGGAGGCGCTTGCTAGAACAATCACAGTCGAGCCAATCATGAAGAACCATCGAGTCGTAGTCGCCGATCTTGGGAGCACGCACGTTTGCGCCCTCGTTGCCGAGTCCTCACCGGAAGGGCGCGTTTCCGTCCTCTCCGCCGCCAATGTCGCGTGCGACGCCGTCCGTGACGGGAAGATCGTGGATCGCGACCAAGCGAAGACGGCCCTGGACGCGGCGCTCAAAGACCTTTCTGAGCGCTCAGGCCCTCTGCCGGATGCCATGTTTCTCACGATCGGAGGCGGAGACGTCTCCTACGTCCGCTCACAGGGCCTGTGTCCGATCGTCCCGCCCGACCGGCCCATCACCCGCGACGACGTACTCAAGGTCATCAACCACAGTCGTCAAGTTCGTCTGGACGAGGGCATGGTCGAGGTTCAGGCCGTGCCCTGCGCGTTCGCTGTCGATGGCGCGGGCGACATCCGCCAACCGGTAGGGGTCGCGGGCTCGAAACTCGAAGTCAAGTCGATTCTCGTCGCGTACCCTGAAGAAGGTATCGACGCGCTCGAATCGGTCGCGAGCGGGGTCGGCAGAGAGATCGAGCAGATCGTGGCTCGGCCGCTGTGCTCGGGACTTGCCGTGCTCACCCCCGAGCAGATCGAATCCGGGGCGGTGGTCATCGACATCGGTGGCGACCTTACCGAGTTTGCCGTGTTTCGCAATGGGGCGCTGTCGGGCGCGGGAAGGGTGCCGCTCGGCGGCAAGGTCGTCACGTCTGACGTCGCCAAACTCCTCAAAACCTCGTTCGAAGAGGCGGAAAACCTCAAGATTCGGTTCGGCTCGGCAATCCCTTCGGCCGTGAGCGATCGAGAGTCCATCGACGTCCTCCAACTGGGCCAAATCCAGAGAAGACCGATGCAGCGCAAGGTGTTCTGCGAGATCATCAGCTCTCGGGTCTCTGAAATCGCCAAACTCGCCAAGGCCGCGTTGGAATCCGGCGGGCTTCTAATCGAGCCGGTGGGCACGGTGGTCCTGACGGGTGGGGGCTCCCTGTTGCCGGGAGTCGATAAGGCGTTTGGCGAAGTGTTCGCAAAAACCCGAGTCGCGGTTCAGGACCCTTGGCCTGCGAGTGAAGCGCTCCGACCCTTCAAGGCCGCGAGGTTCTCTCCGGCTTTTGGCGCTGCCCGGTTCGCGCTCGAATGCTGCGACGAAGAGCTCTCCACGGCGACCGAATCGGACGGCTGGCGAGGCCGCATTCGGACGTTCCTTTCCTCGATCGGTTCGCGCTGAGGCAGCCGCTCACGAAGGGCCGAAAAAATCAAGACGTTCGGCGAATCCGAAAAGGAGCGCCCTTTCTCGATGGCGAACGGGTTATAATCGGGAGCGCTGGGCTCGGCGATCCGTGCTCGGCTCAAGCGTCTTAGGAATTCGCCGAACGGTGCTTGTTCGCGGAGGCAATTAATCAACAAGGGGCATGTATTGTGAAGGTTCAAAACGCAACCATTAAAGTCATCGGTGTGGGCGGAGGAGGATCGAATGCGGTCAATCGCATGATCGAGGCCGGGATCCCAGGAGTCGAGTTTGTCGTGATGAACACCGACACCCAGGTGTTGGAGCTCAGCAAAGCCGAGAAGAAGGTTCAGCTTGGCGGGGCCTTGACCCGTGGCCTGGGTTCGGGCGGGAATCCCGAAATCGGCCGGGCAGCCGCTGAAGAGAGCAAGAACGAAATCCGCAAAGCTCTCGAAAGCGCAGATATGGTCTTCATTACTGCGGGAATGGGCGGTGGGACGGGAACCGGCGCCGCGCCGATCGTCGCCGACCTTGCCCGTGAAATCGGCGCTCTGACCGTCGGAGTGGTCACGAAGCCGTTCTTCTTCGAGGGCCCGAAGCGCGCCCGAACCGCCGACCAAGGCATCGACTCCTTGATGGGCCGCGTCGATACGATCATCACGATCCCGAACGACCGGATTCAATCGGTCGTCGAAAAACGAACCCCCGTCAACGACGCTTTCCGAGTCGCCGACGATGTCTTGAGGCAAGGCGTCCAAGGGATCAGCGACATCATCACGATCCCCGGCAGCATCAATGTGGACTTTGCCGACGTCCGAAGCGTCATGACCGGCGCGGGACCCGCGCTGATGGGAATCGGCTATGGAGTGGGCGACCAGCGCGCTTTGCAGGCCGCGCAGTCTGCTTCGAACAGCCCGCTTCTCGAGCAGACCATCAACGGCGCAAGGGGAGTCCTCGTCAATATCACAAGCGGCGTCGACCTAACCCTGCAAGAGGTCACCGAGGCCATGGATTATCTCCACGGACTCTGCGACGGCAGCGAAGCCGACATCTACTTCGGTACCGTCCTCGACCCGAACCTCGATGGATCGGTCCGAATCACCGTGCTTGCGACGGGGTTTCTGCCCATCGAGCGAGTAGTGGAGCCTCTTGAAACGGTCAAGGCCACCGAGCCGGAGCCTGAAAGGCATCGAGCCGTCGTCCACGCTGCCGGATTCAGCACACAAAAGCTCGTGGACGTCCCGCCTGTTCCCAACGAGGGTGACGCCCCGGTCGTGAACGCACGACCCGCTCAGCGCGGCGAGGACTTCGACGCCGAAGACGTTTACGACGACTCCGACCTCGACATCCCCGCCTTCATCCGAGAGCACCAAGCAGCCAAGCAGTAAGCGCGCGTTCGGAGGAAAGCCCGAATCGGACCTCCGATTCGGGCTTGCTCATTGGGGACCCCGTCTTTCGGCGCCGGGATTCCCGTGTACACTCGATCTTGTGGATAGGGTCAATAGCGAGGGCGTGTCGAGAGATCGGCTCAGGTACGCGCTTCTCGACCGCCTCACAGTGCAGCGCGCCCGAAGCCGGGATTCCTGCCTCTTATGCCGGTCGCGCGGCGTCAACGAGGCGGGTCTCTGCGGAGTGTGCTGGGCGCTTCTCGAAGACGACGAACTGACTCTGGCCACCAAATGGGTTTCCGGGCAAGGACCCGACCCCAAGAGCTGACGGGCCATCCCAACCTTGCAACCAAGCCGGTAGAATCAGTTTCATGGCCCAAGCAGCTTCGGGCTTGCGCGCGTTCCGCGTCTACCTCGAAATGATCAAGGTCGAGCACTCGGTGTTCGCTCTGCCTTTCGCGATGATCGGGATGATGTGGGGATCGTTCGCGCATTCTGGCTCGTACTGGCCCGGGGGTTGGACGTTGGGCTGGATCGTTGCGGCGATGGTGTCGGCGCGTAGTTCGGCGATGGCCTTTAACCGGATCGCCGACCGGCACATCGACGCCCTCAACCCAAGAACGCGAATGCGAGCCCTCCCCGCGGGACTTCTGCAACTCCGACAGGCGAATCTGTTTCTCTTTGCCAGCGTCGCGCTGTTCTTATTGAGCGCGGGGATGCTCAATTCGCTCGCGCTCGCGCTCAGTCCCGTAGCCCTTGCGGTGATCCTCGGATACAGCCTGACCAAGCGCGTTACCCCTCTCAGTCACTTCGTCTTGGGGCTGAGCCTGGGGATCGCCCCCGCCGCAGCTTGGGTTGGGGTGACGGGTTCGCTCGATTGGGCGCCGGTCGTGCTTTGCGGAACGGTGATGTTCTGGACGGCAGGCTTCGACATCATCTACTCGCTGCAAGACGAGAGCTTCGACCGTGAGCAAGGACTCAGATCGCTGGCCGAGTCGCTTGGAGGCCGCCGCGCGCTCGGGGTGAGCCGCCTTTGCCATCTTCTCACCCTCGGACTTCTGACGCTCGCAGGGTTGCTGAACGAAAGCGGGCCGCTGTTTTACGTCGGGGTCGGCGCTGCCGCCCTCTTGCTCGCGTACGAACAGAGCCTCGTCCGCCACGACGACCTCTCGCGAGTGGACATGGCGTTCTTCACCCTGAACGGATACGTTTCGATCGGTGTGTTCCTCTTCGCGCTGGCCGATGCGCTCGTCGCGTAAACCTCAGCCTAGCCTTCGCTGGAAGAAGTCGCAGAGCCAGCCTTCGATCTTGCTCCACCCTTGGAGCGAGAACCCGTGGCCTTCACCTGGTAAAGGATGGAACTCCGACTCGCACCCTGCGCCTTGGAGGGCCGCATAGAGCGCCTCGCTTTGCGCAAAGGGCACGATGTCGTCCTCGGAACCGTGGACTAACGCCAGCGGCGGGCATCCTTGCGACACGTGCGCCAGCGGGCTTGCCGAGCGGTAAAGGTCTTCCCGCCCTTCGTACGGCCCGCCCATGAACTGCTCGATGAACGAATGACTGATGGGGAAGTGCTTTTCGTAGGGGTCGGAAAGGTCCGTAAGCGGGCAAATCGAAAACCCCGCGTTAGCCCTGCAATCGCCTTCGGCTTCGATGACCGGCCCGGCGAGCGAGAGCATCGCTGCGAGATGCCCTCCCGCGCTGACTCCCATCGTTCCCACACGGTCGGGCTCCAATCCAAGGTCCGCGGAGGCCGCTCGCAGGTACATAGTGAACGACTGAACGTCCTCGACGGCAGCGGGAAACGGGTTCAATGGGGCGAGCCGGTAATCGGGACACGCCACCGCGATCCCGTGGGAACAGAGCGGAGGAGCGACGTCGTGCATATTGCTGCGCTCGCCAGAAATCCAGCCCCCTCCGTGAATGGCGATCACCACCGGGAACGGGCCCGGGCCTTCGGGGAGAAAAAGGTCATAGCAGAGCCGTACGCCGCCGAGTTCTGCGTAAGGCTGACCGAGTAGCCGCTTCATGCGTAGGCTATTGTAGCAGTCTTCTCGCCTACGAGACTAAGGCCGCCAACATCTCGACGGTCTCGTTGACCGCGCCCCCAAACGCCTCCACTGCCTGCTCGATCATAGAGTCTTGGATGATCAGCGGTGGCTCGAATCGAATCACACGAGGGTTATTCAGCGTATAGGCGGCGCAGACTCCCCGCTTCATCATCTGCGCGACCGTGAGTTCGCCTACCTCGTCCATTGAGAACTCGACCCCCAGCATGAGCCCGATGCCCCGTACTTCGGTGATCCAGTCCGGGTGCGACCGCCGAACCGATTCGAGTCCGGCCTTCAGCTTTGCCCCCTGCACCTGCGCCGCTTCGCACAGCCCTTCTTCTTCAATGACTTCGAGCGCCGCAATCCCTGCTGCGCACGCAACCGGATTCCCGCCGAACGTGCTCGTGTGCAGGAGCGGATTCTTCGAGAACACCTTTTCCCAAACTTCTTCCGTGCCCATCGTTGCGCCAATCGGCATCACGCCGCCCCCCAGCGATTTCGCAAGGGTCATCAGGTCGGGAGCGACCCCGTCATGCTCACACCCGAACATCTTGCCGGTCCGCCCCAGCCCCGACTGAACTTCGTCGAACACGAGCAGGGCGCCCTTCTTGCGGCAAATGGACTGAAGGTCTCTTAGGTATCCGGCGGGCGGAACGACGATGCCCCCTTCGCCTTGAATCGGCTCGACGATCATGCAGGCTGTGGACTCGTCGATGGCCTCCGTCGCTGCTTGAGCGTCGCCATAAGCGATGAACTCGACTCCCGGCATCAGCGGCTCGAACGAGGTGCGGTACTTCTCACGGCCCGTCGCCGAAAGCGATCCAATGGTCTTCCCGTGATAGCCGCCCACAGTGCTGACGACTTTCGCCCGCCCAGTGGCGGCCTTGGAGAACTTCAGCGCGGCTTCGGCGGCTTCGGTGCCTGAGTTCGAAAAGAAGGTGTACTGGAGGTCTCCCGGCGCGATCTCCGCTAGCTTGCGCGCCAACACCGATTGCGGTTCGCTGAAAAAGGCCTTGCCGCTGAGCGGCATGAGGTCGAGCTGCTTCTTGACGGCTTCGACCACCTTCGGGTGCCGATGCCCCAACGAGAAGACCCCGTATCCGCCCAGGCAGTCGATGAACTCACGCCCTTCGTGATCGGTGATGACGCATCCGCTAGCTGAGGCTTCGACGCCAAAGCCCGCGAACGCCATAAGCTTGCCGAGCCACGGATTGAGAAAGCGAGCGTAATCCTCGTGTACGCGCTGAGCCAATGCGTCAGGGTTCATGGATGCCAGTATAGCCGTGCGCTCGCACCCGAGCAGTGGGCCCTAAGAGGGTCCTTTCAATATCTCCACTTCGAGCGCCGCCGAGTTCTTGGAGGGAAACCGCTTGCGAAGCGTCTCCCCCAACTGACGAAAGCTCGAAAGAGCCCGCTGATTTCGGGGGTCCGGAAGAGGCTTGACCTTTCCCTCTCGAATCTCACAGGGCAGCACGGCGACGGATCTCAAATCGGTTCCTTGAAACGTGAGTTGGAAGAGCGCCGTGCTTCCTGGCCTTGGAGAAACCAGGTTCCCCAAGGAGTAGAGGATCGGCCGTCCCGAGTAAACCTCTCCCCCTTGAAGGACGTGGGGGTGGTGGCCCACGACCAGGTCCGCGCCCGCTTCGATGAACGCCCGCCCAAGGCTCACCTGATAACTGTCGGGCACGCTCTTCTTTTCAACGCCCCAATGTAACGCCACGATCAGAAAGTCCGCCTCCTTTTTCGCCGCGCTCACCACCTGCCGCACGCGCTCCTTCGCACTCTCGGCGATCACCCCGGCTAGGTAAAGGGTAGCGATTCCAGGCTCCTCGTCGGTCGCTGGCCAGCAGGTATGGAGGGCGGTCTGGGTCTTGAAGGCGAGCATCGAGATGAGGGCGACCCGCATCCCTCGAACGCTGAGCGAAGCTGGAGACGAGGCCGCAACGGCGTTGACGCCCGCTCCGGCGAAGGCGATCGACCTCCCCGTCAGGAGTCCGGTCATTTCAGCCAGCCCGGCGGGGCCGTAATCCATCGCGTGGTTGTTGCCCAGGGTAACTGCGTCGATCCCCGCTCCCCAAAGCGATCCGATGTGGTGGGGATGGGCTTTCAGCACGAACTGAGTCTTGGCCTTGAGCTGCGCCGGGGTCTTTCGTGACGTAGCGGTCTGAGCGGAAGTCAGGGGAATCTCCAGGTTGACAATGGAAAGGTCCGCCGTCCGAGTGTGCGCCGCCATGTATTGCAGGGGCCGTGAGGCCGGGTCGATTCCGTTGAGCATCACATCGCCGCCGAGGAGCAGCGTCCAAGTGGGCTGGAGTAGGGCAGCGGCGGCAGCAACGAGCATGGGCGGCGTTCGCGATAGAATATCCCAATTGTCGCCGGCGCTCGGCCCGAACGTGAAACTTTCCCCCGGCGTCGGCAGTAACTATGTTCAGCCGTTGAAGGAGTTGCTATGAACGCTATTTCTAGAGTCACCGTTTTCGGGCTCGCCATCGCCGTCGCGACGGGCTTCGCGCTTTCGCAGGGCCAATTGCTCAGGCTCAAACTCGCCGAAGATTCCAAAGATGTGTACGACGTGAAGATGACGGGTGATACGACGATCGACGTCCCCGGAATGGGCTCGCAGTCGGTCAATTTCACGGGTTCGATGAAGTACACGATCAAGGTCGGAAAAAAGGACGCTGAGTCTGGCAAGTTCGCGATTGAGTTCATTACTTCGGACATGCAGTTCGAATCCGACATGGGCGACATGGGAGCGATGCCGGGAATGGACCGCGAGATGATCGTTACCGGGAAGATCGACGACCGGTATCGAATCTCGGACGTGAAGAACCAGTCGAGCAATGCGATGTTCGCCATGGCCACCGGCTCGATGTCGTCGTTCAACATGGGCATCGAACTCCCCGAGGGGCCCGTCAAGGTAGGTGATTCGTGGGAGGTCACGGTGCCCCCGAATCCCGCCATGCCCTCGAACAAGCCCGCGAAGCTAAACGCCACGCTCTTGGGCGAGCAGGTTCGCGACGGACTTGCCGTATGGGAGATCGCGATCAAAGGCGAGATCGACATCGACATCGACACCTCGAAAATGGAGGGCGCGGCCGACGCGATGCAAGGCATGAACGCCAAAGTCACGGGCAAGGTGGCCATTACGGGGAAGACCTATCTGGCGAAGGAAACCGGCAAACTCGTTTCTTCCGAACTGAACGCGACATCGAGTCAAGTTACCGAACTGATCGATATGGGCATGACGATGAACATGGAAGGCACGATGAAGCAGGAGATGAAGCTGAAGAAGTAAGCGTGGCCCCCCTCAAACGGGGTCCTTGCGCAAGACTCGGCAGGTCGAGGTGGATTTGCCGTGCGCGAGCTTGAGAAGGTACTCGTCGCCGAAGTGAGAGACTTCTAGCTCATCCGGGAGCGATTCGTAGCTCCATACTTGCTCGATGGCGGCGTCGAGCAGGTTCGTCAAGACGGACCTGACCTCCCGATCGCACAGCGGAGTCTCGATTTCGGGGAGGCCGACCTTCCGCAGTCCCCGCGTAACTGCTCGGCCTCCGGTTTCTTCTTGGCACCACGCCGACCTCGCGTGGAATCCATGCCCCTCGGCCTCGGGATCACAGTCGAGTTGCGCCCGAAACGACTCCAACCCGGCCAGCCGCTCGGCCTGAACGTCGAAGAGAGTCTCGGCCTTCCCGTAATACGCAACCGCTTCGGCAAGGTGGGGCAGAAACCTCAAGTGCCTGCGGTCTTGCAGCGGCTCCTCGGACACGAACCTGAGTTTGGCGATGGCCTGCGCCGAGGAAAGGCTCCGTAGCGAATCCTCGTTGGGTTCGACGTGATCGCTGAACAAGTCGGGCCGGAAGAGGTGCGGGTTCTTGGACCTAAGGCAAAGCGCTGTATGAAGCCGGATGTCGCTGAAAAGCAGCGCCTCTTGGGGACCGACCGCAGGCTCCTCTCCCACGCGAAACGGACTGCTTCTGAGCAACCGCCCCAGCAGTATGTCCTGAGGAGGGAGTTTCGTCTCCGGCAAATACACCCAATACTCGACATGGGCCAAGTACGGACGTTTGGGCTGGATCAATCGGCGAATGGACTCAATCAAGGCTTTCCCAATTCAGTTTACGGCGAAAGTCCTCTCGGGAAACGAGATTCACCGGTAATGAAGGTATTTCTTGCGGCGTTGGACGAATTCGTCCAGCCCAGCCTTCCATTGGCGGTAGGCGGCCTCGTACCCTGATTCCAACACGGTGGCCGCCGCTTGGCTGTTTTGGAGCAAGTTGACGAGGCGCGAGGTGTCCCATTCCGGGTGCGCGGTCTTCAGCGCGTGGGCAAGTTCACACCCCACGCGAACCGCATCGAGCTTGTCTCGCTCCGTCACCAGGAAGGCCACGCCGCCGCAGTCCACGCCCTCGTGCCTGCTTGCATTAGGTCGAAACCGCACGGGATAGAAGCGAACGCCCGGAATCTTGCGAGCGTTGAGCGCATTCGCGATTTTCGGACCGTCGAGCCAAGGCGCGCCTACCCACTCGAAAGGCGTGTCGGTTCCCCGGCCCACCGATACGTTGGTCGCTTCGACCAAGCAAATGCCGGGATAAAGCGTGGCCTGCGTGACCGATCTCATGTTGGGAGAAGGGTTGACCCACGTAAGACCCGTTTGGTCCCACCACATGTCCCTTCGCCAACCCTCGCACCAGATCACCTGGAGCTCGACGTTCAGCTTCAATTCATCCTTGAACAGCCCTGCAAGTTCCCCGGCGGTCATGCCGTGCCGAACTGGAATCGGGTGGAAGGCCGTGAGCCCCAAGCGCTCCTTGTCGGCCACAGGGCCCTCGACCTTTTGTCCGCCGATAGGGTTCGGCCGATCGAGAACAACCACCCGAATCCCGCGCGAAGCGGCGGCTTTCATGGCATATCCAAGGGTCCCCACGTACGTGTAAAACCTCGCCCCGATGTCTTGAATGTCGAACACGAGCGTATCCACGCCTTCAAGCTGCGCCGAGGTGGGTTGGTACCTCTGCTCGCCCGTCCCAGGGTTATAGAGGGAGTAAACAGGCAACCCGGTGCGGGGGTCCTTTCCGTCGGGGATGCGCTCGTCCAGGTCCCCTCTGATGCCGTGCTCGGGCGCGAACAAAGCCTTGAGTCGACCCCCCAGCGCCTCGAAGAGAACATCCACGGTCGACCGGCCGTCCGCGGTCTTCCCGGTGTGGTTGGTGATGAGCGCGACGTTACGGCCGATGAGAGCCTGAAAACCCGACCGTTCGAGCACGTCGACGCCGCTAAGCACGGCGGGCGCCTGACCTATCGACAACGCTGACAACATAACGCTCGCAAATACCATGCCTCCATGATATCCGCTTACGGAAAAGGCGCCCCGACAACTTGGTCGTCGGGGCCATCATACGGGTGTGAGTTGAGTTGTGACGTCGTAGGGGGCCGTGAGGACCCGAAGTCGACGCCGAACGACCTACTTCAGCCGCCCCATGCAAAGGGACGGGACAGCGCGGCTTTCTCGGTTCGCTCGAACCGGAAGCCTCCTATGCGCTCCTTTCCCATCAATCATTCCCCATCCGTTCGCATGGAGGGGCGACAAGCAGATCAGTCTATTAGGTACTTGTCGAATCGCGCCGAATCTGTGACCGGTACCGAGACAATTACCAGGGAATAGCGACATTTCATTGTCCCGCCAGCCTGCCCGGCGCAAAACCCACGCTGCGGCCGCTGCCATACTGGGAGCCACGCTTTATGCCTCGCCCGCTCGTCTTCGGAAACGGAATCTTCCACCTCTGCCTGGATGCGGGCCACCGCATCCGCGACCTTTACTTCCCGCAGTGCGGGCTCCCCAACCACCTCTCAGGCCACGCCATCCGGTGGGGGTTTTGGTGCGAGGAGAATCTGAGTTGGGTCGGCGACGAAGGCTGGGAGGTTCGCCAGAGGTACGATCCAAGCACCCTCTGCGGCCTCACCCACTTGGATTCGAGCGAACTTCGAATCGCGGTCGAGGTGCGCGAGGCGGTTCACCCCACCGAGCCCGTGTTCGTCCGCTGCTTGAAGATCCTCAATCGGGCAGAGCAGGAGCGCGAGGTTCGCCTCTTTCAGCACAACGACCTGCGCATCGCGGGGACTGAAATCGGCGACACGGCCCTCTTCGATCCGGTCTCAGAGGCCCTGATTCACTACAAGGGCGCGCACTGGTTCCTCTTTGGCGGGCGATCTTCAAGCGGCGGCCTCTTCGAGTTCGCCACCGGCATCAAGGACTTCGGCGGGTTCGAAGGCACCTGGCGCGACGCGGAAGACGGCCACCTCTCGGGCCACCCCATCAGCCAAGGATCGGTGGACTCCACCTTCTCGCTCGCCGTTCGTTTGGGTCCGAACGAAAGCGCCGACCTCGAGTTGTGGATCGTGGCAGGAACTGACCTTGAAGACGTTCGGAGCAGAACGGCAAGCCTCACTGGGGCGTCGCTCCTGGAGGTGCTTGCCCAAGCCCGATCGGCTTCCGAAAACCTCAACCTCGCCGCCCTTGCCCAAATCCACGCATTGCATGAGGAGTGGAGGCTGGCGACGCTGCAAAGCCTTCAGGTTCTGAGGACGCACCTCGATGCCGGGGGCGCGGTGATCGCGGCCAACGACTCCGACATCATGAAGACCGCGAGGGCGCATTACAGCTACTGCTGGCCCAGAGACGCCTCGCTTACGGTCATGGCGCTGGACGCGCTGGGCTGGGGCGATCCCTCGGAGCGGTGGGTGCGGTTCCTCGCTTCGGTGATACAGCCTGATCGGCCGGGGCTGTTTCAGAAGTACCGCCCTGATGGAAAGTGGGGCGCGTCGTGGCACACTTGGAACGAGACATTTCCGCACGGCGTACCGCTGCAACTCGATCAAACTGCCCTCGCGCTGGTGAGCCTGTGTGACCGGTTGGAACGGCGAGCCGGTGACGAACGGGAGTCCGAGGCCTTCCAAACCCTCGCCAAGCCGCTAGCGGGATTTCTCTACGGCTTTCGGTCGCCCAAGACCGGATTCCCCTTGCCCAGCTACGATCTCTGGGAAGAGCGGTTGGGAGTCCATGCGTTTACATGCGCGACCGTTTTCTGGGCGCTCGACCGAGCCTCCGCGTGGGCACTTCGGTTGGGCGATGCTTCCTCGGAGAGGTGGGCGGCCGGGGCGAGCGAAATTCGCTCTGCGGTTTTGCAGGGGATGTACGACGCCTCCGGCGGCTGTTTTCTTCGGCGGCTCGACCCCGACGGAAAGCCAGACCCCACGATCGACGCATCGGCGCTGTGGCTGCTCTTGGTGGGGTTGGTGGCTCCCCATCACGAATTCGCGCATTCGACTCTCCAAGCCATCGAAGAGCGGCTCTGGGTTCGAACCGAGGTCGGCGGACTCGCTCGGTACGAGGATGACTACTACTTCCGGGTCAGCCACGACCTTCCCGGCAACCCTTGGGTGATCTGCACGCTCTGGCTCGCAAGGTGCCACCTGCTGTTCGACGCGGACGATCACCTCGCAAGAGCGATCGATCTGATGAAGTGGGCGCAGAAGGTCGCCGCCCCCACCGGGGTCTTGCCCGAGCAGGTTCACCCCTACACCGGCGAGCCGCTCAGCGTCAGCCCCTTGGCTTGGTCGCATTCCGAGTGGATATCCGCGGCGCTCGCGCTGAACGAGAAAGCGACTTTTTTTGAAGGCGCCGTCGAGACATCTTAGTTCAAAAAGTGCCTCCGATTGGGAGGCGGTTCAAACTTTGGAGTCAAGGTTCGACAAATCTTCCGCTATGATAGGAGAACCACGGCAAAAATGCCGTAGGTTGGAGGAATGCGCATGAATCGGATTCAGGTTCTAGGGCTGTCCTTGATCGGGCTGTTGGTTCTCAACGTGTTGGCTTGGGGGAGTTACGTTGCGAACGAAACGGCCCGATCCCCGGTCGAGGGCGCCGGGTGTTCGAAGTTGGGAGGCCGCCCCGCCTCCGCGGAGCAGATGGCTTTGGCTCTTCAAGCCGAGCAATTCCGCCCGCTGGGGCCGACGGTCGCTCCCTGCACTGGCTGCACCCTCATCCAGAGCGCGACGCAGATGTTCTGCAAGATTCGGCCGCCGAACGTGGAATGTTTCCTTGGCCCTGGCTTCGACAACTTCAACTGGGAGCGGAACCACCGTATCTACCAGTGTCCCAACAACAAACGGGGAGTCTGTTGCGGCAACTGGACTCAGCATGGCTGCTGCAATAACTCCGAGGACGAACCTCCGTGTACGGACGAAACAGCGGACTTCAATTGCATAGAAGCGCCGAGTTGCCCCTAGCGGGCCGGATATTGATGGCCGCCGGGGGGCTGATCGCGGCCTCCCTTGTTGGCCTCGGCATGCGGGTGCTCTTTACGCTCGCGGCAAGGCCGATCGTCGGCGCCCGGCTCGAACTGATGCTCGAAGCGATCGTCGTGGGCATTTGCCTTGTCGTTGCGGTACCGATCGCCGCGCTGCTGCGAAAGGGGGCGTTTCGCAAAGCGGCCTGGGCTGGGTTCGCCGCGCACTGGGGTCTCGGGGCACTCCAGGTCGTGACAATCGCTTATCTGCCTTGGGGATCGGGATCCGTGAGCGCGTCGCTGAGCTTTGCCGCGCTGGCGGGGCTGAGCCTCTTTATCGCGGGGCTGGGGCGGGAGATCGCCCGGTGGCTCGCCGAACTGGGGACGCAATGAGGCTCCAACGCGAGGCCGGGTTCACTCTCGTCGAGGTGCTCCTCGTCGTCGCCATCGTCGCCCTCCTGGCTTCCTTGATCTTTCCCATCATGACCTCGGCGAGAAGCGCTTCAAAGCGCGCCGTATGCACGTCCCAACTCCGGCAAGTGGGGATGGCGATCTCGATGTACGAGGAGACCGCCGGCGGCATGCCCCTCAACCTCGATTCGCTCACCGGCAGCGGCGTCTTGCGCGACACCAGGCTGCTGTCGTGTCCTTCCGATGTCCTCGGGGGCTATGCTTCGAGGTTCGACGAGTGCCAACACAAGCCCGTCCTCAACGAACGATCGTATGAAACCATGCTGGACTTCGTCGAGCCCTACAAGGCAAAGATCCAGAAGGCCGACCCTAACCACGGGGTGGTCGTTTGCCGAATGCACGGCAACAAAACCGAGCTTTACGACAACGGGCTATCCAACTTTTGCGACATGGCGTGGTTCATGTTCGAGGGGACCCTCCTCCGACTTCGGAAGGATAACTCCGTGCAGGTCGCGCACCTCAAGTTTCGTGCCGTGCGCGACGAAGAAGGCCGCAGGTACCCGACGGTGGGTGTCTGGGAACTCTATACTGACGTCCCTGAGCCTCCGGACGAACCCTAGACGATCAGCCGGATCGGGTTCTGCAGGTGATCCCGCAGCACGTTCATGAACCTCGCGCCAATCGCGCCATCGACGACTCGATGGTCGAACGAGCCCGTGATCCTCATCACGGTCCTGATTTCGACGGCGTCCTCCTCCGTATCGGACGGCACCACCTTGCGGCTAGCCGTGGACACGGCAAGAATCGCTGCGTTCGGTTGGTTGATGATAGCTGAGAAGTCGTCCACATTCAGCATGCCCATATTGGAGATCGAAAACGTGCTTCCTGAAAGCTCGTCGGGGGTGAGCCGGTTCTCTCGTGCCTTGAGCGCGAGCTCGCGCGACCGTTCGGCGATCTGCCGGATCGAGAGCGAGTCCGCGCTGTGCAAGACCGGAAGCGTCAGTCCGTCTTCCAGCGCCACCGCCAGTCCGATGTTCACCGCGCCGTATTCCAGAATGCTGTCCCCCTGAAAGCTGGCGTTCACCCCAGGCATTTTTCGTAGGGCGAGCGCCGACGCGCGGATCACGAAGTCGTTGACCGAAACCTTGCCGACCCCCTCTTCATCCAACTGGTCCTTGAGGTCGAGGAGGCTCTCCACGTCGACGTCGACGCCCACGTAGAAGTGGGGAACTTGCTGCTTCGACTGGGCGGTTCGATCGGCGGTGATTTTCCGAATTCGGTTGAGCGACACCACTCGATCTTCCTTCGAAGGAGTCGCGGGTAGCTGGGTTCCGGCGGGCGTAGCGACGCTTGCCGCAGCCCGCACGTCCTGCTCGACGATTCGGCCTCCTGGTCCCGTCCCATGGACGAGCGCGATCGGCACGCCGAGCTCTTCGGCGATCTTCTTTGCAAGCGGGCTGGCCTTGACTCTCTGCGTGGAGGCGTTCGCAGCCGGAGCTTCCGCAAGACTCGAATGCGCCTGAACCGGGGCGGCCTCCTCCTTGGGCGAAGGCGCCTCCTTAGAAGTCAATGCGTCCTTGCCCCAGTTCTTGGGCAGCTTTTCTCCCTCGGCGAGGATCGCAGCAATGGGAATGCCGACCGGGACCGTTGCGCCAGCCTTAACGAGCACGCCGCCGAAAACCCCCGACGCCGGGGATTCGAGTTCGAGCGTCGCCTTATCCGTCTGGATCGTGCCGATCACCTGGCCGGACTTCACTTTTTGCCCGTCTTCGGCCAACCACTCGACGAGCACCCCTTCTTCCATCGCGTCGCCCATCTTGGGCATGATCACTTCGGTCATTTCCGTCTACTCCGTTCGATCTTCAAGCATACCTTTGGGCTGTCCTTGGCCATCGGAAGGCGCCGTCTTGGACGCAGGGTCGTTAGCCGGGGGGGCCTTGCGGGTCGGCGGGGCTTGTTCGAACTCATAGAACCAAAGCGCGCGGCCTCCTTCGATTTCGACCTTGCGCTTGCGCATCACCCATCGCTCTGGCATCGCAGTTCCCTTATCCCATCGCGAGAGCCGCGGCGCCGAGGACCCCCGCGTCGTCGATGCGTTCGCCTTGGACGATCGTAGCAAACTCAAAAAGCGAAGGAATCGCAACGCTTCGGGCCGCCCGCCGGGCCGGAGCGAGGATCCATTCGCCGGCGAGGGCGATCTGGCCCCCGACCGCAACAACCTCTGGCGCGAAGATGTTGATGGCGTTCCCCATCGCGACGCCCAAGACCTGGCCCACTTCGGCAAGGACCTCTTGGCAAAGTTCGTCGCCACCATCGGCCCCTTCGGCGATCAACTTGGGAGTCACCCTCGATAGGTCATTTCCTATGGCTTCGCCCAACGAAGATTTCCGACCTCGCTGCAAGCCATAGACCGCCCGGCGAACGATGGCGTCGCGCTGGCAATAGGCCTCGACCGCGCCGTAGCTTCCTGCCGAACAATCCAGCCCGCCTTCGCGCACGACTAAGTGCCCGAGTTCGCCGCCGCCGCCGTTCCCGCCTACCAAGACGAGCGACCCCTTGGCCTCCCCCTGAACGCAGGACGGCGAGAGGACGACGCCTCCCCCGATGCCGGTTCCGAGCGTGAAAAGCACGAGGCCCTTCGCGGCGTTCCTTCCCGTACCGTACCGATATTCCCCCAAGGCCGCTAGGTTCGCGTCGTTGCCCATAACGACTTCCGCCCCCAGTCGAGCCGCTACGGCCTCACCCAACGGAACGTCGATCCAGTTCTGGAAAACGCCTTCAACCAGAACGCCGAAGTTCGGCGCCCAGCGCACGGTTCCCGTTTCGCCATCGATGTGGCCCGGTGCGGCGATCCCAATCCGCTCCGGCGCGGCGTCGAGGTTCGAGGCGCAGGCCCTGACCACCGAGGAGATCGCTTCGGCGACAGCATCGAGGCCTTCGGTGGCTCGCGACGAGGTCGAGGCGAGATCGCTGAGGGGCGCGCCGTCCCGGGAAAACGCGCGGGCTCGAACGTTAGTCCCGCCTAAGTCGACCCCCACGATCGAGCGCTCTGCCACGGCGACGATTGTAGCATGGGAGCCGGAAGGTAGAAAGGTAGGCAAAGGGGCCTAGCCGAATTGCCAGCAATGACATACGTCGGCTCAGGTTCCCTGCAACCGGTTGTATACAAAAACAGCTACCTTTGTCGCGTCATTGAGCGTACAAAGAAAGTGTCGCGCTTTGAGCGCGACGAAATCTTCCAGAGGGGTATGAAGTTTTGCAGCAGCAAGTGGGGGCATCGGTTTCGTCGGAAGCGGTGGTGTCAGTGAAAGGGACTCCGTCCGTCCAGAATAGGGTCAGGGACCTCACCGAGGCCATCGAAAGCGTGATCGTCGGCAAACCCGAGACCGTTGGGATGGCGGGCTTGGCTTTGATCTGCGGAGGGCATGTCTTGATCGAAGACATCCCTGGGGTGGGGAAGACCACCCTGGCCAAGGCGATCGCGCGGGCCATCGGAGGTGAGTTTCGTCGCATTCAGTTCACTCCCGACCTGCTGCCTTCGGACGTGACCGGCGCGACTGTTTACAACCAGGGGACGGGCGGCTTCGAGTTCCACCCAGGGCCGATCTTCGCAAACGTGGTCTTAGTCGACGAAATCAATCGCGCCACTCCCAAGACCCAAAGCGCGCTGCTCGAAGCGATGGAGGAGCGGCAGGTCACCACGGATGGCGTTACCCGTGACCTCCCCAACCCGTTTTTTGTGATCGCAACGCAGAACACGGTCGAGATGGCCGGCACCTACCCCTTGCCGGAGGCGCAACTCGACCGGTTCTTCATGCGGTTGACTCTCGGCTACCCAGAAACGAAGGCCGAGATCGAGATCCTCGCCAGCCATCAACTCGAACATCCGCTCGAATCCATGAAAGGGGTTCTGACGATGGACGACCTCTTGGAGTTGCAGGCAGCCGTTCGGGAGGTGTTCGTACATGATTCGGTCCGCGAGTACATCGTCCAAATCGTCCGAGCCACTCGTGAGAACCCTCAACTTCTGATGGGGGCGTCGCCGCGAGGCTCGCTCCACCTGATGCGCGCGGCTCAGGCGCACGCGGCGATGAGCGGATCGGAATTCGTCCGGCCCGATGACGTGAAGGCGGTCGCCCTCAGCGTGCTCTCGCTCAGGGTTCTGCCCCGCGCCGATGTTCGAGCGAGGGGCACGAACGCCGAGCAGATTTTGATGAAAACGTTGGATTCCGTGCCAGCCCCGATCCCCAGTCCCACCGCTTGACGTGAGCAAACCTCGGCCCAACTCCACGACCGAATCCCTGAGCAACATCGCGGCGGTGGCGCTCACGACCGCTTCCGCGTTCCTGCTGTTGGTCGCGGTCGCGCTCAATTCTCCAGCCCTCTTCTATATGAGTACGGCGATGATTGCGACGATCGGCGCATCGCGGTTGCAGGCGTGGCTCTCGGTGCGGGGGCTGAGATTTGAGCGCACCGTCCCGCCCGTCGTTCGGGCGAGGGACCTAGTAACGATCGAGCTCACCGCATGGAGTCTTCGGAAGATTCGCCGGCCGCTCATCATGGTGTCGGACTTTCTCCCGGAGCGAATGGTGTGGCAAGACCTCTCGCCGAGCCTTCCGATTGCGCCCGCGTTTGGACAGGCCATCTCGACGCAGTACCAGTTCAAGCCGTTGCGTCGCGGCAGGTACGTTTGGTCTCGGCTCGCCGTGTTCGGAAGCGACGCCTTGGGGCTTGTCACGATGTCGAGAAAATACGAAACCGAGCCATCCGAAATGCTCGTTCTCCCGGACCCGCTGCCGCTCGATCTCGACTTCTCTTCGGCTGCCGGCTGGGGCTTTTCGGAGGCCGAGCATGGAAGGTCGCGGGGACATGGCATCGAGCCGCGCGGGGTCAGGCAGTACTTCCCCGGCGACGCGCTTAGGCACGTTCACTGGCGCACGACGGCGAGAACGGGCCAACTCATGGTCAAGGAGTTTGAGACGGGCTCGCAGAGCGGTGTGAGCCTCTACCTGCAAACCGAGCGAGGCTCAGATGTTGGAGAAGGCGTCGACACGACTCTGG
This sequence comes from Candidatus Nitrosymbiomonas proteolyticus, assembly GCA_017347465.1. Taxonomy (GTDB): domain Bacteria; phylum Armatimonadota; class Fimbriimonadia; order Fimbriimonadales; family Fimbriimonadaceae; genus Nitrosymbiomonas; species Nitrosymbiomonas proteolyticus. Next base: position 2,499,282 of record AP021858.1, on the reverse strand, counting down.
AGCGAATGTGTTCGCACCTGGCGTACTCGATCAAGCAGTTCCTGCGGCAGGGCGTCGCCGTTCAACTTCCTGGGCGAGAGTTGGACCCCGAAACCCAGCCTCCCCAGGAGCGCGAGCAGAACCTCATGCGACTGTTGGCGGAGATTGAAGCGATCGACGAGGCGCCGCTTTCGAGCCGAATCCTCTCTACGATCCCTGAACTCGCGCCCAACAACATCGTTTACGTGTTCGTTGCTGTCGAAGACGCGGGGTTGCCAGGGGCGATCGGACAACTTCGAAGGGCTGGCCACGACGTTACGGCGGTCCTTTACGATGCGGAACGTTTCGCGCCGCCCAAGAGGAAATCGAGCCTGAGCTCGGCGACGAACCCGAACTTCGTCGACGACTTGTGCGACGCGGGGGCGACGATCTTGCTCGCTCCGCTCGGGGGCGCCCCATGAAGGAGTACCCCGCTAGCCTGAAGTCGGCAAGCACCGGTTTGCTCGACACAAGCCTCTCCGCGATCGCCTCGATGCTCGCGGTCTATTCGCTGGGACTTTCGCTTGCGAACACGCCGCTCGCAGTGTTCTGCGTGTTTGTCGTGGCTGTCGGGGCCGTCGTCAGCTTGGGCGTCCAGACTCTCCTCAAGAGCCAGAGTTCGTTGGCGTGGGATTCGTACCTCTATGCTCTCGGAGCGTTCGCGGCGCTCATGCTTCCCGATAGGCTCAACGCCGTACTTCCCGGAGATGGAATCCCCCCTGAACTGCGAATTGCGTCGGTTCTCACGTGGATGATCCTCTTCGGCAGCTTTGCCACTTGGCGCGACGCGACCCTTCTGTTTCAAGCGGTACCCTGCATTTCGCTCTTTGCTCTGGTCGGGACGTTCAGCAACTTCGAGGGCGCAACCTTCGCGTTCTTCTTTTTCTTGCTTTCGATGGCTGTGCTTTACGCTCGGTCTCACCAACGGGAGATGATCCAGCGGGCGAGGCTCTCTGGGTATGCGAGGCTCGAAGAGATCCGACAAGGCCCTTGGCGGTGGGTCGCCGGTCCCGGATGGGCGCTGGCTTCGGCGACGCTCGTGGTGTTGATCAGTTTCTTCGGGGCGCCCGTGGTCCAATTCTCGTTTCAAGGCGTCGCGGGCGTCGTGCGGCTTCCGCGCCCCAGCGTCTCCGCCTCGCCCTCCTCGGGGATCGGCGCAGCCGGCAACCCGACCGCGCTCCGCGTCGGCACCGGTCCCCGGTTGCTCTCCGATCGGGTAGTGATGCTCGCCGAACTCGACCGGCCCAGGTACCTGCGCTCCTCGACCTACGATAGCTACACGGGCACGGGTTGGTCGGCGACGAATTGGGAGGCCAACGAGTTCTACTTCGTCAATCAAGAGGCGTATTCGGCTCGGAGGGAGCTTCTGAGGTCGGAGAGTTTCGAAACCGTACCGTTCGCCGTACAGCCGCTGACGATTTCGTTTTCCAAGCTGCCCTTGCCCGGCGAAGTGGTCTCGCTGAAGCCCGAAGGCCGGTGGAGGCTCCACCCCGACGGCACCCTCGAAGTGCCCGCGGGCATGCCCCCGATGGTCAGGGTCACCGGCCAAACCAAGGTGCTCTCCCCCCAAGCCACCGACGGTGGGATACCCAGGCCGACGCCCCGATTTTTGGCCAACTACGTGGACACGAGGGGAATCCAATCCGACGTGGCCGCCCTTGCGGATCGGGTCTGCGAGAACATCGAGGGCAGTTATGAGCGCGCCCTGGCACTCAAGGCGGAGATCGAGCGGAGGTGCGTCTACAATCTCAACGCTGAGCCCACGCCGAGCGGCCCCGACCCTGTGTCGTACTTCCTCTTCGAGGGCGAACGAGAGGGGTACTGCGACCTCTTCGCTAGTTCGATGGCCCTGATGGCCCGGAGCCAGGGGATTCCTGCGAGGCTCGCGACCGGCTATTTCCCCACGACCGGCAAGCGTGACCGAAACGGCGCGTATGAGGTGCGCGAGGCCGATGCTCACGCCTGGGCCGAGCTTTACTTCGAAGGGCTGGGCTGGGTGCCTTTCGACCCGACCGAAGGCGCAAGGGAAGTGCCCGGAGGCGGAGTGGGCGATCCGACCTTGGCCGCGCCTTGGATGGAGTCTCCTTGGGTCAAA